>JAYUBO010000357.1:0-9159 GCA_043740815.1 Frankiales bacterium | reverse complement strand
CTGGCCGAGGAGGTCGGCTAACCCCCGCACCAGACAACGAGACCCGACAACGAGGTCGCGTTGTGGGCCCTCCAGCGGCGAGTTCCGCGCTTGCGTCCCAGGTCGGAGCTGTGCGAATAGCTCCGACCTGGGACGAAATGTCGGGCTGACAGGATTTGAACCTGCGACCCCTTGACCCCCAGTCAAGTGCGCTACCAAGCTGCGCTACAGCCCGCGCCCGAAGTCGCCTCCGGAAGCCTGCGAACAGTAGCAGGGTCAGCACCCGGGTCAGGACTTCTTGTTCTTCTCCCTTACGCGGACGCTCACCTCAACGGGCGTGCCGGCGAAGCCGAAGTCCTCGCGGAGCTTGCGCTCGATGTAGCGGCGGTAGCCGGCCTCGAGGAAGCCGCTGGTGAACAGTACGAAGCGCGGCGGCCGGGTCCCGGCCTGCGTCGCGAACAGCACCTTGGGCTGCTTGCCGCCGCGGACCGGTGGCGGCGTTGCCGCAACCAGATCGGAGATCCACTGGTTGAGGCGCGCGGTGGGGATCCGGGTCTCCCATCCGTCGAGGGCGGTGTGCAGGGCCTTGGCGATCTTGTCGACCGAGCGCCCGGTGAGGGCCGAGACGTTCAGTTGCGGTGCCCAGGCGACCCGGGCCAGCTCGCGATCGATCTCCTTCGCGATCGCCAGGCGGCGGTCCTCATCGACGAGGTCCCACTTGTTGAAGGCGATGACCAGGGCGCGACCGGTTTCGACCACCATGGCGATCACCCGCTGGTCCTGCTCGCTGATCGGCTCGCTCGCGTCGAGCAGCACGACCGCAACCTCCGCCGCATCCAACGCGGACTGGGTGCGCAGGCTGCTGTAGTACTCCGCCCCACTGGCGTGGCTGACGCGCCTCCGCAACCCCGCCGTGTCGACAAACTTCCATATCTCCCCACCTACTTCCACCAGGCTGTCGACGGGGTCGCGTGTGGTGCCGGCGACGCTGTCGACGAGTGCCCGGGTCTCACCGGAGAGCCGATTGAGCAGAGAGCTCTTGCCGACGTTGGGCCGTCCGAGGAGCGCGACCCGCCGCGGTCCCTCCTCGTGTTCGAAGCGCTCCGCCGGCGTCTCGGGCAGCGCGTCGAGAATCGCGTCGAGCAGGTCTCCGCTCCCCCTGCCGTGCAACGCGCTGACGACGTACGGCTGGCCGAGGCCCAAGGACCACAACGCCGCCGCGTCGGACTCCCCACGCTCGTCGTCGACCTTGTTGGCAGCGAGGACCACCGGCTTCTTGGTACGCCGCAGCACCTTGATGACGGCCTCGTCCGCGTCGGTGGCCCCGATGACGTTGTCGACGACGAACAGGACCGCGTCCGCGGCCGCGATGGCGACCTCGGCCTGGGCGCTGACCGCTACGGCGAGCCCGACGGCGTCCGGGTCCCAGCCGCCGGTGTCGACCACGGTGAACCGCCGTCCGCGCCACGTCGCGTCATAGGTGACCCGGTCCCTGGTCACGCCGGGGACGTCCTCCACCACAGCCTCGCGTCGCCCGATGATGCGGTTGACCAGAGTTGACTTACCTACATTCGGTCGACCCACCACGGCAAGCACCGGCTGTGGTGCTTCGTTCTCGGTCATGCTGTCCCTTCGAGGCTCTGCGGCGGTGGCGCGTGCCCGGTGGCCTCGCCGGCGGCATGCAACTGCGCCACCAAGATCAGGCACAGCTGCTCCGCTGCAGCCCCCACGGTACGGCGTGCGCGTGGGTCGCCGTCGACGGCGAGCCTCACCGCCACCGCGAACACCAGCGTGGCACGGCTGCGCACACGCGGCAGTTGCCGTCGTGTGGGATCGCCTCGGCCGTCCGGAGGACCGCCAAGCTGTCGACCGGGCGCCGCCGCACCGAGCCGGGTACGCGAGGCCGTCAGTACCTGTTCGAAAGTCCCAACCCCGCGTGCCTTCGGGAAAGACGCTCAGCGCATTCCGTCGGCGAGCGGGAGGCCTTGAGAGCCGCCCGATCAGGACGACCACGTTCCGACGAGGGGGTCGTCGGGCAGAGCCGCGGGCATGAGTTCTGCTCGCGGGTTCTCGGGAAGGCAGTCACCCGGCGTCACGCCGTCCAGTGTGCCGGGCGAACCCCTCTGCTTCGAGCAAGACCGACGACGACCGCAACAACCTGCTCAAGACTGAGGTCAGATGTATCGATGTGAACTGCATTATCAGACGCCGCGAGCTTGTTCGTCTGGCCGTCACGCTTGTCTCTCTGGATAAGGGCCGCCTGCACAGCCGTGACGCTCTCCCCCCCGACCACGGGTCCGAGCGAGGTGAGCTCACCTGCCCGGCGCCGCGCGCGCACCTCTGGACGGGCGTCGAGGTACACCTTGAGCACCGCATGCGGCGCGACGACCGTCGCGATGTCGCGCCCTTCGACGACTGCGCCCCGTCGGCCAGCCGCAGCCCGCTGCAACTCGACCATGAGTGCCCGCACGGCCGGCACGCCGCTGACCGCGCTCACGGCTGCGGTCACTTCGGCAGAGCGGATCTCCCGCGAGACGTCCTCATCATCCAGCAGCACTGAGGGTGCCTGGGGGTCAGTGACCAGGCCCACCTTCGCACCGCGCACTTCGCGGATCACCGCGTCAGCGTCCTCAGGATCAATCCCAGCCCGTAGGACCGCCAAGGCAGCAGCCCGATACGTCGCCCCGGTGTCAACGAAGCGCCATCCAAGGGCCAGAGCCGTGCACCGACTGACGCTGCTCTTACCGGTACCCGCAGGGCCGTCGAGCGCGATGACGTTCTCCAGCTCAGCCGCCGAGGGGATGCCGTTCTGCGACGAGGCCACGGGTGTACTCCTGCTCTCGTTCGCCGGGTGACGAGCCGTCGCAGTGCCCTGGCGAAGTCCAGGCGCACCGCGTCCCGGAGCCTAGCCGCGTTCGGCAGCCGCATCGGCACACAGCCCGCACCGTCCGAGAAGGCCGCAGCACCGCTCCATCGATGAAGCAAGGAAGAACTTTGTCGCTAAACAAGACGCCCATTGGTGTCGATAAGTTGTTATCACTAGGGCTGTCATCGCGCAGCTGGCCTGGTGCGCTGTCAGAGCTCGCCCATGACGTGCCAGCCCGCGGCGCGCAGAGCGTCGCCCAGATACCCGACCGCGGACGTCGCGACCACGAGCTCGATAAGCCCCTGCGGGCGGCCGGGTACGTGCTCCACGTGGACGTCTTCGACGTTGCAGCCGGCATCTCCCGCGGCGGTGAGCAGTCCAGCCAACCGTCCCGGTTGGTCGTCGACGCTGACGCGAACCCTCCCGAACGCCTCGGACACCTCACCACGCTTGACGGGGACGAGGGCTCGGCCCTGGTTGCCGCGCCGCAGGAACTCCAACACGGCTGCAAAGCGGTCTCGGTCGGGCTCTCCGACCTCCAGATCGTCGGCGAGGGCCCCGAGACTGTCCGCGAGTCGGCGGACGGCGGGCGCCACCTCCGCGGCGTTGAGCACAAGGATCTCCGCCCACAGGGTGGGGTCACTGGCGGCTAGTCGCGTTGTGTCGACCAGACCTGGGCCGGAAAGGGACAGGCCGAGGCCGGGGTCGCCCGAGAAGAGCGCGGTAGGAGAAACGACGCCCCGCGTCGATCCAACCGGGGCCTGGCCAGCGACAACCGGTGCCAGCAAGCCCGCAAGCGCCGAGGCCGCGACCTGCGGGAGGTGGCTAAGCAGCGCCACCGAAGCATCGTGCACGCGCGCACCTAGCTCGACGACCGTCGCGCCGCATCCCTCCGCCACGCCGCGTACGTCGGCAAGCGCCTGCGCGGAGCTTGCCGAACTCGGGCAGAGCGCCCAGGTACGGCCCACGAACAGATCGGCTGAGGCGCCCTGCGGACCGGACGTCTCGCGACCGGCCAGCGGATGACCTCCCACGATCGTCGACAGATCGCAGCCCAGCTTTTCGACCTCTTCCTGAACCTGAGACTGGATAGAAGCCACATGTGTATACGTGCGGCCAATATTGCGACTTTGGAATTGCCCAAGTGTCAAAGCGGTGCGACTGGGTGGGACAGCGACCACCACGGTCTGCGCAGTCTCCAAGCCGTCCCACAGCCGGCCGGACCCACGAGCCATGGCTTGGGCAGCTGTCGCTGCATCTTGATCGTGAAGCACGACATCAGCTCCGCCCCGCAAGGCCAGGCCGATGCTGGCCCCGATGAGACCCGAGCCGACGATGAGGACGTCAGCCACGACGGCTGCTGACCATCGCGCGGCCGGGCATGGGGGCGTGTCTGCCAGGAGGCACACCGTCCGTGGCGTGCGTCCTGTGCACGCGCAGAATTGGTGTCACCAACCGTTCTTTCTCACTGGGCCGACAGGTACGAGGCCACAGGCGCCGGGCCCTGCTGCCCCTCGCCTGGACCTTCTTCTGATGGCGGTTCACTGCCGTCATAACGACGTCGCAGAGCTCCCAGCCCACAGCCTTTCGGGATGGTTCGGTGGAAGCGGTGACACCTGTTGGGTATGCATCGCTCCGCTTCGCCGCCAGCGTCCCGGACCCGGTCATGTTGCCACTCCGCGCTCGTCGCCCCTCAGCATGACCCGGTCTGACCCGGCGGCAGATCATCACTCTATCGGCCAAGTCCTTGAGAGGCGAAGCTTGATGTCGGTGTGTCTTACTGCAGCTTGCCCACTCTATAGAAGAAACGTTTACAGGATCCATTTGTTTACTAATTTATTGACTTACCGTGCCAGCAAGTAATAGCAGCAAGTGCTCGCATCCGACGTCAGGATGGATATATCGACAAGCCGCAGCACCGTAGTGATGTCATGGAGCCTGCCTCACCGCCCTCTGGCGTGGCTGCTTGCTCGGCTTCACTACCTCGTTATATCGACTTCTAGATGAAACATTTACCTGACGAAAAGAGAAACAAATATGGATGTGAACCGCTCTCGCCACCGCCGCAGACCACCCGCCAGACCCGAGGCGCGGCGTGTCGACTGTCCGGTTGCCCCGCAAATGCCAAGGCTGTCTTCAGCACCGCAGCGCATCGAACATCTCGCGGGCGTCCGCTTACGCGCTCAGCACAAGCCCGAATGCGGGCATCGCCTCACGACGCAGACCCAGATGCCTTCTGATCATTGGCCGTCAAGCGGGTGCAAGGCTCGCACCGACCGTCGGGAGGGAAGCAACCGCGCTTAGAGCCCGACCAGGGCGTACAGCGCAGCAACTTCTTGAGGCGAGAGGTTGCGCAACCGGCCGGGGCGGTGGGAACCGAGGTAGACAGGGCCAATCGCGGTGCGGACCAGGGATTGCACCGGATGCCCGACCTCGGAGAGCAGCCGCCGGACGACATGCTTGCGGCCTTCGTGCAGGACCACCTCGACGAGGACCTTGTTGGCAGCGCTGTCGACCAGCTTGAAGCTGTCGACCTTGACGGGGCCGTCCTCAAGGACAATCCCGGCGCGCAGGCGCTTGCCGACGTCGCGCTGAACCGGCCCGATGATCTCCGCCAGGTAGGTCTTGGGTACCTCGAAGGAGGGGTGGGACAAGCGGTGCGCCAACTCGCCGTCGTTGGTCAGCAGCAGCAGTCCCTCAGTGTCGGCGTCGAGCCGTCCGACGTGAAACAACCGTTGCTTCCGGTCGCTGACCAGATCGCCAACGGTGGCCCGGCCATCCGGGTCCGACATCGCCGAGACCATCCCCCTGGGCTTGTTCAGTGCCAGGTACACGCGGGTGGTCGAAGTGGTGACGCGCAGCCCGTCAACGCGGATCACGGCCGTCTCGGGGTCGACTCGGCGTCCCTGCTCGAGCACGGGCGCCCCATCGATAGATACTCGACCTTCGGCGATGAGGACCTCGCACGCTCGGCGGGAGCCCATTCCCGCGGCAGCGAGGACCTTCTGGAGCCGAATACCTTCGTCGTTCATGTCGCCATCTCAGGTGGAGGATGAGTCAGACGTGAGTTCGTCGACCTCAGGCAGTAGTGGAGCAAGCGAGGGCAGCTCGTCGAGTGACTGAAGTCCGAGCCGCTCGAGAAGATACAGCGTGGTGCGGTACCGGGTGGCGCCCGTGTCTTCGTCAGGGCCGGCTTCGACCACGAGTCCGCGGGCGATCAGTGTCCGAACGACGCCGTCGACGTTGACTCCGCGGACCGCGCTCACCCGCTGCCTGGTGACCGGCTGCCGGTAGGCGATGACCGCGAGCGTCTCAAGGGCTGCCTGAGTGAGTCGGGCCTGCTGGCCGTCTACGAGGAAGCGCTCGACGTACGGTGCGCAATCGGACCGCGTGTAAAATCGCCATCCGCCTGCCACCTGGCGCAGTTCGAAGCCACGGCCGGACGCCGCGTACTCCTGTGCCAGTGCATGCAGGACAGCGTCCACCTCCGCGGCAGGTCGATCGACCACCTGCGCCAGGGTGACGGAGGCAACCGGCACGTCGGTGACCAGCAGCACCGACTCCACGACGGCCGACAGGGGCGGATCAGCCGCCGGCAACGCGCTCCCAGAACCATCAAGGACCAGCTCAGGGGCGCCGTGTTCCAGGTCAGCTGGCCGAGTGCTCTGTCTGCCGTCAGTGGTGACGAAGACGTCAGCGGACTCAGAGGCCGCGGCTATGAGGGCGTCATGCCTCGGCACAGCAGCCGGCTCCACCGGGCGCCGCGACGGGTCAAGGCCTCCAGCGGGTGGTCGCTCGTCGGTCATACCGCTCCCTTTTCGTCGTGGGTCTGCCGGGCTTGTCGCTCCCGACTCGACTCACCATGGTCGCTGCCCGCGGTGTCGCCTTGTCCGTGCGGCGCCTCCCAAGCCTCAGGGACCGCTTCGTCCCACTCGGCACCCGCTGCGGCCGCGGCGGCCACGTCGTTACTGTCCTCGCCCAGCGCAGGGCCGGTCCAGCGCACGCGGAGCTCAGCCAACGCCTCGGCCTGCTCGAAGGACACCAGCCCCTCGCGATAGAGCTCGAGCAGCCCCAAAAACCTGGCCACGACCTCGAGCGTGCCATGGCAGTCGGACGTCAGGTGTCGGAAGCTCGCGCCCCCAGCGCGGCGGAGCCGCTCATGCAGCAGGGCGGTTTGCTCGCGGACGCTCACCGTGCCGCCGTGCGCGTGGTCTACAGCAACGAGCTCCTCGGCACGCGGCGCCAGGGTCTTTGCGGCCAGCAGGGCGAACTCCCCCGGTCCCAGCCCGAGCAGCACTTCAGGGAGCAGCCCGGCGTACTGCGGCTCGAGGGCCACCTGCCGCGGGTAGCGATGGGACTCCTCCGCCAGCAGGCCCTCCAGGTGTGCGGCTGCGAGCTTGTACGCGCGGTACTGCAGCAGCCGGGCGAACAGCAGGTCCCGTGCCTCCAGGAGCGCAAGGTCCTCCTCGTCCTCCACCTCGGCCCCGGGCAGGAGGCGGGCGGCCTTGAGATCGAGCAGCGTCGCCGCGACGACAAGGAACTCGGTCGCCATCCCCAGGTCCCACGTTGCTCCGAGGCTGCGGATATGCGCGATGAAGTCGTCGGTGACCTTCGACAGCGCCACGTCGGTGACGTCAAGCTGATGCTTGCTGATCAGCCCGAGAAGCAGGTCGAAAGGCCCTTCGAACACGTCCAGCCGAACCCGGAACCCTGCCCGCGGCCCGTCCCTGTGCTCAACACCGCTCCCCGGTACGCCGGATGGTCGGCCCGTCGCAGGGGTGACTCCACCTACCGAGGGCGGCCCGAGCTCAGTGTCGTGCTCGTCGGCCATGGTCTCAGCCACCCGTGAGCACCCTGATGAGCGGACCGAGCACGGCGTCAAGCACCTGGGGAAGCAGCGGGAGTGGGCCTCCGAGCGGGATGAGAAGCAGTGCCAACAAGACGGCGATGCCGATGTTCTGCTCCACCAGGTAGTGCTGGGCCTTCTGCCAGCCGGGCGTCTGCGGCGAAAGGGCGAACAACAGCCGTCCACCGTCCAAGGGCGGTAAGGGAACGAGGCTGAGCGCACCCAGGTAGAGCTGTGAGGCACCACCCAGAAGCAGCGCGATCTGCCCCGGGGCCGAGGACAGCGACACTCCGTGCTGCAAAAAGGATGCCAAGCCTGCTTCAACGCCGAAGTCGGCGCTGGCGCGGAATGCCAGGAGCAGTCCTGCTCCCAGCAACAGATTGGCTGCGGGCCCGCTGAGGGTGACGGCGAGGGTGACGGCGAGAGTGTCGGCAACACCCGCACCTCGGCGTCGCCTGTCCAGAACCTCCACCGGTCTTGCCCATCCGAGCCCTGAAATAGCAGCCGCTACACATCCAAAAGGATCGAGGTGACGTCGAGGGTCAGGCTTTACTCGACCTTCTTGTCTCGGGCGACGATCACCAAGCCGATCGGCGACCACACTCTGCACCCACCCGTGGAGCGTGACTCCCCCCACGAACGACAGCAGCAGTACGCCCAGCGCGGCCGGGTGCGCGAGCGCGTAGAGCACGTCAGCGGCCGCGCAGACGGCGCACCAGGATGCTGGCCTCGCCCTTCGCCTCGAAGTCGGCAAGCACGACGGCCAACGCCTCGCGGACGACCCGCCCGCGGTCAACCGGTAGCCCATGATCCCCACGCAGCATCAAACGGGCATGTTCGAGGTCCATGAGCTCGTCCGGTGACACGTAGACCGTGATCTTCTCGTCGTGTCGCTCGCGCCCACTTGGCCGCCGGTCCGCGACGGCCCGGGGGCGCCGACGCGAGGTCGGGCGAACTGTGTTGGACGCCTCCTCCAACCCGTCGGTGTCCCGCGACGACACCGGCCACGCGGCAGACTGTGAGCCAACCTGCAGCTCAGCGGTTCCCTCGCCGAGGTCTGCCCGACGACCCTGCTCGCTCTGCGACGCACGACCTGCTTGCCGGGCCTCGGCACCCCGGACGTCACCGGTGGCGCCCTGTCGAGCGAGCGGCGTGGCGACCTCGCCGGCCTGATCCAGACCAGAGGAGTCTTCACTTAAGTCCCCAGCCCCCGTCGAGCGGAACAGCTCGTCAGCGCCCGGAAGCGCGATGCGGCGACTCATCGGGCCAGCACCTCCTTGGCCAGGGCGCGGTAGGCGATGGCCCCCGAAGAGGTGGAGGCATAGGACGTGATCGGCTCGCCCGCCACAGTGGTCTCCGGGAACCGGATGGTCCGACTGATGACGGTGTGGAAGACCCGGTCACCGAATGCTTCCACGACGCGTGAGAGAACTTCTCGGCTATGAAGGGTGCGAGCATCATACATTGT
>JAYUBO010000356.1:0-2956 GCA_043740815.1 Frankiales bacterium | reverse complement strand
TGTCGGTCTGGTCGTGGTCCCTCGCCGGACCCGGCTCAGGACGAAGGCGTCGTACCCCCTCTGACCTGCACGACAGGAGTTGATCAGGATGCGCGTCGGGATTCCACGCGAGGTCAAGAATCACGAGTACCGGGTAGCCATCACGCCCGCGGGCGTGCATGAGCTGGTCGCGCACGGTCATGAGGTCTTCATCGAGAAGGACGCCGGTGTCGGCTCCTCGATCACCGACGACGAGTTCGTCGCCTCGGGCGCGACGATCCTCGGCCACGCCGACGACGTGTGGGCGACCGGTGACCTGGTGCTCAAGGTCAAGGAACCGGTGGCGGAGGAGTACCACCGGATGCGCGCCGACCAGGTGCTGTTCACCTACCTTCACCTGGCTGCCTCGCGGGCCTGCACCGACGCGCTGCTCGCGTCGGGTACGACGGCAGTCGCTTACGAGACCGTGCAGCGACCCGACAGGTCGCTGCCGTTGCTCGCCCCCATGTCGGAGGTGGCCGGTCGGATGGCGCCGCAGGTCGGTGCGCACTGCCTGGAACGCGCCGCCGGTGGCCGCGGCGTCCTGATGGGTGGGGTCTCGGGCGTCTACGCCGCGAAGGTCGTCGTCCTGGGCGCCGGCGTGTCCGGACTCAACGCTGCCGCGATCGCCCTCGGCATGCAGGCCGAGGTCTTGCTGCTCGACAAGAACGTCGACCGGCTGCGCGAGGTGGACCGGATCTACCAGGGCCACATGCAGACCGTCACGTCCAACACCTACGAGATCGAACGGGCCGTGCTGGACGCTGACCTGGTCATCGGAGCGGTGCTGGTCCCCGGCGCGAAGGCACCGATGCTGATCTCCGACGACCTCGTCGGCCGGATGAAGCAGGGCTCGGTGCTCGTCGACATCTCGGTCGACCAGGGCGGCTGCTTTGAGTCGACCCGACCCACGACGCACTCCGACCCGACGTTTGAGGTCAACGGCTCGCTGTTCTACTGCGTCGCCAATATGCCCGGCGCCGTCCCCAACACCTCCACCTACGCGCTGACCAACGTGACGCTGCCCTACGCGGTCGAGATCGCCGACCGCGGCATCCGGGCCGCCGTCAAGGCCGACTCCGCGCTGGCCCTCGGGGTCAACACGGTCGGTGGCAAGCTGACCTATGCCCCGGTCGCCGAGGCGCACGGGCTTCCGACGGTGCCGTGGTCTGAGGTCCTCGCCTGAGCGTTCCCGGCGTCGAACGGGTCGTCGGCTCCTACCTCGACCACCTGGCCGTCGAGCGTGGCCTCGCGGCCAACACGCTGCTGTCCTACCGGCGGGACCTGCGCCGGTACGTCGACTTCCTCGCGTCCGACGCTGTCTGCTCGCTGTCGGAGGTGACCGAGCTGTCGGTCGCGGAGTTCCTGGCCTCCCTGCGGGCGGGATCTGCGCACCACTCGCCGCTGTCGGCGACCTCGGCCGCCCGGACCGTGGTGGCCGTCCGAGGTCTGCACCGCTTCGCGCTGCGGGAGGGGCTGACCGTGTTCGACCCGTCGGCCCGGGTCCGGCCCCCCACCCCCGCGCGCCGGCTCCCCAAGGCGATCTCGGTGCAGGAGGTCGCCCGACTGCTCGCCGCGGCCGGCCCCGGCGACACGGCCCTGTCCTTACGCGACCAGGCGCTGCTCGAGCTGCTCTATGGCACTGGCGCCCGGATCTCGGAAATCGTCGGGCTGGCCCTCGACGACCTCGACCGCGTCGAGGGGCTGGTCCGGCTGGACGGGAAGGGGGGCAGGCAACGGCTCGTGCCGGTCGGGTCCTACGCCTTGCGGGCGGTCGAGGCGTACGTCGTGCGGGGACGTCCGGCGCTGGCCGTGGCGGGCCGGGGGACGCCGGCGCTGTTTCTCAACGCGCGTGGCGGGCCGCTGTCGCGACAGAGCGCCTGGGCGGTCCTGAAGGCGGCCGCGGACCGGGCCGGCCTGACAGTGGAGGTCTCCCCCCACACCCTGCGGCACTCCTTCGCGACCCACCTGCTCGACGGCGGAGCCGATGTGCGGGTCGTCCAGGAGCTGCTTGGGCATGCGTCCGTGACGACCACGCAGATCTACACCCTGGTGACCGTCGACCGGCTCCGCGAGGTCTACGCCGGGGCTCACCCCCGAGCTCGCGCCTGAGCTGTGGTGGCAAAGGCGTTTTTTCGTGCTAGCGCCCGCACCGGCCCACCGGTACGGGCGTTGTCCACAGTCGCACGGCGTGTCGCCCACAGATCTGTCCGTGACGTTGTGTCGCGACTGACTGACGCCGTACAGTCCCGTCGTCGTCAAGGACACAGGGCGGCAAGTCGCAACAGCACTCAGTCTTTAGAAAGGTACGTGCACTTGTGAGCATGTCGACAAAGCCCGCTCCCGTCGTCGGAGAGAGGGGGCCAACGGGACGTCCGCTGCCGTACCTGCCTGAGCCACCCGCCCTGGAGCGCCACGGTCCCGCGCGGATCATCGCCATGTGCAACCAGAAAGGCGGTGTCGGCAAGACCACCTCCACGATCAATCTCGGCGCGGCGCTGGCCGAGCAGGGTCGCCGGGTGCTGCTTGTCGACCTCGACCCGCAGGGCGCGCTGTCAGTCGGTCTTGGGGTCAACCCGCTACAGCTCGACCGCACCGTCTACAACTTGCTCATGGAGCGCGACGTCTCGGTCGACGACGTGATGCTCAAGACCAATGTTGCCGGCATGGACCTGTTGCCGAGCAACATCGACCTGTCCGCTGCTGAGGTGCAGCTCGTCAACGAGGTGGCCCGCGAGCAGACGCTGCTCCGCGCCCTCGGTCCGGTCGTGGAGGACTACGACATCATCTTGATGGACTGCCAGCCTTCGCTCGGGCTCCTGACGGTGAACGCGCTCACCGCTGCCCACAGCGTGATCATCCCGCTGGAGTGTGAGTTCTTCGCCTTGCGGGGTGTAGCTCTCCTTATCCAGACGATAGAAAAAATTAAGGAACGGCT
>JAYUBO010000355.1:0-8004 GCA_043740815.1 Frankiales bacterium | reverse complement strand
GGCCTACCAGTCCTCAGGCGTCAGCCCGAGGGGCGCCACACGACCAGGGCCTGCTTCGGCACCGGGACGAGGTCGCGGCGCATCGAGGCGACCACCGTGTCGTGGGCGATGGCCACAGCGGACCGGGCCGCGTCGAGCTCGTGGGCCAGCTGCACGAGCCGCTCCTGCAGAGCCAGGACCTGATGCTCGAGCTCGATGACCCGCTTGATGCCGGCCAGGTTGACGCCCTCCTCCTGCGAGAGGCGCTGCACCTCGCGGAGCAGGTCCACATCGCGCTGGGAGTAGCGGCGGCCTCCACCGCCGGTGCGGCCAGGTGTCACCAGACCGAGCCGGTCGTACTGCCGCAACGTCTGCGGGTGCATGCCGGTGAGCTCAGCCGCGACGGAGATGACGAACACGGCGTCCACCTCGTTCACAGCCGCACCTGCTTCAGGTGGTCACGAGGTCCGTGGGCGGCCAGCGCGGCGTAGCGCTCGAGCGCCTCCCGCTCAGCTGTCGACAGCTCCGTCGGCACATCCACCTCGACGGTGACCAGCAGGTCACCGGCACCGGCCTTGAGCGGGACGCCCTTGCCCTTGACCCGAAAGGTGCGTCCCGAGCGGGTGCCGGCTGCGACCTTGAGCGTGACCTCCCCGTCGATCGTGGGGACGCTGACGTTGGCCCCCAGGGCTGCCTCGGCGTAGGTCACGGGGACCGTCAACGTCAGGTTGTCCCCCTTGCGCCCGAACACCGCGTGGGGAGTCACCGTCACCTTCACGAGCAGGTCGCCCGCGGGACCACCTCGCTCGCCCGGGCCTCCCTTGCCCTTGAGCCGGATTTTCTGCCCGTTGTCGACCCCTACCGGGATGCGCACGGTCAGCCTGCGCTCCTTGGTCTGCGCTCCCGTGCCGCGGCAGGTCGAGCAGGGTGTCGGGATGACGTTGCCGGTGCCGCGACACGTGGTGCACGGCTCCGCGAACGAAAAGGACCCCTGGTTGCGGGACACGACGCCCTGCCCACGGCAGACGGGGCAGGTCTCCGGCGACGTGCCCGGGACCGCTCCAGAGCCGTGACAGGTCCCGCAGGCCCCGTCGCTGGTGATGCGGATCGGCGCAGTGGTGCCACGGAGCGCGTCGACGAACGGCAGCGTGATCGAGGTCTCGAGGTCGCTACCGCGCCGCGCCGTGGCTCGCTGACGGCCCCCGGCACCGCCGCCGAACAGGTTCGAGAACACGTCGGAGAAGCCGCCACCACCCTGGAACATGTCGCCCATGTCGAAGCTCCCGGCGCCGGGTCGAGGTCCACCCGAGCCGAACAGCGACCGGGCTTCGTCGTACTCCTTGCGCTTGGTGGTGTCGGACAAGACGTCATAGGCCTCGCTGACCTGTTTGAAGCGCTCCTCCCCACCTGGGTTGCGATCGGGGTGGTGCGCAGCCGCCAGCTTGCGGTAGGCCTTCTTGATGTCGGGCGCCGCAGCGTCTTTGGGGACGCCGAGAGCGGCGTAGTAGTCCTTCTCTACGAAGTCGCGCGCGCTCATCGGCGTCCCTGTCCCTTACTGCTGGTCGGTCTCGAAGACGGCGTCCCCTGGTACGTCGAGACTCTGGGCCACCGCAGCCGGTTCGCTGACCGCCACCCCGGCCGGCCGCAGGATCCGACCGCTGCGTAGTCGCCAGCCAGGCTGCAGGACCTCGGCAACGACCGTGACGACTGCCGCGGGGTCCTCGGAGGCCTGAACGAGGGCGTGGTGCACTGCCGGGTCGAAGGGGTCACCCTTCTCGCCGTACCGCTCGAGGCCTTGCCTGTCCGCCAGCTGCTCGAGGCCCTCGCCGACGCCCTTGAAGGCGCCGTGGAGATCCCCGTGCCGGCGGGCCAGCTCCACGTTGTCGAGCAGTGGCAGCAGCGACTCGAGCAGCCCTGCCGTCGCCCTCTCGACGACGACGACCCGGTCGCGGTCGACCCGCTTGCGGTAGTTGGCGTACTCGGCTGTCACCCGTTGCAGATCACCAAGCAGCTCGTCCTCCCGGGACGCCGAGGGGGCGTCCGGCTCGGGCGGCAGCTCGCCGGCGGTGGGCTCGACGGTAACGTCGCGGATCGCCCCCGAGTCGGGGTCGATCCGGCGTCTGTCGTGCACGACGATCGGCTCCTGCACCTCCCGCGGGTCGTCGGGCGAGGTCACTGCTCCTCGTCCACGATCTCCGCGTCGACGACACCCTCATCAGCGGCCGGGCCGTCCGCGCCGGGGGCATCGTCGGCGCCGGCCGCGGCCTGCTGTGCGTACAAGGCGCCGCCGAGCTCCTGGCTCTTCTTCGCGAGGGTCTCGGACTTCTCCCGGATCGCGGCGATGTCGCTGCCGCCGAGTACACCGCTCAGGTCGGTCAGCGCCGCCTCGACGTCTGCCTTGCCCTCGGCGGGGACCTTGTCACCGTTCTCGGCGAGGAACTTCTGCGTCTGGTGGACGAGGGCCTCGGCCTGGTTGCGGGTCTCGGCCTCCTCGCGACGCTTGTGGTCCTCCTCGGCGTACTGCTCGGCCTCCTTCATCATCCGCTCGATGTCTTCCTTGGGCAGGGCCGAGCCGCCGGTGATGGTCATCGACTGTTCCTTGCCGGTGCCGAGGTCCTTTGCGGAGACGTGCACGATGCCGTTGGCGTCGATGTCGAAGACGACCTCGATCTGCGGCACACCACGGGGGGCCGGCGGGAGGCCGGTCAGCTCGAACATCCCGAGCCGCTTGTTGTAGACCGCCATCTCCCGCTCGCCCTGGTAGACCTGGATCTGCACGCTGGGCTGGTTATCGTCAGCCGTCGTGAAGACCTCGGACCGCTTGGTCGGGATGGTCGTGTTCCGCTCGATGAGCTTGGTCATGATGCCGCCCTTGGTCTCGATGCCCAGGGACAACGGCGTGACGTCGAGCAGCAGGACGTCCTTGACCTCGCCCCGCAGGACGCCGGCCTGAAGGGCTGCGCCGATGGCGACGACCTCGTCGGGGTTGACGCCCTTGTTGGGCTCTTTGCCACCGGTCAGCTCCCGGACCAGGTCGACGACGGCCGGCATTCTGGTCGAGCCTCCGACCAGGACGACGTGGTGGATGTTGCCGAGCGGGATACCGGCGTCCTTGATGGCGTTGTGGAAGGGAGCCTTGCAACGGTCGAGCAGCTCCTGCGTGAGCTTCTGGAACTCCGCGCGGGTCAGCTGCAGGTCCATGTGCAGCGGACCGTCGGAGCCGGCCGTGATGTAGGGCAGGTTGATGGAGGTCGCCTGGCTGGAGGACAGCTCGATCTTGGCCTTCTCCGATGCCTCACGCAGCCGCTGCATCGCCATCTTGTCCTTGGACAGGTCGATGCCGTTCTGGTTGCTGAAGGTCTTGACCAGGTGGTCGACCAGCTTGTTGTCCCAGTCGTCACCACCGAGCTTGTTGTCGCCGGAGGTTGCCTTGACCTCGATGACGCCGTCGCCGATCTCGAGCAGCGACACGTCGAAGGTCCCGCCCCCGAGGTCGAAGACGAGGATGGTCTCCTCCTTGTCGCCCTTGTCGAGGCCGTAGGCGAGGGCGGCAGCGGTCGGCTCGTTGACGACGCGCAGGACGTTGAGGCCCGCGATCTCGCCGGCCTCCTTCGTCGCTGTGCGCTCGTGGTCGGAGAAGTACGCCGGGACGGTGATAACCGCGTCCGTGACGGGCTCACCGAGGTAGGCCTCAGCGTCGCGCTTGAGCTTCTGCAGGACGAAGGCGCTGATCTGCTGGGGGGTGAACGTTTTCGCCGGCGACTCACCCTCCAACGTGAAGGTCCAGTCGGTGCCCATGTGCCGCTTGACGGAGCGGATGGTGCGCTCGACGTTGGTGACGGCCTGGCGCTTGGCCACCTCACCGACGAGGACCTCGCCGTTCTTGGCGAAGGCCACGATGGACGGGGTGGTTCGCGATCCTTCGGCGTTGGCGATGACCGTAGGCTCGCCACCCTCAAGGACGCTGACGACGCTGTTGGTGGTGCCGAGGTCGATGCCGACCGCTCGTGCCATGGTGTTCTTCCTTCGGTGTCAGGACGTTCGATGTCGGGACGTGAGTGCAGTGCGCTCAGGTTAGCTGATACCTCTCGTAACCATCCACCCAGGTTGAGTGTTCCCGACTCAACCATGGTGAGCGCTGCGCCTGCCCGGACGACTCGTGGGATGCTTGTTGGGTGCTTCGCGAGCTGCGCTCTCCCCAGGGCGGACCCCATCTCGGCACCAGGCTGCTCGCGCTGGTCCTCGCCCTGCTGCTGGCCTTCCCCCTGACGGTGTTGGTCGCCACGCTGCTGTGGCGGGTAGGCGGGTCCCTGCTTCGCTAGTGGTGTGACGGAGTGCCGGACCTTTTAAGTTACCCACGAGTAGCAGCTCAGCCGGTCCCGCCATATGCTTTTGAACGCGCGCGCATAGGCTCGCGAGCAGTCGTGCAGGCGCCCCGAGCTGGCGTGGTCAGGGGCACACCGCCACAGGAGGAACGCGTTGGACACCGACCAGATCATCCGGCTCGTCGTCGGTCTGGCAATCATGGCGATCAGCCTGGCCATCGCCGGCCGGCGCGCGCTGTTCCTCTTCCAGCTCATCAGCAGCGGGCAGCCGAGCCCCGGCCGTCTGAAGGGAGTGAACAAGCGGATCGGCCTGCAGTTCGTCGAGGTCTTCGGCCAGAAGCGGCTGCTCAAGTGGAGCGTCCCCGGCATCGCGCACTTCGTGACGTTCTGGGCCTTCATCATCTTGACGCTGACGATCATCGAGGCCGTCGGCGCGCTCTTCGACCCGCACTTCTCCCTCCCGATCATCGGCCAGTGGCGCGTCGTCGGGCTCCTCGAGGACCTGATCGGGACGTTGCTGCTGGTCAGCCTCGCGACCTTCGCCTGGATCCGGCGCAAGAACGACCCCGCCAAGAACGCGCGTTCGAGCCGTTTCTACGGCTCGCACACCGGGCCGGCCTGGCTGGTGCTGGCCATGATCAGCATGGTCGCGATCACGCTGTTCGCCTACCGCGGCCCGCAAATCAACAACGGCACGTTCCCCTACCAGGACCACGTGTGGTGGACCTTCACGTCCAACCTCGTGGCAAAGGCGCTGAACCCGCTCGGCCACAACGCCAACCTGGTGCTCGAGACCACTTTCATCCTGGCCCAGATCGCGGTGATCTTCGGCTTCCTGGTGATCGTCGTCTACAGCAAGCACCTGCACATCTTCCTGGCGCCGATCAACGTCTCCACCAAGCGCAACCCCGACGGCGTATCGCTGGGTGCCCTGCTGCCGATGATGAGCAACGGGCAGGTCCTGGACTTCGAGAACGCCGACCCGGAGAAGGACCTGTTCGGCGTCTCCAAGATCGAGGACTTCACCTGGTCGGCCATGCTCGACATGGCCACCTGCACCGAGTGCGGGCGCTGCCAGTCGCAATGTCCCGCGTGGAACACCGGCAAGCCGCTTTCCCCCAAGATCCTCATCATGGACCTACGGGACCACCTGTTCGCCAAGGCTCCCTACCTGCTCGCGGGCGACAAGGACAAGACGCTCGAGGCAGCCTCCACCGAGGTCGTCGAGGGCCACGAGGTCCCCGAGTCCGGCTACGGCCGGATCGTGGGCTCCACCCGGGCCCAGTACGAACGCCCGCTCGTCGGCACCGCTGAGCAGGGCGGGGTCATCGACCCCGACGTCCTGTGGTCCTGTACGACCTGCGGCGCCTGCGTCGAGCAGTGCCCCGTCGACATCGAGCACGTCGACCACATCCTCGACATGCGCCGCTACCAGGTCCTGATCGAGTCCGCGTTCCCCTCTGAGGCCGGTGTGATGCTGCGCAACCTGGAGAACAAGGGCAACCCGTGGGGCATGAACAACTCCTCGCGCACCGACTGGATGGACGGGCTGTCCTTCGACGTCCGGGTCGTCGAGGGGACCATCCCGGACGAGGTCGAGTACCTGTTCTGGGTCGGCTGCGCCGGTGGCCTCGAGGACCGCTCCAAGAAGGTCTCCCGCGCGTTCGCCGAGCTGCTCCACATCGCCGGCGTCGAGTTCGCCGTCCTGGGCTCGCAGGAGTCGTGCTCCGGTGACCCCGCCCGCCGCCTCGGCAACGAGTTCGTCTTCTCGATGCTGGCGCAGCAGAACATCGAGGTCCTCAACAGCGTCGGCGCCACCCGCGAGAACAACGTCAAGATTGTCGCGACCTGCCCGCACTGCTTCAACACGATCGCCAACGAGTACCCACAGCTCGGCGGCAACTACGAGGTCGTCCACCACACGCAGCTGCTCGGCAAGCTCATCGAACAGGGCCACCTGGTCCCGATCACCCCGGTCGACCAGAGCGTCACCTACCACGACCCCTGTTACCTCGGCCGACACAACAAGGTCTACACGCCCCCCCGCGAGATCCTGTCGGCCATCCAGGGCCTGACCACCACCGAGATGCCCCGGTGCAAGGAGCGCGGCTTCTGCTGCGGGGCCGGCGGGGCACGCATGTGGATGGAGGAGAAGATCGGCAAGCGCATCAACGTGGAGCGCACCGAGGAGGCCCTCACCCTCCAGACCGACATCATCAGCACCGCCTGCCCGTTCTGCATCACGATGCTGTCGGACGCCCTTACGGCCAAGCAGCAGTCCGGCGAGGCCAGGGAGCACGTGCAGGTCCTGGATGTCTCCCAGATCCTGGCCCGGTCGCTGAAGGCTCCCGTCCTGGTTGGAGCAGGGGCTCCTGCCCCCGAGCTGGCTACGCCCGAGGCCACCGCCGTAGCCGACACCCCGTCGCTGGCTCAGGCAGCCAGCCCCCCCGACCTCGGGGCTCAGGTGGTGGGTACGACGCCGGGTGACGCTCCCGGTGGCCTGTCGGAGCACCAGCAGGTGGGGCCGCCCACTCCGCCTGTCGCAGAGGCGATACCTCCGACAGCGCCCCCGACGGCGCCTCCGACGGCGTAGTGGTCCGGCGCAGGGACCAGCCCGAGGCCTTCGACCCCTATGACCTCGGGGCCCGCCGCAGCGACCCCGAGCTGGCGGCCTTCGAGCCGTTGCCGCCCAACCCACGCACCGTCACGACCAAGAAACTGCTCGGCCTGTTCGTCCTCGTGGTCGTGGCGGTCGGCCTGTTCCGGACCGGTCAGGACGGCGGTCGGGTTCCCGAGCCCGGATCCTGCACCAGGCCGACCTTCCACGTCAGCGCCACGACCGTCGCCTCCGGTGACGTGCTGACCTGGTCGGCGGCCGGCGACGCGGACAGCTCCGTCGTCTTCGGGATCGACACCTCGACCCGACCCGTCTCCCCGCAGACCGGCCTGCTCGACGGTCCCGTCCGGCTCGCCGGCTGCAAGGCCCACGGCACCCTGCGCCTCGCCGTACCGGCTGGGGCGCATGTGCTGTCGGTCTACCTCGCGCCGCGGTCCGGGGGCGCCCTGCTGCTCGGCACGCAGAAGCTCACCGTCACCTGAGAACCGCATCAGGTGGACCGGGTCGGCGTAGCGTCGCGGTGTGCAGGAGCAAACGCTGTCGCAGCGGGTTCGCGGGTACCTCGATCGGGTCGTCAACCAGCACGACCTTGCGGAGGTCGGCCGGCTGGTGTTGCCCGGTTACCGCGGATCGGGCTTCGGGTGGCCTGCGGACCGCGAGTCGCTCATGGACTTCTACCGCTGGCAGGCGCGGTCGCGGCCCACCTGGCGTATCGACGTGCAGTCCACCCTCGGAGTCGGCGACGTCGTCGTCGTCCACGCCCATGCCGGGGGAACGGTCTTGGCCGCCGATCCCGACCGACCCGAAGCGGCGCCGACGGCGAGCGCGGTCGAGTGGCTGGCGGCCTACCGGTTTGCCGAGGACCTCATCGTGCAGATCCAGGTCCTGCAGGTCCGCGACCGTTCGGCGTCCTGAACGACGAAGCTCCCTCGGCCTGAGGCGCTAACCGGGTCGTCGTGCTGACAACACGCAGAACTCGTTGCCCTCGGGATCGGCCAACACGACCCAGGGCTGCTGCTCCTGGTCGAGACCCACGTGGTGCGCGCCGAGACTCAGGAAGCGCTCCACTTCGGCCACCTGGTC
>JAYUBO010000354.1:0-3167 GCA_043740815.1 Frankiales bacterium | reverse complement strand
TCCTGGAAGTCCTTCGCCCGACCCCACGGCACGTACTCGTGGGGGTACCACATCTGGGCACGCTCGAGGTGCGCCTCCAGCGCTGTCTCCAGGCGGGCCGTCAGGTGCTCGGCAAGGGTCGCCGCAGCGGCGGGCCGCGAGATCATGGAGGTCACCCCCTCACCTTGCCGGAGTACGGCCAGGCTGTCCTTTCCGTCCCTCACCGGATGCACGCGCAGACGTTGTAGGAAACCTCCAAACACGGCCAGACCCCACGGGGCCGCTGACCCGAACCTGACAGCGCCTGGCCAGGTTTCGTGGCCAGCTCCAGAGGCCTGCGATGCTATGTGCTATGGCCACTGTGCTGCTCGTCGAGGACGACCACGCCTTACGCGATGTCGTGGCCAGGGCCTTGCGCGAGGAGGGCCTGGACGTCATCACCGCGGGGGACGGCCGCACTGCCCTCGCCAGCGCCACCGAGCAGACCTCGGTCGTCGTCCTCGACATCGGCCTGCCCGATGCCGACGGCCGCGACGTCTGTCTGGCCCTGCGGGCACGTGGGGTGATGGCGCCGGTGCTGTTCCTGACAGCCAAGGACGCAGTGCACGAACGCCTCGCCGGCTTCGCGGCGGGCGGGGACGACTACCTCACCAAGCCCTTCCACCTCTCGGAGCTGATGGCCCGCCTTCGGGTGCTTCTGCGGCGCAGTGAGACGACCAGCACGTCCACCAGCAGCGGTTTGGCCCTCGACCCCGTCCGGCACGCGCTGTCCCTGGGCGAGCTGACCGCTCCGCTGTCGCCGACAGAGTTCCGTCTGCTCGCGGCGCTGCTTGGCCGTCCTGGCGAGGTCGTGCGCCGTCGCGAGCTGCTGCGCGCCGGCTGGCCCGACGGGGCGATCGTGCACGAGAACACCCTCGACCAGTACATCGCGAGGGTCCGGCGCAAGCTGCTGCAGGTCGGCGCCACCGACCGGGTCGAGACGGTCCGCGGGGTGGGCTACCGCGCCCTCAGCTCATGACCAACCTGTGAGGGGTCCGACCACCCTGCGCGGACGCCTGGCCCTGTCCGCTCTCGTCGTTGCCACCGCATGGGTGATCCTGCTCACCGGCGCCTTCAACCTCCTGCTGGTACGCCGGCTCGACGCCCAGGCAGAAGACGTGCTGCGTTCCCGGGCCGCCGCCGCGGCGTCGACCGTCAGCGCCCGCTCCGACGGGACCATCGTCCTGGCGGACATCACGGGGGACGCGGCCCTCGACAGCGGCATCTGGGTCTTCGCGGGCAAGACCGCGATCGAGCGGGCCCCCGGCTCGGCGCCCCTGCAGCGGCTCGCGGAAAGTCTCGCCGGCACCCACGACCAGGTCCTCAAGCAGGACGATCCGCAACCGGTGGAGCTCTACTCCCTGGGCGTCCGGTTGGCCCACCGGCAGGTCGCCACGGTGGTGGCCGTGATCCCGCTCGAGGCCTACAAGCGCAGCACCCGCAACACCCTTGTCGCCTCCGTGCTGCTGGGCCTGCTGTTGCTCGTGGTCGTCTACAGCCTCACGCGTAGGGTTATCCAGCGGGCCCTCGAGCCGGTCGCCGAGATGACCCGGCAGGCCGGGGCCTGGTCCAACGAGGGGACCGCTCGCCGGTTCGGCGAGGACGACCGGCCCGGCGAGCTGTCCGCGCTGGCCAAGACCCTCGACGATCTGCTCGACCGGCTGTCGGCCGTGCTACGCCGCGAGCAGGACCTGTCAGCCGAGATCTCCCACGAGCTGCGTACGCCCTTGGCCGGCATCGTCGCGGAGACCGAGCTGTTCGTGACCCGTGAACGCAGCCCGGAGGACGCCGTGCGCGCCATGGAGTCGGTTGCGACCAGCGCGCGAAGGATGGAGCGGATCCTCGAGACGCTCCTGACGGCGGCGCGCGCGGAGAGCTCCCGCTACCGGGGCAGCAGCGACGTCCGGACCGTCGTCGAGGAGGTCGCGGACGGCCTGGGCACGACCCGCGTCCCCGTGTCGGTCGAGGGCACTGCCATCGCCGCCGGTGTCGAGGCGGCTGTCCTGGAACGCGTCCTCGGACCCCTGCTGGACAACGCGATGCGCTACGCCCACGCCCTGGTCAAGGTGCGAGTGTCCGAGACGGCGCAGGCCGTGCACGTCGACGTCGTCGACGACGGCAGGGGCGTCAGCGAGCCCGGGCGGGTGTTCGAGCCGGGCTATCGCGACGCCGTCGACGACGGTCACGACGGAGCCGGCCTCGGCCTGCCGCTGGCTCGCCGACTCGCGCGGGCCGCAGGTGGCGAGGTGCAGTGCGTGGCTACCGGCGCGGGCGGCCACTTCGTCGTCACCCTCCCGCACGGTTAGCGGTCGGCGAGCCGCTCGGCGTGTAGCGCCTCCGGTGGCCCCACCGGCAGGTCGGGCAGCGGCCCGCCATGAGCCCGGGTGAGCAGCAGGTCGGCCAGCGCCGGGTTGCGGGCCAGAACCGGGCCGTGCAGGTAGGTGCCGACGGCCGATCCCTGCAGCACGCCCTCGTCGGAGTCGGCGTGGCCGGCGTTACCCGGCCCGGAGAGCACGTGCGCGAAGGGCTGGGCAGCGGGGCCAAGGACGGTGGCACCGCCATGGTTGGCGAACCCGGTCAGCTGAGGCAGCCCTAGGCCCGGCCGGGCGATAACCTCGCCGACGGCACGCCGCTCCAACCGCCCTGTGCTCAGGTCGAGCAGGCCCAGCCCCGGTACGACGGTCCCGTCGCCGACCACCAGGGTCGAACCGAGCAGCTGAAGACCGGCGCAGACGGCGAGCACCGGCGTACCGCGTTCCAGAACGGAGGCGAGGCCGGGCCCACGAAGCAGCCCGAGGGCGAGGACCTGCGCCTCGTCCTCCCCTCCCCCGAGGACGTAGAGGTCACCCTCGACCGGCAACGGGTCGTCGACGGTCGTCGTCACCACCTCGACGTCGACGTCTCGCCACGCCAGGCGACGCTCCAGGACCAGGACATTGCCACCGTCCCCATAGGTGCCGAGCAGACCAGGGAGCACCGACACGATGCGGATCCGGGAGGCCGTCATCGCGTCCCGTCAGACGGGGGCTGCCAGTGCGCCATGACGTGCTGGGCGTCGCGTGCGTGCTGGGAGGTGCGGCGGCCGCCGACGGGCCACAGCAGCCGTACGGTCAGCACCACCGCGAACGCGGTCCAACCCAGACCCAGCA
>JAYUBO010000353.1:0-8912 GCA_043740815.1 Frankiales bacterium | reverse complement strand
GTGACGGCCCTGCCGAGGTCGATGACGCACAGCGGCTCGTGTGAGGCGTTCAGGACCAACACGTCGTCCATGTCCTCACCCTCCTCCTGAGGAACCTATCGCGCCTGCATGGGGCAACGTGTCTCGCTGTCTAGCCGCTCCGGGCGGGACCGCGGAGGGGTCGTCCCGCGGTCACTTTTGCTGCGGGAACCCTCTCGGTCAAGGCAGTTTCGGCGTGGTGCCGGTGATCAAGGCGGCTGGGCTGGGACAGTCGCACAGCCATGACCGTCACCACGAACAAGCCCGTCCCTGGCGGCGGTGCCCGCCCGCCGCGAGGCAGGCCCGCTGGTCCCGAGTTGCGTCCCGCCCCCAACGTGCTGGTGCCGGGCCTGGTGGCGGCGGCGTGGGCGGTCGGGGCCGGACTGGTCGCTTTCGCCGTACCCGTGCTGCTGGCCTGGGCGAGCGACGGGCGCTCGGGGGCGGGGTCGGCGGAGGCGACCCGCACCGCCGGACAGCTCTGGCTGCTGGCTCACGGCACCCCGCTGGCGCTGCCGGGGGGGACCGTCGGCCTGACGCCCCTCGGGTTGGTCGCGCTGCCGCTGATGCTGCTGTACCGGGCCGGTCGGCACGGCGCCCGGACCGTCGGCGTGGGCTCCTTCAAGGACTCCGGCCTGCTGCTGCTTGCCACCGCGCTGCCCTATGCCCTGGCTGCCGCCACCGTCTCCGCCCTGGCCGCGACGAAGTCGGTCCGTCCCGACGCGCCTCGGGCCTTGGTGGGGGCGTTGCTCCTAGCCGCGCTCGGCGCCGGGTCGGGGATCGTGCGCGAGGCCGGCGTGCTGCGCTCCACACGGTTGCCAGATCGCGTCCGGGTCCTCGCCCGGGCAACGGCGGCATCGGTGGGGGTGCTCCTGGCCGGTGGTGCCCTGGTCGTCGGCGTCAGCCTGGCGGTGCACGGCGGCCGGGCGACCACCTTGGCCGGCGCGACCGACCCCGGGCTGGTCGGCGGCCTGGGCCTGCTCGCGCTCGGCCTGTCCCTGGTGCCCAATGCCGCCGTGTGGGGCCTGAGCTTCGCGACCGGCCCCGGCTTCGCTGTCGGCGTGGGTACGTCGGTCGGGCCGCTGTCGACCGTCCTGGGTCCGGTGCCGGCGTTCCCGCTGCTGGCCGCCCTGCCCGGTGGGGAGGTCTCGGTCTGGGTGGGGGGGCTGCTTGTGCTGATCCCGCTCGGCGCGGGTGTCGTCGCAGGTCTGCTGGTCGCGAGCCGCCTGTCTGTGTCCGCCGGCCGGGCGGCTCTGGAGGCCTGCGCTGTCGGGCCCTGCGCCGGTGTTGCTACCGCGCTGCTGTGCCTGCTGTCCGGAGGCCCACTCGGTAGTGCCCGGCTCGCCGCGGTCGGCCCCAGTCCGTGGCAGGTCGGTCTGGCGGTTCTGGTCGAGGTGGCCGCCCCCGCCGCCGTGGCCGCGGCCATCGCCACGTACCGCCGTACCTGAGCCCGGCCAGGGGGAAGCGGTCCCGGCTACGCTGGCGGCTCACTTCGTCCCGCTCGTTGGAGGACCGCTGTCCGCCCGCCTCGTCGTCCTCGTCTCGGGGAGCGGCACCACCCTCGAGGCACTGCTGGACGCCTCGGACGAGCGCGCCTGGGGCGCGTCGGTCGTGGCGGTGGGCGCCGACCGCGACGGCACCCTGGGCGAGAAGCGGGCGGCGGACCGGGGGATCCCCACGTTCGTCGTGAAGGTCGCCGACCACGCCTCCCGCGAGGACTGGGACCTCGCGCTGACCGAGGTCGTCCTTGCCCATGAGCCGAATCTGATCGTGCTGGCCGGGTTCATGAAGCTGGTCGGCAACGCCTTCCTCGAACGCTTCGAGGGCCGCACTCTCAACACCCACCCGGCGCTGTCGCCGAGCTTCCCGGGGATGCACGGCCCCGCCACCGCCCTGGCCCACGGCGTCAAGGTCACCGGTTGCACGTTGTTTGTCGTCGACCGCGGCATCGACACCGGGCCGATCGTGGCCCAGGCCGCCGTCCCCGTCCTGGATGTCGACGACGAGGACTCCCTGCACGAGCGCATCAAGACAGCTGAGCGCGCGATGCTCGTCGACACCGTCGGACGCATGGCCCGCGAAGGCTTCACCGTTACCGGACGAAAGGTCACCATTCCATGACTGCCATCCCCGTGCGGCGCGCCCTGGTGAGCGTCTACGACAAGACGGGGCTCGAGGAGCTCGGCCGTGGTCTGGCGAAGGCCGGCGTGGAGGTCGTCAGCACCGGCTCGACCGCCGCGCGCCTGCGCGAGGCCGGCGTGGACGTCACCGCCGTCGATGCCCTCACCGGTTTCCCCGAGTGCCTCGACGGGCGGGTCAAGACCCTGCACCCCAAGGTGCACGCGGGCATCCTGGCCGACCGCCGCCTGCCCGACCACGTCCAGCAGCTCGCCGACCTCGGCATCGAGCCCTTCGACCTGGTGGTCGTCAACCTCTATCCCTTCACCGACACCGTGGCCTCCGGCGCCGCGCCCGACGAGTGCGTCGAGCAGATCGACATCGGCGGCCCCACGATGGTGCGCGCCGCCGCCAAGAACCACCCGTCCGTCGCGGTGGTCGTCAACCCCGAGGCCTACGCCTCGGTCATCGAGGCGGTCGCTGCCGGCGGCTTCACCTTCGAGCAGCGCCGGGCCCTTGCGTCCAAGGCCTTCCAGCACACTGCGGCCTACGACGTCGCGGTCGCCTCCTGGTTCGCCTCCACCTACGACTCCTCCGACGCGACCGAGGGCTTTCCGTCCTTCCTCGGCGCCACCTTCTCCCGCTCCGAGGTCCTGCGGTACGGCGAGAACCCCCACCAGAAGGCCGCCCTCTACGTAGGTGCCCGCGCGGCGCAGACCCTTGCCACCGCCACGCAGCTGCACGGGAAGGCGATGTCCTACAACAACTACGTCGACACCGACGCGGCGTTGCGGGCAGCCAACGACTTCTCCGGTACCACGGTTGCCATCATCAAGCACGCCAACCCGTGCGGTATCGCGACCAGCGCGACCGTCGAGCAGGCGCACGCCAAGGCGCACGCCTGCGACCCGGTGTCGGCTTTCGGCGGCGTCATCGCGGTCAACGCCGCCGTCTCGCTGACGATGGCCGAGCAGGTCGCGGAGATCTTCACCGAAGTCATCGTCGCGCCGTCGTACGAGGCGGGCGCGCTCGAGGTCCTGTCGCGTAAGCCCTCGATCCGGGTCCTACAGACCACCGGGCACCCGGGCGGTCTCGACGTCAGGCACATCTGCGGCGGCGTCCTGGTGCAGGAGTTCGACGCGGTGAGCGCCCCGGGCGACGACCCGTCGGCCTGGACCCTGGTCACGGGAGAGGCGCTCGCGGACCTGTCCGACCTCGAGTTCGCTTGGCGCGCCGTCCGGGCCGTCAAGTCCAACGCGATCGTGCTCGTCTCCGGCGGTGCAACCGTCGGAGTCGGTATGGGGCAGGTCAACCGGGTCGACTCCGCCAAGCTCGCCGTTGCCCGCGCCGGGGATCGGGCTGTTGGTTCCGTCGCCGCGTCGGACGCGTTCTTCCCGTTCGCCGACGGACTGCAGGTCCTGCTCGACGCGGGTGTGAAGGCCGTCGTGGAGCCCGGCGGGTCGGTGCGCGACGAGGAAGTCATCGCCGCCGCGAGGGCCGCCGGCGTCACGATGTACTTCACCGGCACCCGGCACTTCTTCCACTAGGCGCCCGCCTCGGCGTCAGGGCGTCAGGGTCGGGAGCGCAGCGCCAGGATCGTCAGGCCGGCGGCGAGCGTCACCAGGGTCGCGACGGTCGACAGCACGTTGCGGCGACGGCGGGCCACGTCGTCGTCGTACCAGGTCGCGTCGCTGAGCCGGGTGCCGCTTGCGTCGATGCCCTGCTGGCGAAGCGCGCGATCACGCAGCTGATGGCGCAGGAACGCGCTGACCGCGCCGAGCACCGCGATCAGGGCGACGAGGCGGTTGGCGTCACCGCCGACCGCCGCGGCCAGCAGCCCGCCCAACGTCATGATCAGCGCCAGAGCGGGCAGGCCCTGCCTGAGCAGCCAGCCGCGGCGGATGATGTCGTCGAGGACCCATTCCACGTGTGCCGGACCGACGCGCCACCCGACCAGGCGGTAGGCGAGCAGGACAACCGGAGGCGGGGGTACGGGCACGGCCATCACGTTAGGCTCTTGCGCCGTGACCTCCCTCTACCTCCCAAGGACCCGATGACCGCCCGCCTGCTCCCGGGAGCGCCGGTAGCTGAGGCGGTGTTCGCCGACCTCGTCCCGCGGATCGCCGCCCTCAAGGCCGCCGGCGTCACGCCCGGGCTCGGCACGATCCTGGTCGGCGACGACAGCGCCAGCGCCGGCTACGTCGGGATGAAGATGGCGAAGGCCACCGAGCTCGGCCTGGGCAGTCCGCACGCCCACCTGGCGCAGGACGCGACCACCTCCGAGGTCATCGCCGCCATTCGTCGCTTCAACGACGACCCCGCCGTCACCGCGATGATCTTCCAGCACCCGACGCCGCCGCAGGTCGACTTCGACGCGGCGCTGTCGGAGATGGATCCCGACAAGGACAACGACGGGATGCACCCGACCAACATGGGTCGGCTCGCGCTCGGCCTGCCTGGCCCGGTGCCCTGCACCCCAGCCGGCATCGAGGCGCTGCTGGCTCACTACGAGATCGCGATCAGCGGCAAGGAGGTCTGCATCCTCGGGCGGGGTACGACCCTCGGCCGTCCCCTGTCGTTGCTGCTGACCCAGAAGCGGCCCACCGCCAACGCCGCCGTCACCGTCGTCCACACCGGTGTACCGGACTGGGACCTCTACACCCGGCGGGCGTCGGTGGTCGTCGCCGCCGCGGGCGTACCCGGGATCTTGCAACCGCAGCACATCACCCCCGGCGCGACGGTGATCGGCGGTGGCGTGCGCTATGAGGGCAAGCGCCTGCTGCCGGATGTCGATGAGGCCTGCAACGAGGTCGCCGGGGCCATCACGCCCCGCGTCGGGGGGGTTGGTCCGACGACCGTCGCGATGCTGTTCCGCAACTGCATCGAGATGGCTGAGCGGGCTGCGGGATTGCGCGACTAGCTGGCCCGGCTCATGTCGCCCTCGCCGTCACCGGGGAGTGGACGGACGACGCCGGCGCTGATGACCTCGTTGGCGAGGCGGGTACGCCGGTTCACGCCTTCCGCGATGCGGAACTTCTGGTAGAGCCGGAGCAGGTGCTGCTTGACCGCGGCCTCAGTGACGACCAGCTCGTCGGCGATGTCGTGCGCTGTCGAGGGCGCGACGAAGGCGTCCTGCTGGAGCGCCGGTCGGCACAGTGCGGTGAGCACCTCGACCTCCCGGCGGGTCAGGTCTGGCGCTGAGATGCGGCGCAGCTCGACCGTGTCGTCGACCTGGGCCACGAGCCCGCCGACCCGGGAGCGCACGGTCCCGAAAGACAGGACATCGCCCTCCACCAGGACACGCCTGCCCACCGGGCGGCCGTTCACCCGGGTGCCGTTGGCGGACAGCCCGAGGTCGCTCACGTAGACATGCGGCCCGCGACGGATGATCTCGGCATGCAGGTGCGAGACGCTCGGGTCCCCAAGGGCGATGTCGACGCCCTCGCCGCGGCCGACCGTCGTCAGGGGGTCAAGAAGAGCGAAACTCTCCCCGTTCTCCTCGAGTCGAAGATGAGGCGTGTCCACGTGCGTCCTCCTTGAGCGTCGTGGATCGCGTGGCGGATCTCCTTGTGCTGGAGGCAGCTATGCGATCCCTGCTTCGGGCCCGGGCAGGGACCCGTCGTGGCACGGTGGGTGCACTTCCCTTGGCCCGTACCCGGCTCTCACCACGTCACACCCCGCCCCCGGTCGCTACTGTTCGAGGTGAACCTGGAGGCCTGCGTGACCGTGCTGACGGACCTGCGTCCCCTGCTCGACCCGACCCACCTCGTGGTGGCCCGGTGGCCGGTGGGTTGGCGCCCGGCGTTGCTGCCTACCGGGTTCTTCGGGCTGGTCGAGGACGAGGACGAGGTCACCCTGGTCTGCGCCGAAGCAGCGCTGAGCTCCTTCGGGGAGCCGGAGCAGCTCGAGGTCGGCTGGCGCCGGGTCACCTTCGCCGGACCGCTGCCCTGGGAGCAGGTCGGCTTCCTGGCCGACGTTGCGACCCGGCTGGCGGGCGCTCAGATCCCCTTCACGAGCATGGCCGGCTTCACCACGGACCACGTTCTCGTACGCGCTGCCCAGGCCGATCTGGCGGTGGCGGTGCTTGGCGGGCAGGAACCCCCACCGCAGCGCCCGGGCACGACCAACCCGTGAGCGCCAGGCGGTACCTCGCCGAGCTGCCCGGTGCCTGCGTCGTGCTGGTCGTCGCGACGGGGCTGTTCGGCGTTGGCGTCCTGCACGCCTGGCGGGCCGGCTCGCTGGTCCTTGGCCTCGGGTTCTGTCTTGGCGCAGCCCTGCGCCTCACCCTGCCCGCACGTCAACTGGGTCTGCTCGTGGTGCGCTCGCGCGGAGTCGACGCTGCCGTCCTGCTCGTGCTCGGCTTCGCACTGGTGGTCCTGGCGAACACCATCCCGGTGACCAACTGACCGGACCTCCTAGGCTGTCGTACACGCCTCCCGGGTGACCGGTGAGCCCAGGAAGCACTCACGGAGGAGCCCTCGCATGGCCAGCAGCACCGCCCCCGTCACCGTCACTGTCACCGGAGCTGCGGGCCAGATCGGCTACGCCCTGCTGTTCCGCATCGCGAGTGGGCACCTGCTCGGCGCCGACACCCCGGTGCGCCTGCGGCTGTTGGAGATCACGCCCGCGCTCAAAGGCGCAGAGGGCACCGCGATGGAGCTGCAGGACTGTGCCTTCCCGCTGCTGGCGGGCATCGACATCACCGACGACCTCAAGACTGCCTTCGACGGCGCCAACGTCGCTCTGCTGGTCGGTGCACGCCCGCGTGGTCCCGGCATGGAGCGCAGCGACCTGCTCAGCGCCAATGGCAGCATCTTCGGCCCGCAGGGCAAGGCCATCAACGAACACGCCGCCAGTGACATCAAGGTCCTGGTCGTGGGCAATCCGGCCAACACCAATGCCCTCATCGCCCAGCAGAACGCCCCTGACGTCCCGGCCGGCCGCTTCACGGCCATGACCCGGCTGGACCACAACCGCGCCCTCAGCCAGCTGTCCGCCAAGCTCAGTGTGCCGGTCAGCGAGATCAGCCAGATGACCATCTGGGGCAACCACTCCGCGACGCAGTACCCCGACCTCTACACCGCCCAGGTCGGCGGCACGAGCGCGGCGCAGCAGGTCGACGAAGCGTGGCTCAAGGACACCTTCATCCCGACCGTCGCCAAGCGGGGCGCGGCGATCATCGAGGCTCGTGGGGCATCGTCCGCGGCGTCCGCTGCGAACGCCGCGATCGACCACGTCCACGACTGGGTCAACGGCACCGGCTGGACGTCCTCCAGCGTCGTCTCCGACGGCTCCTACGGCGTGCCGGAGGGCCTGATCAGCTCCTTCCCGTGCCGCGCCAAGGACGGCGAGTGGGAGATCATCCAAGGCGTCGACGTCAACGACTTCAGCCGCTCCAAGATCGACGCGTCGGTCGCAGAGCTCGCCGAGGAACGCGACGCGGTCCGTGAGCTCGGGCTCCTCTGATGCCGGGTCCCATGAAGATCATTTACACCTACACCGACGAGGCACCGGCGCTCGCCACGCACTCGTTGCTCCCCATCATCGAGGCTTACGCGGGCAAGGTCGGCGTCGAGGTCGAGACCCGCGACATCTCCCTCGCGGCCAGGGTCCTGGCCGCCTTCGACCTCGGACCCGACGCGTTGGCTGAGCTCGGCGAGCTGGCCAAGACGCCCGAGGCCAACATCATCAAGCTGCCCAACGTCAGCGCCTCCGTACCGCAGCTGAAGGCTGCGGTCGCGGAGCTGCAGGCTGCCGGCTTTGCGCTCCCCGACTACCCAGAGGCCCCCGTCACCGACCAGGACAAAAGCGTCCGCGCCGCCTACGACGGCGTCAAGGGCAGTGCCGTCAACCCGGTCCTGCGCGAGGGCAACTCCGACCGACGCGCGCCGCTGTCGGTCAAGGGCTACGCCAAGAGACACCCGCACTCGATGGGCGCCTGGAGCAGCGACTCCAGGAGCCGCGTCGTCACGATGACCGACGGCGACTTTCGGCACTCCGAGACCTCGGTCACCATGCCCGCAGCGGACACCCTGCGGATCGAGCTCATCACGGCTGACGGCACGATCGTCCTGAAACAGGGCCTGCACGTCCTGGCCGGTGAGATCGTCGACGCGGCCGTGATGCACGAGGCCGCGCTGCGGGCCTTCCTCATCGAGCAGGTCGCGGCCGCCAAGGCTGAGGGCGTGCTGTTCTCGGTGCACCTGAAGGCGACCATGATGAAGGTCTCCGACCCGATCATCTTCGGCCACGTCGTCAGGGCCTACTTCGCTGAGGTCTTCAGCACGTACGGCGAGGACCTCGCCGCGGTCGGTGCGAACCCCAATGACGGGTTGGCCTCGGTCCTGACCGCCCTGGACAAGCTCCCCGCCGACACTCACGCCGCCATCGAGAAGGCCATCATGGCCACCTACGAGAGCGGTCCGGACCTCGCACAGGTCGACTCGAGCAAGGGCATCACCAACCTGCACGCCCCGAGCGACGTCATCATCGACGCCTCGATGCCGGCCGCGATCCGTTCCAGCGGCCAGATGTGGAATGCCACAGACGTGCTCCAGGACACGCTCTACGTCATTCCGGACTCCTCCTACGCGCCGCTCTACGCCGAGACGCTCGACTTCTGCCGGACGCACGGCGCCTTCGACCCGACGACAATGGGCACCACCCCCAACGTCGGGCTCATGGCGCAGCAGGCCGAGGAGTACGGCAGCCACGACAAGACCTTCGAGATCGCAGCCGCCGGCACGGTGCAGGTCGTCAACGCCGGCGGTGAGGTGCTG
>JAYUBO010000352.1:0-1572 GCA_043740815.1 Frankiales bacterium | reverse complement strand
CCCTGGAGGGCCCATGACCGCCGTCACCGAGACCGCCGCCGCCGCTGCGCCGCCGTTCGACGTGAGTCGCCTGGACATCACCCAGCAGAACCGGGCCGTCGAGGCCGTCCTCGCGGTGACCCAGAACCCCCGGCACTGCTCTTTGCTCCAGGCCTACCTGCGGCACCGATATCTCGAGTCGGCTGGACGGCACGAGGAGATCTTCGACCCGCAGCTGACGGTCGCCGAGCCGCGTTACCGCTTCTCAGTACATGGCCAGCGTTTTGACCTGCAGGGCCGCGAGCATGTCGAGGCCGTCTACGGGCACTGGACCAACACCGACCAGTGCGTGTTCTACGTCGAAGACGAGACCGTCGCCGTCGGCGACCACCTCATCGTCGGCCGCGGCATCGCCTACCAGCAGACGCTGGGGTCCGAGCTCGCCGCCGCCGGCGTCGCCGCGGACCCGTCCGCGATGTACCTCGTCAGGTCCGCGATAGTCATGGTCTGGCCCTACGACGACCAGTGCCGCCTGCTGGGCGAGGACGTCTGGGAGTACGACGAGTCCGCGCGGTCCCACGTGAGGCTGGATCCGAGCCAGGTCCTGACCGCCCGCCAGGCCGGTGACCTGCTCGCGCCGTACATCAAGGACGTTCCCGCCTTCGACGACAGCCTGCTCCCGGCGTGAGGGCCGTCGTGTGCCACGAGGGGGCGCTGACCCTCGAGGACGTCGCGCCACCTCGGCCCGGCCCCGGGCAGGTGGTGCTTGACGTGACCGGTTGCGGCATCTGTGGCTCTGACCTGCATGCGCGGCGGCACGCCGACGCGCAGGCCGACGTGCTGGCCGACGCGGGCTACCAGCACCTGATGCGGGCCGCACACAGGGTGGTGATGGGGCATGAGTTCTGCGGGACAGTCGCGGATTACGGCCCGTCGACCAGACGCAAGGTCCCCACCGGGACTCCCGTGGTCGCGCTGCCACTACGCCGGGCGGAGGGCGGCGTCCACGCCGTCGGCCTGTCACAGGCCGCGCCCGGTGGCTACGCCGAGCAGGTCCTGGTGGAGGAGTCGCTGATGCTCGCCGTCCCCAACGGCCTCGCCCCCTCCCTCGCCGTGCTGACCGAGCCCATGGCGATCGGCTACCACGCCGTTCGCCGCGGTGAGGTGGCCAAGGGCGACGTCGCCGTCGTGCTTGGCTGCGGCCCTGTGGGGCTGGCGGTCGTGTGCATGCTCAAAGCCCAGGGCGTCCGGACGGTGGTCGCGAGCGACCCCTCCCTTGGGCGCCGACGGCTCGCCCACGTGTGCGGCGCCGACATCGTCGTGGACCCCGTGCAGGGCTCGCCCTTCGACGCTTACGGGGACAAGGGTCACCTGCGCACCGTCCCCGACGTTGTCGAGCTGGCCCTGACCTCGATGGAAAAACTGCGCCGGCTGCCGCTGCCGTGGGAGCCGGTCTACCGACTGGCCGAGCGCCTCACCGGCGGCGTCAAGCGCCCCGTCGTGTTCGAGTGCGTCGGTATCCCCGGGATGCTGGACAGCGTCATCGGCGGCGTGCCGCTCTTTTCCCGCGTCGTGGTCGTAGGGGTTTGCATG
>JAYUBO010000351.1:0-1847 GCA_043740815.1 Frankiales bacterium | reverse complement strand
GGTGTCACGGCAGACGACGGAGATGCGGATCTCGGAGGTGCTGATGGCCTCGACGTTGACGGCCGCCTGCGCGAGGGCCTCGAAGAACGTCGCCGTCACACCCGGCGTCGATCGCATGCCGGCGCCGACGAGCGTGACCTTGCCGATGTGCTCGTCGGACAGGACCTGGTCGAACCCGACCGTCGCCTGCACCTTGGCCAGCGACAGTACGGCCGTCGACAGGTCCGCTTTAGGCAGGGTGAACGAGATGTCCGTGCGGCCCGCAGCACCGGAGACGTTCTGCACGATCATGTCGATGTTGACCTCGCCGTCGGCGATGGTGCGAAAGATCTGGGCCGCCTCACCCGGCTTGTCGGGAACACCGACGATGGTGATCCGCGCCTCCGACAGGTCGTGTGCGACACCGCTGATGATGGCTGCTTCCATGGGTGCGTCTCCGGTGATCATCGTGCCGGGGTTGGTCGAGAAGGACGAGCGCACGACAAGCCTCACGCCGTACCGCCGGGCGTACTCCACACACCGCAGGTGCAGGATCTTCGCCCCTGAGGCCGCCAGCTCCAGCATCTCCTCGTAGCTGACGGTGGGCAGCTGCTGGGCGTTCGGCACGAGCCGCGGATCGGCGGAGTAGACGCCGTCGACGTCGGTGTAGATCTCGCAGACCTCGGCGTCCAGCGCTGCGGCCAAAGCCACGGCGGTCGTGTCGGAGCCGCCACGCCCGAGCGTCGTGATGTCCTTGGTGTCCTGGCTGACGCCTTGGAACCCGGCCACAATGGCCACGTGACCACCCTCGAGGGCCTGCTGGATCCGGCCGGGGGTGACATCGATGATCCGCGCCTTGCCGTGGAAGGAGTCGGTGATGACGCCGGCCTGGCTTCCCGTGAAGGACCGCGCGCTCATCCCCAGGTTCTGGATCGCCATCGCGAGCAACGCCATGGCTATCCGCTCGCCCGCGGTGAGGAGCATGTCGAGCTCACGGCCCGGCGGCAGCGGCGACACCTGCTGCGCAAGGTCCAGCAGCTCATCGGTGGTGTCACCCATGGCACTGACGACGACGCAGACATCATGCCCGGCTTTGCGGGTCGCGACGATGCGCTCGGCCACCCGCTTGATGCGCTCAGCGTCTGCCACCGACGAACCGCCGTACTTCTGCACGACGAGGCCCATACCGCGCACGATACCGGCGCAACGCCAGCGCGTTTGACCTACGGTGCGACCTATGACGGCTCAGGGCGTGGTGGCACGGGGCGTGAAGCGGAGGTTCGGGGCGGTCGAGGCGGTCCGTGGAATCGACCTGACGGCCGCGCCGGGTGAGGTGACGGCCCTCGTCGGACCTAATGGCGCAGGGAAGACGACGCTGCTGCTCGTGCTGGCGACGCTGCTCGTCCCCGACGCCGGACAGGTCACGGTCGCGGGCTTCGACCCGGTGACGCAGGCCGACGAGGTGCGCGCCCGGATGGGCTGGGCGCCGGACGTGTTCGGCCTGTACGACAACCTGACCTGCCGCGAGTACCTCGTCTTCTGCGGCGAGGCGATGCGGCTCACCCCGGCGCGGGCGAGAACCCGGTCGTCTGACCTGCTGGAGGTCGCGTCGCTCACCGGGCAGGCCGACGAGCCGGTGCACACCTTGTCCCGCGGCCAGAAGCAGCGGCTCGGCCTGACACGGGCCCTGGTCCACGAGCCTCAGGTACTCATCCTCGACGAGCCGGCCAGCGGTCTGGACCCCCGCAGCCGCGTCGACCTGCGGCTCCTGCTCCGAAACCTTGCGGCCACTGGTACGGCGGTGCTGGTCAGCAGCCACCTGCTCGGCGACCTGGAGGAGCTGGCCGACCGGGTCGTCTTCGTCGACC
>JAYUBO010000350.1:0-6145 GCA_043740815.1 Frankiales bacterium | reverse complement strand
TACGCGCGCGCCACGCGGCAAGGAAGGGTGGAAGGTCGCCATGCCCCAGTGGTAGCCGCGGCCCGGCGCCTCGTACGCGCTGGCGAGTGGCGAGCCGATCATGACCGCGTCGGCACCGCACGCGATTGCCTTCGCGATGTCGCCACCCGTCGCCATGCCGCCGTCGGCGATCACCTGCACGTACACGCCCGTCTCGTCGAGGTGGCGAATACGCGCGCCCGCCGCGTCGGCGATGGCCGTGGCCTGCGGGACACCAATGCCGAGCACGCCGCGCGACGTGCACGCGTGACCAGGACCAACGCCGACGAGCACGCCGACGGCTCCCGTACGCATCAGGTGCAGCGCGGTGCTGTACGACGCGCATCCACCGACGACCACCGGGATCTCGTACTCGCGGATGAATTTCTTGAGGTTGAGCGGCTGGCGGGCCGGATCCTTCGAGACGTGCTCAGCGGAGACGACGGTCCCTTGAACGACCAGCAGGTCCAACTCCGCTTCGAGCACGTACTTCGAGAACCGCTCGACCCGTTGCGGAGTGAGCGACGCGCACGCACGCACACCGGCGTCCTTGATCTCGCGGATGCGCTTGCCGATCAACTCGTCCTTGATCGGCTCCTGGTAGAGCTCCTGCATCCGGCGCGTGGCCTTCTCCGGATCGAGTTCGGCGATCTCGTCCAACACCGCGTCGGTGTCCTCGTACCGCGTCCACAGACCCTCGAGGTTCAGGCACCCCAGCCCACCGAGCCGACCGATCTCGATCGCGGTCTTCGGGGAGACCACCCCGTCCATCGCCGACGCGATGAGCGGGAGCTCGAACTTGAACGCGTCGATCTCCCAGGAGATATCGACATCCTCGGGGTCGCGCGTGCGCCGGCTGGGCACGATCGCGATGTCGTCGAACCCGTAGGCGCGGCGGCCACTCTTGCCGATCCCGATCTCTACCTCTGCCATGGCCTGCTCACTGCCCGCTGTAGTTGGGTGCTTCGACGGTCATCTGGATGTCGTGCGGGTGCGACTCCTTCAAACCCGCCGCGGTGATCCGGACGAAACGCCCTCGGCCCTGGAGCTCGGGGATGCTCGCGGCGCCGACGTAGTACATCGACTGTCGCAGGCCGCCGACGAGCTGGTGCGCAACAGCGCTCAGCGGGCCTCGGTAGGGCACCTGGCCTTCGACGCCCTCGGGGATCAGCAGGTCGTCGCTGCTGACCTCGGCCTGGCTGTAGCGGTCCTTAGAGAAGCTCTTCTTCGGACCCCTGCTCGACATCGCGCCGAGCGATCCCATGCCCCGGTAGGTCTTGAACTGCTTGCCGTTGGTGAAGACCAGCTCCCCAGGGCTCTCCTCCACCCCGGCCAGCAGCGACCCGAGCATCACGCTGTCCGCGCCGGCGACGAGTGCCTTGGCGATGTCCCCGGAGTACTGCAGTCCACCGTCGCCGATGACGGGTACGCCGGCCGCCTTGCAGGCCAGGGCGGCCTCGTAGATCGCCGTCACCTGCGGTACCCCGACCCCAGCAACGACCCGGGTGGTGCAGATAGAGCCAGGGCCCACTCCGACCTTCACGCCGTCGGCGCCGGCGTCGATGTGCGCCTGGGCACCGGCGCGGGTCGCGACGTTGCCGCCGATGATGTCGACGTGCGCGACGGACGGGTCGCCCTTGAGCTGGGCGATCATGTCGAGCACACCTTTGCCGTGGCCCTGCGCGACGTCGACCACGATCGCGTCGACCCCCGCCTCGACCAGCGCCATCGCGCGCTTGAACGAGTCGCCGAAGAACCCGATGGCGGCGGCAACCCGCAGCCGACCGTCCTCGTCCTTGGTGGCCAGCGGGTACTGGTCCTTCTTCACGAAGTCCTTGACGGTGATCATCCCGGCGAGCCGGCCGTTTCCGTCGACCAGGGGGAGCTTCTCGATCTTGTTGCTCTGCAGCAGGTGCAACGCGTCCTCGTTGCTCACGCCGACCCGCGCCGTGATGAGCGGCATCGAGGTCATGACGTCCCGGACCAGGCGCTGTTGGTCGTTCTCGAAACGGGTGTCGCGGTTGGTGACGATGCCGAGCAGGATGCCGCCAGCGTCGACGACCGGCAGGCCGCTGATGTGGTAGCGACCGCAGAGCCGGTCGACGTCTTCGAGCGTGTCGTCGGGCGAGCAGGTCACCGGGTTGGTCACCATGCCTGCCTCGGAGCGCTTCACGAGGTCGACCTGCGCGGCCTGGTCCTCGATCGACAGGTTGCGGTGCAGGACGCCGATGCCTCCCTGGCGGGCCATCGCGATCGCCATCCGGGCCTCGGTGACGGTGTCCATCGCGCTGCTGAGCAACGGGATGTTGAGCGTGATCCGCTTGCTCAGCACGGTCGCCGTCACGGCCTGGGCGGGGTTGACCTCGGAGTAACCCGGCAACAGCAGGACGTCGTCGAAGGTGAGCCCGAAGGGTGCCAGCAGGCCCCCGTGGGTCTGGTCGTTCAGGGGGTCCATGCGAGCTGCTCCCGGCTGCCGGAGGAAGCACCCCACCCTACCCGCCAGCAGCACCGAAGGCCCCCCACCGGCGTGGGAGCTACGTGACGAGGCCGCGCCGGAAGCCGAGGGCGACCGCCTGCGCGCGGTCGTTGACCTCGAGCTTGCGGAACAGCCTGCGGGCGTGCGTCTTCACGGTGTCCTCGGACAGGTAGAGCTCCCGACCGATGGCGGAGTTCGACTTGCCCTGGGACATGCCGGTGAGCACCTGCAGCTCGCGCTCGGTGAGCTGTGCCTGGGGAGGGCCGGTGCGGACCGGCTCACGCGAGACCAGGGCCCGCCGCAGGGAGGGCTCGACCAGGTCGAGGCCGTCAAGGGCGTGCGCCACGGCGGCGCACAGCTCCTCGTGTGAGACATCCTTCAGCAGGTAGCCCCGGGCACCGGAGGTCACCGCCGCGGCCACCTGGTCCCGGTCATCCGCGGCCGTGAGCATGATCACCTTTGCCTTGGGGTACTGCGCGACCAGCCGACGGGTTGTCTCCAGGCCGCCGAGCCCAGGCATCCGGACGTCCATCAGGACCAGATCGGGGTGCTCGTGCGGGTAGCGGGCCAGGACCTCCTCGCCGGACGCGGCGGTCTCGACCTTGTCCACCCCGGGGACGCCCGCGACGAACTGGCGCAGGCCCTCCCGCACGATCCGGTGGTCGTCACAGATGAGCACGGTGGTCACGAGGGTGTCCTTGCGTCGGTGTTCGGAAGGTGGAGCGGAAGGGCGAGGCGCAGGCGGCCCGCGGAGGCCGAGAGGTCGCCGCCCAGAGCCCGGGCACGTGCTGCCCAGCGCTCGGGGTGGGCGAGCGGCGTCCCTCCGGTGAGGTCGATGACGAGCACGTCTGCCTCCCGGCGGAGCGTGACGTGGACGACGCCACCACGGCAGACGGCCTGGGTCAGCCGGTAGGCGACGGCAGCCAGGGTGCGCGGCACATCGCCGGCGGCTTCGAGATCCCCGCGCAGGACCAGGGGGCGGCCACCGGCCTGTTCGAGTTGCACGGACAGGGCGTGCAGCGAGGCGACCAGGCCGTCGGCCCCGCGCGGACGCAGGTGCCACAGAGACCGGCGTACCTGCACGAGGCTGCTCTGGACCGCGTCCCACGCAACGGCGACGTCGCCGCCCTGCAACGCCGCATCCAACGCGTAGCGGGCGACGACCAGGTCCTGGACCGGGCCGTCGTGCAAGGAGTCGGCGAGGTCGGCACGGTCCTGCTCGGCCGCGTCCAGCAACTCCTCGACGCCGATCGTGGGGCTCAGCACCAGCGCCATGACGGCCGCTGCTCCCCGCAGGGCCGGCAGCTGGGAAGGGCGGGCACCGACGAAGGTGACGGTCGCCAGCTGGGTGCCGGTCCGGCCGAGGACGGGCACCTCGACCGAGCACGACCCCAAGGACACCGACCGCATCCGGGGTACGGCGTGCAACACCTCGCCGGCGACGCCCAGCAGGTCACCGGTGATACCGCGGACCACGACGGTGCGCAGGCAGAGCCCCTCCCGCAGCAGCTCGAGGGCCTGGGCGAGGGGAGCCCCCTCAGCGAGGACACCGGCGAAGTGGCCGAGGACGACGCAGGAGTCACTCGCGACGGAGATCGGCACGTCACGTCCCACGGGCGGTGACCTCCAACTCGCACCAGGCGGGCGCCCGGTAGGCGCCTGTCCCCGGTACATCGGCATACCGGGCGGCTGACGTGAGCCGCTGGTCGGTTCTGCCCAGATGTGCCGCTTGCACCCCCACCTACCCGACACAGAGATCGTCACCCTCAGGTGGGAAAACGGATCGCTCCCGGGGGGTGCAGCGACGTCAGCCCTCGAGCAGAGCCGCGATGTCCGCTCGGCCGAGCCACTCGCCACGCACCCCCGGAGGTAGGTCGCCGGCGATCGCAAGAACAGCCGAGCGGGCAGCCGACAGGCTCTTGGCGCTCTCGGCACGCTCACCGTCGGTGGTCCCCTCGGCGAGCATCGCCCCGAGCAGGGCCCGCGAGGGCCAGACGAGCGGCAGCACGCCCAGCGACTCGGCGAACGTCGCCGACCGGCGCAGCGTGGCGACCGCCTCGACCTGCCCTCCCGCCACCTGCGCCAGCCCCAGCAGCAGCAGCCCCTTGGCGACGTGCCTCGGCGCGCGGGCGTCCTCGGCACGCTGCACGGCCTGGGCGGCCTGCTCGGCTGCCTGCTCCGCCTGGCCGCTAAGCATGGCCACCTCCGCGTGGGCCCATCCCAGGCGCACCCGCTGACGCCACCACTCGTCGCCACGCCCGGGCAGCACGGCCTCGGCCTCCGCCAGCCGCGACACCGCCTCCTCCGCCTCGTCCAGGCCGACCGCGTCCGACGCGAGCCCGAGGAAGGCGTCGAAGGCAGCCTCGCCGGTGCCGTCACTGAGCTCCAGGGCGTCGAGGTCAGCCTCGCGGGCGATGGCATGCCGACCGAGCTGGCGGTGGATGCTGGCGATGGTCGCGCTCGACAGTGCCCCGAACAGGCGGTGCTCGGGTGCCACACCCTCGGCCTGGCCGGCCGTGACGAGCGGGCTCAGGACACTGAGCGCACCGCCGTACCTGCCGCCGGCACCGAGGGCAACGCCCAGCAGCCAGGCGGCCGCGGACATCTCGGCGACCAGGCCCTGAGACTGCGCGAGGACGACAGCCTGCTCGAGAGCGCTGACAGCAGCCGCAGGCTTGCCGTGGAAGGCGGCGTGCTCGCCGCTGGCGAGTAGCGACGGGAGGTCGGGGTTCGTCACGCCTCGGACGCTAGTGCCTGTCCGTTCAGTGCCTGGCCCAGCAGCCCCAGCGCCGCGCCGAGGCCGTCCGCCCGGGACACCCGTGCTGGCAGCGTCTCCGGCCAGCCGGGGCCGCCGACGACCACGCAGGTGGGCGGTCGGGTGACGGGCAACGCGGTGAGCACCGCGACGTCACCCGTCGCCGTGGTCTGGGACCACACGAACAACGCCGCCGGCCCGGTACGCCGGACGGCCGCCACCAGCGCCTCAACGGGCAACGCGCCGAGGATCCGGCAGCCCTGTCCTCGTTCGGCGAGCCCCGCTGCCAAAGCGTGCAGCGGGAGGTCGTGCTGGTCGTCAGGGGCGCAGGCGAGCAGGACCGGCCGGCCGGGGCCAACCGGCACGTGCACTGCCTGCCGTAGGCCGGTGGCGACGCACCGCGAGAGCAGGTGCTCGACCTCCACACCCTCACCGGTGGTCGCCCACCGCTCCCCGACCGAGACCAGGACCGGCGCGAGCACGTGCTCCCAGGTCCTGAGCACCCCGTGGGCGGTCACCTGGTCGGCGACCATCGTGACGACGGCGTCACTGTCCAGGGCCATGGCGGCCCGGGCCAGCCCGCGCACGACATCGTTCGCCCCAGGCAACGCCAGCACCCTGCCCCCGGACCCGCCGGGTAGGCGTCCATCCCGGTCCGGGAAGCGCGCGTCGCCGGCCGTTGCGTCGTACCCGGGCGCCAGGACCGAGGACGCGGCCTCGGCGGGGGCGACACCGCTGAGCACGAGCCGGCGCATGCCCTCCAGGCGGCCGATGTCCTCCGGGGAGTAGCGGCGGTGCGCGCCGCTTTCGTGAGCGGTGGGACCGAGGCCATATCTGCGGTCCCAGGTCCGCAGGGTCGCCGGGGCGACGCCCAGGCGGTGCGCGACAGCAGCGAC
>JAYUBO010000349.1:0-3008 GCA_043740815.1 Frankiales bacterium | reverse complement strand
TCATATCGCGCTTTGAGATCCCGTGCGCCACAGGCGTTCGCGTCGACGCGGGCGTGGAGACCGGGTCAGTCGTCGGGGTGCACTACGACGCGATGCTCGCCAAAGTCGTGGCCCATGGGGCGACCCGAGAGCAGGCGACCACACGCCTTGCCGTGGCCCTTGCCGGCGCCCAGCTGCATGGGATCGTGACCAACCGCGAGTTGCTCGTCGACGTCTTGCGCTCGCCTGCCTGGATCGGCAACCGCGTCGATACGGGCTTCCTCGAGCGGCACGTCCCCGCCATCCCCGCGCCCGGGGTGCACCGCACGCACACCATGGTGGCAGCGCTGGCCGCGGCGGCCGGGCGCGGCGGCGCGTTCCCGAGCGGCTGGCGCAACGTGGCCTCCCAGCCGCAGACGGCGTCCTACGACGGCCTCGCGGTCAGCTATGACTTCGGACGCGACGGGGTCGCCGTGACGGTCGACGAACAGGTCCTCCAGGTGCGCATCTGGTCGCTCTCGCCGTACCGGGTGGACGCGGAGGTCGAGGGGGTGCGCCGGGTCTTCACGGTGAGTCCGGGGGCGACGACCTACGTCGACTCCTCGCTCGGCCACAGCGCCATGGCCGAGGACCTGCGCTTCCCGGTGCCGGGAAGCGCGGTCGCAGCGGGTGCGTTGACGGCACCGATGCCCGGCACCGTGCTGCGCGTCACCGCGGCCGTCGGCGACGACGTCCGCGCCGGCGCCCACCTTGTGGTCCTGGAGGCGATGAAGATGGAGCACGCCGTGGACGCTGTCGCCGACGGGACCGTCACCGACGTGCTCGTCACGGCAGGCGACCGGGTCGACGCCGGTTGCGTGCTGATCGTCGTCACAGGGGCAGACCAGACCTGACCCATCGCCTTTGTGGTGATCAGGCCAGCTCGACCACAAGTGCCCCGGCGGCGTACTGCGCCCGGAGGACCTTCTTGTCGAACTTGCCGACACTTGTTTTCGGCACCTCCGCGATGAACGTCCACCGCTCCGGCAGCCACCACCGGGCGACCTTGTCGACGAGGAACCCACTGAGCTCCGCGGGGGTGATGGTGGCCCCGGGCCGCAGGACGACGCAGGCGAGCGGCCGCTCGTCCCACCGCTCGTCAGGGACGGCGACAACGGCAGCCTCGAGGACGGCCGGGTTGCCCATCAGGGCATTCTCGAGCTCGACAGAGGAGATCCACTCGCCGCCAGACTTGATCACGTCCTTGGCCCGGTCGGTGATCTGCAGGAACCCGTCGGCGGTCATGCTCGCAACGTCACCGGTGCGCAGCCAGCCGTCGTGGAACTTGTCGGGGTCCGGGTCCAGGTAGTAGCTGCCGGTGACCCACGGACCGCGGACCTGGACCTCCCCGACCGCCTCGCCGTCCCAGGGCAGGACCTCGCCGGTCTCCCCGACCAGCCGAAGCTCCACGCCGAGGCTCAGCCGTCCGGTCTTGGCCCGCCACGGCCACTCATCGTCAGCCCCCCTGGGCGGGAACGAGACGGCTGCCAGTGGCGACGTCTCGGTCATCCCCCAGGCCTGGATGATCTTCACGCCGTGCCGCTCCTGGTAGGCCTGCATCAGCGACAGTGGGACCGCCGACCCGCCACAGGGCACGAGCCGCAGCGATGACAGGTCCGTGGGGTGCGCGTCGACGTAGCTGAGCAGGTCATTCCAGATGCTCGGGACGGCCCCCGCGACGGTCGGCCGGTAGGTCTCGATCATCCGCGCAAGCGGCTCGGCCTGCACGAACCTTCCCGGCAGCAGGAAGTCAGCCCCGGCAGCCCACCCGGCATACGGCAGCCCCCACGCGTTGGCGTGGAACATCGGGACGACGGGCAGGATCCGGTCCAGCTGCGACAGGCTGAACACGTTTCCCCCGCCGGTCGCCAGCGAGTGCAGGTAGATCGAGCGGTGGCTGTAGACGACGCCCTTCGGGTTTCCCGTGGTCCCGCTCGTATAGCACATCGCGGCTGCCGTCCGTTCGTCCAGCTCTGGCCACGCGAAGCTGTCAGACGCCCCGGCCAGGAGCTCGTCGTACCCGTGGACGGGCTTGCCGAGGGCGCTTGCGTCCCCCTCGCCCACCAGCACGAAGCACTCCACCGTCGTGAGCTGGTCGGCGACCTTGGCCAGGAGCGGCAGGATCGTCGCGTCGACGATGACGACCTTGTCCGCACCGTGGTTGATGACGAAGGCAAGCTGCTCGGGGAACAGCCGCAGGTTCAGGGTGTGCAGGACCGCCCCCATCGACGGCACCGCGAGGTAGGCCTCCAGGTGCTCCTGGGTGTTCCACAGGAACGTGCCCACCCGGTCTCCCGGCCCGACCCCCAGGCTCTGCAGGGCACCGGCGAGCCGGTGCGCGCGGGCCCCGACCTCGGCGTACGACACCTCGCGCACACCGACTCCGTCGAAGGTGAGGACCGTACTGCTGGCGTAGACCCGGCGGCTGTGCTCGAGCAGCGAGCTGATCGTGAGGGGGGTCTCTTGCATGGTGCTCTCGAGCACGCGTGCCTCCTGGTCAAGGGGTGAGGCCGTCACGGTGCCGCACCAGGGGCCACTGCTTCAAGTCCTGCCGGCGGCGGCTACGGTGGGTGGGTAGTCGAGGGCGGAGGAAAGAGGTGCCACGTGGGGGCCTGGAAAAGGTGCGAGCAATGCCGCAAGGTGCTCGCGGCAGAGGCCTTCGAGGGTGACTCTGCCGCCTGCATCGCCTGTGTGACAGGGCCTGCCCCCAAAGCGGCGCGTACGACGCGGGCGTCGGCCGTGAAGACCGTCCGCGCGGCGACCCGCCCGGCGACACCACCGGCCGACCGGGCCCCGTTGATCGGGGTGGTCGGCAGCGGCGACCTCGAGGTCCGGGAGCGGCGGGCCCGCAAGGCCGCCCTCGAGCAGCTTGCCGAGACGCACGCAGCGGACTACGAGCAGTTGCTCGTAGCTGCACGCAGATCCGAGGGCCTGCGCGCCTGATCCGGATCGGGCGCTGTCAGCTCGCCGTCAGTTGCCGTCAGTTGCCG
>JAYUBO010000348.1:0-2212 GCA_043740815.1 Frankiales bacterium | reverse complement strand
GGCCTCCCGACGCGGGCCAGTGACCGCCACGTCCGGCCGTTGCCTCACCTGCAGGGGCAGGCGCTGCTCCTGACCGTCCGCGTCGCGCACGACTTCGTGGTCGTCATCGGCTGGGCGCTGCTCCCGCTTGGGCTGCTGTCACTGCTCAGGACGGTGCTGGTGATCGGGCTGGCGCGCAGGCACGTCCGGCTCTCAGCCACCCGGATCGAGGGGCCGCAATGGTTCCCACCGGTCACGGTCCTGGTGCCCGCCTACAACGAGGCGGTCGGCATCGAGCGCGCCGTACGCGCCCTGGTCGCCAGTGACTACCCCGACCTCGAAGTCGTCGTCATCGACGACGGGTCCACCGACGGCACCGGCGACCTCGTCGAGGCCCTCGGGCTACCGAACGTCAGGCTCGTGCGGCAGCCGAACGGTGGGAAGGCGGCCGCGCTCGCCACCGGCACGAGCCAGGCCAGCCACGACATCCTCGTGATGCTCGACGGTGACACCGTGTTCGAGCCCGACACGATCAGGCACCTCGTTCAGCCGCTGCGCGACCCTCGCGTTGGTGCCGTGAGTGGCAACACCAAGGTGGGCAACCGCGCCGGCCTGCTGGGCCGGTGGCAGCACCTGGAGTACGTGTCCGGCTTCAACCTTGACCGCCGCCTGCTGGACCTGCTCGGCAGCATCACCACCGTGCCGGGGGCTGCAGGGGCCTTCCGCCGTCAGGCGCTCGAGGCCGCGGGCGGGCTGAGCAACGACACCCTGGCCGAGGACACCGACATCACGATGGCGGTGCTCCGGGCCGGCTACACCGTCGTCCACGAGGAGCGGGCCCGCGCCTGGACGGAGGCACCCAGCACCGTCACGGACCTGTGGCGCCAGCGCTGGCGGTGGGGCTACGGCACGCTGCAGTGTGTCTGGAAGCACCGGGGGTCAGTCCGGGAGAAAAGCGCCCTCGGGCGGGTCGGGCTGCCGTACATGTTTGCCTTCCAGGTACTGCTTCCCCTGGCAGCGCCGGTGATCGACGTGTTCGCGGTGCATGGGCTGCTCACCGGCGAGGGCGAGCGGGTTGCCGTCGTCTGGCTGGTCTACGTCGGGCTGTCGGTCGCGACGGCGGCCTACGCGCTGTACCTGGACAAGGAGAGTTTCGGGCCGTTGTGGAGCCTGCCGCTTCAGCAGCTGCTCTACCGGCAGCTGATCTACCTGGTCGTGATCCAGTCCCTGGTGAGCGCCGTCTCCGGACTGCACCTGCCCTGGCACAAGCTCGAGCGGACCGGCGACGTCGTCGTCCCCGCTTAACTCGCTGGTGACCGCCGATAGGCTCGGGGCTCGATCACTCGAGGGAGAAACCTGTGCTCCGGATGTCCACGTTGTTCCTGCGCACCCTGCGCGCGGACCCGGCGGACGCTGAGGTCCCGAGCCACAAGCTGCTCGTCCGCGCCGGCTACGTCCGTCGCGTCGCGCCCGGGATCTACAGCTGGCTTCCGCTCGGGCTGAAAGTCCTGCGCAATGTCGAGAGTGTCGTTCGCGAGGAAATGGACCGGATGGGGGCGCAGGAGGTGCAGTTCCCGGCGCTGCTGCCCCGCGAGCCCTATGAGGCGACCGGCCGCTGGACTGAGTACGGCGACGGCATCTTCCGGCTCAAGGACCGCAAGGGCAACGACTACCTGCTCGGCCCAACCCACGAGGAGCTGTTCACCTTGATGGTGAAAAGCGAGTACTCCTCGTACAAGGACCTGCCGGTCTCGCTCTACCAGATCCAGACGAAGTACCGGGACGAGGCGCGACCGCGAGCCGGGATCCTGCGCGGTCGCGAGTTCCTCATGAAGGACAGCTACTCGTTCGACCTCGACGACGACGGGTTGCACAAGAGCTACCAGGACCACCGCGACACCTACGTCCGGATCTTTGAGCGGCTTGGTCTTGACTACAAGATCGTGTCGGCAGTCAGCGGCTCGATGGGTGGCAGTGCTTCGGAGGAGTTCCTGGCCGTGACGCCGTCGGGTGAGGACACCTACGTCGCCTGCACGCACTGCGACTATGCCGCCAACGTCGAGGCGGCGACCGTCATGGCACCGCCGACCGTCGACCCGGCGACGCAGCCTGAGCTCGAGGTGATGGACACCCCCGACACCCCGACCATCGACACGCTCGCGGCCTTTCTCAGCGTGCCCGCCTCGGCCACGCTGAAGAACGTCATCGTGCAGCTGCGCAACCCCGACGGCAC
>JAYUBO010000347.1:0-2108 GCA_043740815.1 Frankiales bacterium | reverse complement strand
AGAACAGTAGACCTCAGCACCGACAGAACCGTCAAGGGCTCGGGAGGATCTGTGGACAGTGGCTTGCGGAGCTGCACGGTCGGCTCCCCGATCGGCGAGCTGCTGCTGGTCGCCTCCGGGAAGGGCCTGCTGCAGGTCTTCCTCCCGACCAGCAAAGGCGTACCCGCCTGCGGCGAGGAGCGCTACGACCCCAACGCGCACTGCCTGCCCGAGGCCCGTCGTCAGCTGCACGACTTTTTTGCCGGCTCCCTGCAGGACTTCGACCTACCTCTGGACGAACGGGGCAGCGCGTTCCAGCTGCGGGTGTGGGCTGCGCTGCGCGCCATCCCCTACGGCACCACCTGCTCGTACGGCGACATCGCCTCCCGGGTCGGCGCCGACCCGGGTACTGCGTCCCGTGCGGTGGGCATCGCCAACGGCAGCAACCCCAACGCGATCGTGACCCCATGCCACCGCGTCATCGGTGCCGGTGGCGACCTCGTCGGCTACGCGGGCGGCCTGCACGCCAAACGCTGGCTGCTCGACCTCGAGGCCCGCACCGTCGGTGCCGTCCTGTTCTGACCCCCTGGGTGCTCGACCTACTCGGGTTGGTCGGGCTGCTGGGTCTGGCTGATGGGCTCGGCGCCGGGTCGGGCCTGGGCGGTGATGCGGGCTTCAGCGTGTTGGCGGGCCTTGCGGTAGCTGGGGAGCTCGAGGCAGGGACCGAGGTCGACCGTCTCTTGGGGGAGCCGGAGCGGGGTGGGGTCGGGGAGCTCGAGTGGTGACGTCCCGTCGTCGGGCAGGCGGGTGGGGGCGGACCAGACGCCGGGGCGGTGGTAGGTGTGCCCGAAGGGGCTGGTCCAGTGATGCTGGCCGTGCTGGTCGGTGGTGACGGTCCAGCCTTCGTGCTTGAGGTGGTGGCAGCGGATGCTTTTGAGGTCCAGGTTCCACACGGCGGTCGGGCCGGTGGGGTGGGCGATTTGGTGGTCGCGTTCGCAGTGGCCGCGGTTGCAGCCGATCCCGGTGCAGCGCTGGTCGCGGGTGTCGACCTGCCGAGCCAAAGCAGCGCTGGGGTCGTGCTGGGGTTCGGCCCGATCGGCAATCCCGGCCGGTCCGAGCAGCCCCAGCAGCCGCAGTCGGGTCTGCGCGCTGAGCTCAGCACGGTGCTCCTCGGTGCTGAGCGCGAGCTGGTCGGGACTGACCAGTGGCTCGAGCGCACGCTGGTCGGCGCCCAGCGGCACACCACTGGTCGGGTTCACGTACAACCGGCGCAGGCTCCCGGTCACGGCGAGCAACCGGCAGTGCTGGGCGGGGATCGCACCGATCCCTTCGAGGTAGCCAGCGCGGTGGTCGACCTCGAGCAGGGTGCTCATCGGGACGTGCACGTTGACCGTGACGGGCTGGTTCACCGGAAGGCGGAACAACTCCATCGCGAGCTCATGCAAGGTCAGGTCCTGCAACCGGTCGCTCTGGCCCGTCAGGTCCGCGGATCCGAGCCCGCTCGGGTCACCCACCGGCGGTGGCGGCTGCTGCGTCCACGCACTGTCCGGCGGCCCCTGCTCCATGAGTGCCTGCCACTCTGCCTCGGTCCACGCCTGCGGCCGGCCGAACCGATCCAACGGCACGTCTACCAACCCCCACAGATCCGCCGGATCCAACGGATCCAGCACTGGGTCGACAGCTTCCTGATCCTCGGGTGTGGACGACGGCCCAGGAGCGTCACTGCCCTGCGGCATGTAGGTGCTGACATCGTCCACGGTGATGTCGTCGGAAGCAGCGGACCCAGCGTCGGCGGTGCTGGCGAGCTCGTCCAGGGTGTCGGCTTCGAGCTGGTCGAGGGCGTCGAGCGTGTCTGCGGCCGCATCGGCCTGGGCGCTGCCACCGGGGGCGACCGCGAGGGCGCGGAGCTCCTCAGCCCGACCGGACCGGATCGCGTGCAGCAGCGCGAGGTGCCGGGTCGGGAGCTCGGCGAACACATCGGCCTGGGCTTGAGCCATGGTCCGGTCGGTCCCGGCGGCCCGGTCGGACGCTCGCTGCGCGGTGACCAGCACCCCCAGGTCGAGCTCGAACCGGCGCCCCAGCACGGCTTGCAGGGTCGCGCCGACCTGCACCATCCCGTCCGCGACGGG
>JAYUBO010000346.1:0-8837 GCA_043740815.1 Frankiales bacterium | reverse complement strand
GGGTTTGGCCTGCCCGTGTCGGGGAGCTGGGCGACGCCCCAGACGATGCTCCACATTGCCCGTCGCGCCGAAGAGCTGGGTTACGCGTCGCTGTGGACGTTCCAGCGCGTGCTTTACCCGGCCGAGGGCGGCCTGGACCCGGCCTTCAACGCCGACCACAATCCCGCGGCGCGCCCCGCGGACGACCCGCCCTACCGGGCGGTGCACGACCCGCTGATGCCGCTTGCCTACGTCGCGGGCCACACGACCCGGATCGGGCTCGGCACGGCCACAATCTGCGCGCCCTTCACGCCGCCTGCGCTGCTCGCGAAGGCGATGACGTCGCTGGACGTGCTGAGCGGCGGGCGCCTCACGGTCGGGCTCGGAATCGGCTGGCTGCCTCACGAGTACGCCGCGGCCGGGATCCCGTTCACGCGTCGGGGCGCACGGATGGAGGAGTACCTGCGCTGCCTGGTTGCGCTGTGGACCCAGGACCCGGTCGAGTTCGCCGGTGAGTTCTACACGGTGCCGCGCTCCCACACCGGGCTGCGGTCCATCCAACGCCCACACCCTCCCATGCTCATCGGCGGGGCGGTGCCCGCCGCCCTGCGACGTGCCGGGCGCCTGGCGCAGGGGTGGATCAGCAGCAGCCGGCAGGACCTCGGCCGCATCGGCGAGTCGGTCGCGTTGGTGCGCGAGGGCGCCAGGGACGCCGGGCGCGATCCGGACGCTGTCCGCATCCTGGCGCGCAGCCTCGTCGAGCTCGTCCAGAAGGATCCCGGCCGGGATCGCCGCCCGCTCCATGGGACGCGTGAGCAGGTACTCGACGACTTGGCAGGACTGCGCGTGCAGGGCGTCACCGAGGTCTTCTTCGACCTCAATTTCTCGCCCCGAGTGGGCTCGCCCGATGTCGACGCCGGTGACTCGACCGCCTACGCCGAGTACGTGCTCGAGGCCCTGGCTCCAGCCCGCCGTTCGGTCTGACGCTCCCCATCGCAGACGCTCTGACGCGCCAACGCGGGGACCTGTTCGGGTCCCGCGGTGGCGCGTCTGCCTCGGGCGCCTGCAAGCCGGACTACGAGGCTTCGACCTTCGGCATGATGTCGTTCTTCAGCCGCTTGAGGTCATCCAGCGTCTTGGACACCGGCACGTCGGCGAAAGGCGGCCACAGCAGCGGCATCGTCAAGCCGGCCTCTTTGTAGTGCTTGAGCCGGTCGATGATCTGCGCCTCGGTGCCGACCAGGAGGTTCGACACCTTGCGATTGTCGGTCTGGTCGACCTCCGTGTCGGTGATCGTGAACCAGATCATGCTGCACATGTCCAGGTCGTCGATGCTCCTGCCGAGCTCGCCGAGCTCCTGGGAGATGGCGGTGCGCCATTCGGTCAGCTCGCGCGGGGAGTCCTGGATGCCGATCCAGCCGGCCAGGCCGTACTTCGCGACCCGCGAGGCAGAGCGCTTGGCGTCCTTGAGCCCACTGAAGTAGATCGGCGGGAACGGCTTCTGCAGCGGCTGGTGGCCGAACCCGGCGGGCTCGAAGTCCGCGAACTCGCCGTGGTACTCGAAGGTCTCGTTCTGCCAGATGCCCTGGCAGATCTCAATGGTCTCCCGCACGTGGGCGTGTCGGCGGGGGAACAGGTGCGACGCGCTGGCGGCGGCGAACTCCTCGGGCATCCAGCCCGCGCCGAGACCGACGTTCAGCCGGCCACCCGACAGGTGGTCGATCGTCGCGCACTCGGCGGCGAACACGCCCGGGGAGCGGTACGGCGTGTCGGTGATGCTCATCCCGATGCGGACCTTCGAGGTCCGGGCCGCGAGCCAAGGAAGTAGCGGCCAGCCCTGGAACCACTTGCCGTTTGACGCGACGGGCATCTGAAGCGGGAATTGCTCCATCATGCCGAACGGGAATTTCATTTCCGACCGGTCGGAGGCCTCCGGGACGATGACGCGGTCGAGCGTCCACACCGAGTCGAAGTCGAGCTCCTCCGCGAGGTCGGTGAGATCCTCAAGCTCCTTCACCGTCACGTTGTTGCGGAAGTTCGGCAGGTATAGGGCGAGCTTCATGAAGGTCGGCCTCCTCAGGCCTCAAGGGATGGGTTGGCAGGACCAGCGGCACGCCCGGCACTGCGTGTGATGTACCTAACAACACGACCGCTCGGGCGTGCAACAGTCAGGCCTGTGGGGACCCCGCCGCCGGCCCCTCGACGGCGAGCAGGAGCTCCCGCAGCTCGCGTTTCAGCACCTTGCCGTAGTTGCTGGTCGGCAGGGCGTCGACGAAGCGGTACTCCTTGGGGCGCTTGAAGCGGGCGATGCGCTCGAGGCAGGTGCGGTCGAGGTCCTCGACGGGCAGCGGCTCGCCCAACGCCGTGACGACGAACGCCACGACCGCCTCCCCCCACTCCGCGTCGGGCCGCCCCACGACGGCAACGGCCTGGACCAGGGGGTGGCGCAGCAACGCTTCCTCCACTTCGCGGGGGTAAATGTTCATGCCGCCGCTGATGATCAGGTCCTTCGATCGGTCCTTCAATGTCAGAAAACCGTCGTCATCGATGCTGCCGACATCCCCGGTGTGTAGCCAGCCCGCCCGGAGGGTCTCGGCCGTGGCCCCAGACTGGTTCCAGTAGCTGGTCATCACGACGTCGCCGCGCACGACGACCTCGCCAGATTCGCCCGTGAGCAACGGGTGTCCTTCGTCGTCGACCACGCGAACCTCGACGTCGGTGCGCGCGCAGCCGACGCTCTGCATCCGGTCGCGCCACCGCGGATGCTCGCGGTCTGCGTGGTCCGCCTTGGACAGAGCAGTGATCGTCATCGGTGACTCGCCCTGCCCGTATATCTGCGTCAGGCGCGGACCGAAGGCGCCCAAAGCCACCTCGAGGTCGGCCAAGTACATCGGCGCACCTCCGTAGATGATCGTCTTGAGGCGCGAGAGGTCCGCCCTGGCGAGGGCTGGGTCGGTGGCCAGTCGCTTGACCATGATCGGCGCGGCGAAGAACGACATGCCCGGCCAACGGCGGAGCAGGGACACCAGCTGGCTGGCGTCCAATGGTCCCTCCGGGAAGACGCTCACGGCGCCGCGCGCGACGTGCGGCAGGCCGTACAACCCAGCGCCGTGTGAGAGCGGCGCGGCATGCAGGACGCAGTCTTGCGGCGCCACCGGGTCGATGTCGGCGAAGTAGCTCAGCGACATCATCAGCAGGTTGCGATGCGTCAGCACCGCACCCTTGGGCCGCCCGGTCGTTCCGCTTGTGTAAAACAGCCATGCCGGGTCGTCGGGCGCTCGGTCGACGATGGGCACCGACCGGGCCGCGGTGAGCCGGTCCCACTGCTCGCCGGGTGCCAGCACGGCCGCCTGCAAGCCACCGACGACGCCCACCAACGACTGGACGTCGGTCGCGTGTTCGGGGTCGGTGACGACGACAGCCGACCCGCTGTCGTCGAGGACATAGGCGATCTCGTCGCGGTGCAGGCGGGCGTTGACCGGGACAGCGACCAGGCCGGCGTGCCAGACCGCGTACATCACCTCGAGGTACTCGGGGCGGTTACTCATCACGATCGCGACCCGGTCTCCGGGCGAGAGGCCGAGGACGTCGCGCAGCCCGGCCGCGCCTGCGGCGGTGCGAGCGGCAAACTCGCCCCAGGTCGTGTGTACCCGCTCGCCCTCGGCCAGCGCCGGTGCCTGGCGGAACCGACGACCGTTGCGCTCCACCCACGTTGCCAGATTCATGCCCACCACTTCCGTCACAGGTCAGTGCCCCGGATGCTGCCGGTCCGTGCGCTGGCCAGGCAAGCCCCGCAGCGTTAGCGTCCCGACATGTCGCACCACCAGTACCTGGCTCGGCTCGCTATCACCGTCACCACGTCTGCTGCTGACCGCCGATGAAGCTCAGCGGCGAGCAGGCGCGCCTTCGGCTCGCCGCGAACGTTCACGGCGTCCTCGCCACTCTCCATCCCGACCGCGGCCCCGATCCGCAGCCGGTTGTTTACGCGGTCAGCGACGACGACCACGTCGGCGTGCCCATCGACCGCGTCAAGCCCAAGGCGTCCTCCCGGCTCCAGCGCGAGGACAACCTGGACGCCGATCCGCGGGGGGCGCTGCTCATCGAGGGCTGGGACATCGACGACTGGTCGCGGCTGTGGTGGGTGCGGGCGGACCTCGAGCACGTCAAGGATCCGCCGTCGGTCTTGGTCGAAGACCTGGCCAACCGCCTGGCGAGCACCGTCCCCCAGTACGCCGACAAGCCCTTCCACCGGGTGCTGGTGTGCCGGATCGTGCGCGTTACCGGGTGGTCCGCCTCAGAGCCGTGATCTTCGCGCGCGGTGGCCCTCACGCCGTGGGTGAGGACGGCTCGAGTCGGTCCGGCGAGGCGACCTGCGCAGCAGTCCGTGCGTATTCATCGGCAGCCTGATCGGCGGGCACGTGCATCAGGAAAGGTGGGACGGGTGGACGCCAGAGCCCGCGAGCGCAGGCTCGCCCCAACCCCTCGCCTGTTACGGTCAGGTGAGCTTTGGGATGGTCACCGCTGCGGCGAGCAGCTTTTGGACCCGGCGGCGGTTCGCTGCGCAGGCGGGCGACTTTGCAGTCCAGCGCGTCTGACCGAACCCCGATGGTCAGCCCTTCGGACAAGTCACTAACCCAGCCCGCCGCCGCCGCGACTACGCGGGTCAAGAGGGCTTCTTGACCAGAGGGGAGCCGCTACACGCGCCGTTCATCGCTGACTACATGGGCCCGACCTGGACCGGTCGGCATTGGCGCTGACCAGGACGAACTGTGACTCAATGGGGTCCGGTTGGATCTGCTTCGGTCGGGTGCCTTCGGCGACGTCGAGCTGCCGCGGCTGTCGTGGCCCGCACATGCAGCACACGTGACCCTGTTAGACCGTGCGCCCGGAAAACGCGATGAGCCGCTGGATCGGTGTCGCGTCCGGGCCGACGGGTTGTTCCGCCGCCCAGGCGTCCCCGTCTCGCATCTGCGTGGTGATGGCCTGCCGGGCGAAGCCGTCGACGTCCTCGACGAGATCGTCCGGCAGCGGCCAACGCTGTCCGGTCGAGCTCGCCAAGTCCCAGCCGTGGACGAGGCCATCGAAGGCAACGAGACGCGCGAACACGTGCCCGGGCATCGGCCCGCCGGGTGTGCTGATAATCCGGTCCAGCGCACCTTCGGACTGCACTGCCTCGAGCAGGTCCCGCATCGTCGTGTCGAAGCGGCGCAGCTGCTCTTTTCCTGACGCTGGCGCGGGATCGCCGTCCGGCGCAGGCTGGCCACGGAACATCGGGGCGAACGCTGATCCCAGGCTGGTCATGTGCCCCAGGACCCCGGCTACCGAGAACGCCGAGCACGGAGTCGGGGAGCCCAATTGCTCCGGTTGGATGCGCGCCGCCACCTCCCGTAACGCAGGAATGATGATCGCTAGCTGCTCGTCACCGTTCATGACATTCCTCCCCGTCTAGGTCGCGGTCCGCCTAGCCAGCCAGCTTGGCAAGCATGTGGTCCATCACGGCGGTGTGCTCAGCCTGCGGGCTGAACAGCACGACCTCGGCATCGTCGACGACGCGGACGCTGTGCCCAGCAGGCCAATGGAACAGGTCCTGGCCACCGCAGGTCTCCTCGGCGCCGTCGGTGTAGCGGACGATCACCTTGCCGGAGATGACGTACCCCCAGTGCGGTGCGTGGCACGCGTCGTCATCCAGCCCCTCGAGCAGCGGCGCGATATCCGTGCCTGCGCCCAGCGAGAAGTACTCCCCGCCGAGTCGGGCGTAGCCGGCCGCATCGCCGAAGTCGGTCTTCTGCCGAGCCTTCGCGCCGGGGATGTCGATCTTGGTGGGGATGTCATCCTTAGTGATGTGCATGATGTCCTCAACTCACTCGAGGGTCCGGCGCCGGACGGCTGTCGGAGCGTGCCGAGGTCACTGAACGCCTAGCGAGTCACGGCGACTAGTTCCATTGCTGAACCGCGCTAGGGTGGGTCATGCCGGTTTACGGTCAGTACTGCCCGATCTCACGCTGTGCGGAGCTGCTCGGAGACCGTTGGACCATCCACATCGTCCGTGACCTGCTGACCGGATCCAGCCGGTACAACGAACTGATCCGCGGCAACCCGGGGTTGTCGCGGGCGCTGCTGAGCCGTCGGCTGCGCCAGTTGCGGGCGGCCGACGTCGTCGAACAAACCGGCGACGGGTCGTACGTGCTCACCGAGTCCGGTCGCGCGCTGGAGCCGGTGGTGTTCGGACTGGCTGCGTGGGGTGCCCGTTGGACCTTTGGCGAACCCCGGGCAGAGGAGCTCGACCCGGACATCTTGCTCTGGTGGCTGCACCGCAGGTTGGACCCGGCTGACCTGCCCAAACCGCGTTTCATCGCTTACGTGACCTTTCACGACCACCGCAACCGCTACTGGATAGTCGTCGAACAAGAGCCGTCGCTGTGTCTGGTCGACCCCGGCTTCGACGTCGACGTCACGCTGAGCACTGATCTGCGTTCCCTATACCGCACCTACCTGGGCCACCAGTCCCTCGCGGCGGCACGGCGTAGCGGCGACGTCCAGGTCGCGGGGTCCCGGGCAGCAGTGCGGGCGTTCTTCGCAGCATTCCACCAATCCCCGGTGGCTGAGCTCGTCGCTGCCGGCGCCGGCTGACAGCGCCTCTCTCAGTACGGGCCCGAGGGCGACGCCTCAACAACGACCGCCCGGTGCCGTGCCTCGCCGAGCGCATCGTCGTCACCCCCGCCTCCGCCAACTACTCCGAAGCGGTCCTGCCGGCGATCGCGAAGATGCGCGCCGAAGGGCTCCGGCTCCGACAGGTCATCGCCGACCGCGCCGGCAACCTCAGAGTCGGGCACCGCACTCACCCATCAGCAATTTTGACACGTTCCGCTGCTGGCCAACGCAACCAGCACACCTGCCAGCTTGGTCGAGCCTTGTCACATGACGAGCTCCTCGTCAGCTGCCAGGCCGGATCGCCACTGAGGAGGTTGGTTTACCGAAGTTGCAGCCACTGCTTCATTAACGCCCATGGCGACCTAGCCCGGGAGGGCGCGTTCCGCGGAACGGACTTCGAACCACACTGTCTTGCCGATCGGCTCATCGCGTACACCCCATTTGTTAGCAAGGCCACTCACGAGCAGCAGGCCCCGGCCGTCGAGTGCCTCGTCATCCACGTCGACAGGGCGGGGGTGGCGCGAGTTGTCGTCCCCGACCTCGACCAGCACCCAGTTGCCCACGATCGTGACAGTCAGCCTGGCGTCGCTGCGCCCATGCACAAAAGCGTTCGTCACCGCCTCACTGGTGAGCAACACCACGGTGTCCAAAGCGGACGGCTCCAGCCTGGCGGCCGCGCAGCAGGTGCGCGCGAAACACCGGGCCTGACGAACGGCTGCCGGGTCGGGTGCCAGCGTCAGTGACGTGACGACGGCCCACCCCCTGCTCCCCAATATGGTCAGGTCATCGGTCACGGTCCGCGGGGCTCCGGCGTAACCGCCGGGGAACCGTCCTCGTGACGCTGTTCTGCGGCTTTAACTCTCTCGTCACCGGCATGCCGACGATCATCCGCCGCCTCCTCGCGGTCCTTGCTTGCTCCCACTCGATCGCCCTCAGACTCAAGCCGGTCCAAGGCGCTGTTCTCGCGGTGGCTGGCGGCATCATCCCGCCGGCGTACAGCCTGGCGCAGGGCGTCTATCAAGTCCGCTCGGTCCCCGGCAGCTGCGTCCCGGTCCTCGCCCGCCCGAATGCGATCCATGGCGGCTTGCCCAGCGGCAGCGAGGGCCGGTGACCCTGCGGGTGAGGGCGCTATCAGTGAGTCGAGACGTTCCGCGTTGATATCGCGCGCATCGGCGGCTCGATCGCGCCGCTCTGCCTGAACGTCTCGTCGGATCGCTTGACTGAGCAGCCGACCGATATCGAGCTCCCGCACTCCACTGTCTAGGTCACGGTCGTCCGCGTGTGCGTCACGGGCGTCTGCTAATCGGTCTCGCACATCCGCGACGTCATCCCGACCGTCGGCAGCGTCATCACGGGAATCTGCGAGCCGGTCGCGTGTTGTCATCTTCGCCCGTCGCCTAGGGAACCAACAAACGGCCAAGCAAGCGCCATGAGTTAAACGCTAACCCATATCTCCCGAGCGATCCGACCCTGGCGATTGATTCGCCGCGGGTCGTGTCGCGGGACGTCAGCTGCGTCGCTCCGGCTCCAACTTCCCCGGATCCACCGTCAGGTGTGTGCGAGTCGCTTGATCAGAACGTGGAACTGGTCGTGACGGTGGCGGACGTGGTTGTGTTTGCCGGGCTAGCCGGTGGTGTCCACGTGGTGTTCGGTCGGGTCATGGGTTGGACGGATCGGGTCAGGAAGGTTGGGGGGCCCGTGCCTGATGGCCTGGGCCTGCTGGGTCCAGGCGGCTCCCCAGGGCGAATGGAGTGGCATCTTCATGACGAGATTGCGGGCTGAGCGGGCGAGCCGGCTGGAACGCTGATCAGATCCGTCCGGATGATCCGGGCAGTCGCTCCGGCGTGCACCGCGGTCGCGAGCGTCCGAGCGGGGTCAGGTCCGATCTGACGGGCCCACGTCGAGACGTTTGGCCCCGCCGCCGCCGACTTGCCCCCCGACTGATGAGGCCGGTCGAGTGAGCAGATACGTCGGTGCCCCACCGACCGTCCGACAGCGTGGTGTCCAGGCACGACACCAACGTCCTCATCGTACGGTCCAGGTCACGAGGATGACCCGGAATCGTGACCACGTGAGCCAGCGCACGCAGGTCCGGAAAACCGAACGCTGTCTGGCCGTCACCGCCTTACTTCTTGTCGTGCAGGGAGTACAGCGCCTGGTTCGCGCTGATCTGCAGCAAGGCACCGTCCGCGACAGGCAGCCAGCTT
>JAYUBO010000345.1:0-2076 GCA_043740815.1 Frankiales bacterium | reverse complement strand
TGAACGGTTGGCAGCGGTCGTTCCAGCCGTCGATGTAGGTGCGGATGGCGCGCTTGAGGTCCCGGACGGAGTCGAAGGTGCCCCGTCGGATTGCCTGTTTGGTGATGATCCCGAAGAAGATCTCGACCATGTTCAGCCAGGAGCCGCTGGTGGGGGTGAAGTGCAGTTGCACGCGGGGGTTCTTGGTCAGCCAGGCCTGGACGTTGGGGTGTTTGTGGGTGGCGTAGTTGTCGCAGACGACGTGCAGCGGGACTCGCGGGTAGGCCCGGGCGACCTGTTTGAGGAACGCCAGGAACTCCACGTTGGTGTGCCGGTCGTAGCATCGGTCGGTGACCAGCCCGGTCGCGACCTCCAGCGCCGCGAACAGCGTGGTGGTGCCGTTGCGCTTGTAGTCGTGGGTCTGCTTCTCCGGGATCCCTGGTCGCATCGGCAGGATCGGTGCGGTCCGGTCCAGCGCCTGGATTTGGGTCTTTTCATCGATGCACACCACGACGGCCTTGGCCGGCGGGTTCAGGTACAACCCGACGACGTCGCGGATCTTGGCCTCGAGCTCGGGGTCGGTGGAGAACTTGAACGTCTCGGCCTTCCAGGGCTTGAGGCCCCACCGTCGCCAGATCCGGGCGACCGTCGCGAAGCTGACCCCGAGCTGGTCAGCCAGCAGTCGCGACGACCAGTGCGTCACCCCCAGCGCGGCCGGCGGCGCCTCCAACGTCGCGGTGATGATCGCCTGTTCGTCGTGCACCGCAGGGCGACCCGACCGCGGCCGGTCATCTAAGGCCGCCAAGCCGCCGTCGGCGTAGCGGACCCGCCAGGAGTGCACCGTCGGCAGGCTCACCCCAACCAGCCGGCCGACCTCGGCGTTACTGAGGCCCTCCGCGGCCAGCAGCACGATCCGGGCGCGCTGCGCCAACCCCGCCGGGATCGTCGAGGAGCGCGTCCACTCCCGCAGCCTCGGCTCGTCCCCAGCCCGCAACACCAACGGCTCCGCACGCGACATGAGCCATTGTCTCAACCACAGACAACAAAGTCACTTCCAACACGCGACACTAGCCCCGGCGTTTCCGTAGAGCCCTTTGCCGAGGTCAGATAATCATGGTTGCGGCGCCGACGATGTCAGGGCAGCAGTGAGAACCGGCGCTGGGTCCGGTGTCTCCGTGATCTTCGTTGGTGTGGTCTGGGGTGGCGGTGGTGCTGGCGATCAGGCCGGGAGTGGAATCTGCCGTAGGCGGGTGAACGCGCGGGCCAGCACGAGTGCCCAGGGCCAGTGCTCGGCGGTTGCGCCTCCGGCAGGGGTGTGCCTCGTTGCGTGTTGCTCTGCGAGAAAGAGCGACTATGACGTAGCGGCGTTCTCCTTCGTGGCTGCGCCGGCGGCCTGGTAGCTCTCACGTCGGGGGTCGACGAAGCCGTGTCCGGTGCCGGGGTACTCGATGAGCTCGTGGGTGACCTCGGAGTTCACCGGACAGCCGGACGAGGGTCAGGCCCTCGCCGGATATCACCGCGATGTGCACGGCTCGCCCCCGGCCGTGAGCAGCTCCCCGACATCGGCTCAAGTTCAGGCAGACTTCCGAATCGGAAGGCGGCCGCTCTGCTTGAGGCAAACAGGTCATTGCCCTCGGACGGGGGCGAATCGAGACCCGTCCAGGCCGGCGCGTCAAGGCTCGTCGACCAGCTCGTCGAAGGACAGCCCGCTCGACCCCTCGCCGCGCCCCGTCTGCCGGCGTATTCGCTGCCAGACATAGACCCGCCCGTCGGTCCACCGAGTCCGCTGGAACGCCTGGAAGAGGCGGGCTCCGGCGCGCGGCACCTCTTCCTCGTTGACGAAGTACGTCTGGGCGGAAGGCAGGTCGAGGCCCTGTCGCATCAGCACCGTGCGGGGCTGGACCTTCGCGGGCGGGTTGGTGTCGCCGTCGAGGATCCGTGGCATGGCGGCGCGCTGCAGCTGGATCTCGCGGTTGCTGCCGTCGACATGGACCGGCAGGAACGGGATCCAGTTCTCCGGGACGCTGCTCATCACCTGGTAGCGAATCGGCGCGGCGGCTGGCGGGGGCGGCGGGCCGGCGGCCACCTGAGCCTGCA
>JAYUBO010000344.1:0-5189 GCA_043740815.1 Frankiales bacterium | reverse complement strand
GTCGCAAGGTGGTTTCCACTGCCTGACCCTGGCCCACGCGATCATGCGCCGCCAGGGCCTGCCTGTGACGCTGCTGTCGGGTGTCGGCTCGACCCTCGGTAACGCTCTGATCAGTGCCCCGGAGATCGGCGCCCTGGCCTTCGTGGGTGGCCGCGCCAACGGTCGCAAGGCCGCGACGACGCTCGCCGACACGGGCAAGCGACACTTCCTCGAGCAGGAGGGCCTGAACGCCTGGGGCATCTGGGACTACAGCCAGTGGGACGACCTGGCCGCTCACCTGAAGAAGGGCTTCGAGTACGCCAAGCAGCGTTGCACCGCTTACCCCCGGTACGTCGTCCAGCGTGAGCTGTTCCCGGAGTTCCTCGAGGCCTACCTGCCGGTCGTACAGTCGCTGAAGTTCGGCCACCCGCTGGCCGTCGAGACGTCCTTCGACCCGCTGCCCGACCTCGACTTCGGGCCGGTCATCCACGCCACGAAGGCCGCGGAGCTGCGTGAGCACTATGCGGCGGCGGTGGCCGGCGGGGGTATCCCGCTCTACCACGGCTCGCTCCAGGACGGTCGCTTCCTCGACGGGCAGGACACCGGTGCGTACGTCGCTGCCGCCGCCGTCCTGAACCCGGCCTCGAACTGGGCGCTGCATCACGCGGAGCCGTTCGGGCCGCTCGACAGCGTCATCCTGGTCGACACCGAGTCCGAGCTGTTGGCCGCGATGAATGCCTCCAACGGCTCCCTTGTCGCCTCCGTCGCGACCGACGACGCCGACTTCGGCGCCCGGGTGGCCGAGCAGCTGCAGGCCTTCAAGGTCGGGATCAACAAGCCGCGCTCACGTGGTGACCGCGAGGAGGTCTTCGGTGGCCGCGGTGCGTCCTGGAAGGGTGCCTTCGTCGGCGGCGACCTGCTCGTGCAGGCCGTGACCGAGGGCCCCGAGGGCGAGCAGCTCTACGGCAACTTCCCCGGCTACTCCCGCAGCCCCGAGAACGTCTAACCCTGCTGCCTCGTGCGGCCCTCAGCGGGCCGTGACGCCGTCGGTGCGCTGTCTGAGCAGGCTCTAAGGTCGGGTCGTGCCGACTCTCATTGTCCTGAACGGACCTCCCGGGTTGGGAAAACAGGACGTGGTGCGCCTCATCGAGGGTCTTGCCGGGTGCCAAGCCGTAGAGATCGTGAGTAGTGACGGTGATGTGGAACGGACCTACCAACTGCTCCTCGCGCAGGTCGCCTCAAGCACCTACGGGGCTGGGGGTAGCAGATAGGACGTCAGTGTCCGCACGAACCAGGCCTCGAAGCGGGTCCGTGACCAGCCGCGTTCGACGACGAGACGGTGGTAAAGGCTCGCATCGATATGAGCCCACACCACGTCGCCGGCCTCTTCTAGGTCGAGACCGTTGCGCAGCGGGCCCTTGCCGGCGAGGATTCCTACGAAGCCGCGACCACCGCCGAGACGCTCGGCTTGGATCTGCTCCCACTGCGTCTTGATGGCGAGATCAGTCGCGGCAGCGGAGCGGAAGACCTCATAGATCCCCGACAGCCGATCGCCGATACCGGCGATGACGCCCGCGTAGAGCATGATCGTTTGTCGCTGGTCTGGTGCATCCCGGACGGCGAGCAGCTCGGGCCGTTGGGGCAGGGGTGTCGGGTCGTCGTCGCCAACCGTCGCGATGTCGTAGCAGGCCCGCAGCAGAGCCGGTTTGCCGCCGACTGAATTGAACACGGTCGCGCGACTGACGCCGGCGGCGTCGGCGATGTCGCGGATCGTGGTCGCGATGTAGCCGCGTTGGACGAACAGCCTTCCCGCAGCTGCGCTCACGTCATGACGTGTTCGGGCGGCCTTCGCCGTGCGCAGCGGGAAGGCGCTTTTCTTGACGAGTGAGTTCACTAGACTGCTAGTCTAAGTATCTTGTTTGACTCGTCCTCTAAGGACACGCCGCGAGCACCAAAGTTCCGCCAACCTTCGTCGTCCATGCAGCGGGGGCGTTGCGCCGCCTGCTGCTGCGACTGGCCGACCGGCTGCTGCCAGCTCCGCTTGCTGTGGCCGAGTCAGGTCACCAGTTCGCGAGGGCGCACATCCTGGCGGCGCTGTCGGAGCTCGGGGTAGCGGACGCACTCGGACAGGAGCGGCTGTCGTCGGCGGAGGTGGCTCGCCGTACCGGTTGTCACGAGCAGACGATGCACCGACTACTGCGCGCGGCCGCAACATGTGACGCCGTGCGGATGGACAGCGACGGGACCGTGCGTGCGACTCGGCTGACCCGGACCCTGCGCAGCGATGACGTACACGCGGTGGGGTCGTGGTGCCGTTACCTGAGCTCGGCCGCGCACCAGCTCGCCTGGGGGGACCTCGCCACCTCGGTGCGTACAGGGGTGCCGGCGTTCCACCGGGTGCACACTCAGACGCTGTTCGACTGGTTCGCCAGCCACCCGGATCAGGGCGAGCAGTTCACGCGCGGCTTGGCGGGACTCACGCTGGCCGACTCGCCCTTTGTGCTGGGGGCCCTGGACCTGCCGACCGACGGGGTGGTCTGCGACATCGCCGGCGGCCGGGGTGTGCTGCTGGCCGAGGTCCTTGCGGCTAGGCCGCGACTGCGCGGGGTGCTCGTGGAGTCGGACAGCGTGCTGGCTGAGGCAAGGACCTACCTCCAGGGGCGAGGTCTGGTCGACCGCGTCGAGCTGGTAGCGGGCGACATGTTCGCGGCTCTGGAGGTAACAGCTGACCTCTACCTGCTGAAGTGGATCCTGCACGACTGGGACGACGCCACCTGCCGGCGGTTGCTGAAGAACGTCGCAGCCACGATGCCGGCTGGCGCGCGACTAGCCCTGATCGAGGGCCTGCAGGAGGCCAACGTGGTGGACTCGCGCTTCTCGATGATCGACCTGGAGATGCTGGTTGTCACCGAGGACGGCCGGGAACGCTCAGCCGACGACCCGCGGGGCATGATTGCCCAAGCAGGGCTCGTGTTGGAGGACCTACGACTAACCGCGACGGGGACAGCCGTTGTCACAGCACGCTGCTGACCAAGCGCCAGCCCCCTCGCGGCCGCTACCCGCCCCGCCGATCAGGGCACCGGTTGCGGCCTCACCCTCCCGGTACGACGGACGACGGCGCCCATCCCGGGCTGTGTAACAAGTAACCCGCACGGTCCCTCCAGGAGGCGGCCAGGCGCAGGTCGCCGAGCAGGGCGACGTACTCGTGGGTCGCGACGCGCAGCGGGTTGAAGGACGTGAGGTTCTTGGTGAGTCCGTAGACGACCCGCTCGCCCTCGGGCTCGAAGGTGCCGAACATCCGGTCCCAGATGATGAGGATGCCGCCATAGTTTCGATCGAGGTACTGCGCCTGGGAGCCGTGATGGACGCGGTGATGCGACGGCGTATTGAACAGGTGCTCAAGAGGAGACCACAGCTGGGAGATCGTCTCGGTGTGGATCCAGAACTGGTAGAGCAGGTTGATCGACCAGGACGCGAGGATCAGCTCAACGGGCACCCCGAGCAGGGTTACGGGCAGGAAGAACAAAACGGTGTACTCGCCGGTCCAGGTTTGCCGAAGCGCTGTCGAGAGGTTGTAGCGCTGGGAGCTGTGGTGGATGACGTGAGCGGCCCACAGCAGCCGGATCTCGTGCCCTGCCCGGTGCTCCCAGTAGTAGAAGAACTCGACGCCGAGCAGAGCGATGCCCCACCCGGTCCAGCCGTGCCCGAGGTCGAGCGGGGTCAACCGGGCTACGGCGGCGAGCAACAGGACCTCCACGAACCGCCAAGCCCCATTGACGACCAGCGACCCCATCCCCATCGCGAGCGAGGTGTGGGAGTCGCGCCGGTCATAACCGAGCAGCCGCCGCTCCTGCGCCTGGCCGGCGCGGGTGACGGCAAGCTCGAGCGCCATCAGCAGCAGGAACGCGGGCACCGCCAAAAGCAGGATCGCATCAGCCATGCAGGCAGCGTGGCAGATAAAAAGCAACCTGTCATTATCCTTGCAGTAGCAGGATCTCCAGGGTGTTCAGAATGACGTCGTGTGAGCTGTCGACGACAGCCGCTCCGATAGAGGCACCCTGCACCGCAGCAAGGGCCAGCTCGACGAACGACGCGAAGCCTGGGAGCGCCACCAGGGCAGGATCGATCACCCTTGCGGCGATCCGCTGCAGGTTGGCGCGATGGGCCGGCTCGATGCGGGCGAGGGCGGCCGCGAGGTCCTCGTCGGTGCGCGCAGCGACGTAGAGCTCGACGGCGGCTTGCAGGTCCGGCTGCCGGTAGGTCGTCCAGAGCGCCTCCATGGCCTCGCGGGCCCCCACCCCACCCGGCCGCTCGGCGAAGGCTGCCTCGTACGCCGTGGTGACTCGACCCAGCAGATGCGCGGCCGCGTCAGCGAGCAGCTCGCCCTTGGTCGGCCAGTAACGGAACAGGGCCCCCTGGCTGACGCCGGCGCGCCTGCAGACCTCTGTGGTGGACGTCCCCGCGTACCCGACAGCGACGAGCGCTTCGACGGTTGCGTCCAGCACCTTGGCCTGGGTGCAGGCGCGACGTTGGGCCTGGGTGCGGGTCACGCCCTCACCCTAAGTACTCACACCGGTCACGCCGGTTCACACTTCGGACAGCAGCTCCTTTTTCATGGCCTTGAGGTTGATCCCGGCTGGGGTCGGCCAGCCCAGCTCCATCTCACGCAGCGTCTGGAGCATCAGGTGGCTGACGGCCCAGTCGCGGTACCACTTGCGGTCGGCGGGGATGACGTACCAGGGGGCGACGTCGGTGTTGCACTTGGTGAGCGCGTCGAGGTAGGCCGCCTGGTAGTCGTCCCAGCGGTGCCGCTCCGGAATATCGGCAGTCCCGACCTTCCAGTGCTTGGTCGGCTCGTCCAGGCGCTCTAGCAGTCGCGCCTTCTGCTCGTCCTTGGAAAGATGCAGGAAGACCTTGAGGACGGGGCAGCCGGCGGCCACGACCCGCCTCTCGAAGGCGTTGATGCGGCTGTAGCGCCTACCCCACGTCGCCCGTGGAACCGTGTCGTGCACGCGGACCACGAGCACGTCCTCGTACTGCGAGCGGTTGAACACGCCGAGCTGGCCGGGCTGGGGGAGGGCGTTCGTGATGCGCCATAGGAAGTCGTGAGAGAGCTCGTCCTTCGTCGGCCGCTTGAAGGAGGTGATCCGCACCCCGGCCGGGTTGACCTGGCCGACCACGTGCTTGACGGTTCCATCCTTCCCGCTGGC
>JAYUBO010000343.1:0-1830 GCA_043740815.1 Frankiales bacterium | reverse complement strand
CACCAACGCCTCGAGGTCGTCCCGCTCGCCCGGCGCGACCTCGAGCACCAGCTCGTCGTGGACCTGGAGCAGCAGCCGCGAGTGCATCTTCGCGGCCTTGAGCGACGACGCCACCCCCAGCATCGCGATCTTGATGATGTCGGCGGCGGAGCCCTGGATCGGAGCGTTCAGGGCCATCCGCTCGGCCATCTGCCGGCGCTGGCCGTTGTCGCTCGTCAGGTCCGGCAGGTAGCGGCGACGGTCCAGGATGGTGGAGGTGTAGCCGTCGCGACGCGCCTGGGCGACGACGTCACGCAGGTAGTCGCGGACCCCGCCGAAGCGCTCGAAGTACGCCGTCATCTGCTCCTTGGCCTCTTCGGTGGTGATCCGCAGCTGGGCCGCAAGGCCGAAGGCGGACAGGCCGTACGCCAGGCCGTAGGACATCGCCTTGACGCGGCGGCGCAGCTCCGGGTCGACCTGCTCCACCGGGACGCCGAACGCCTGCGAGGCGACGTAGGTGTGTAGGTCCTCCCCGGTGTTGAAGGCCTCCTTCAGGCCCACGTCCTCGGACAGGTGCGCCATGATCCGCATCTCGATCTGGCTGTAGTCGGCCGTCATCAGAGCCTCGAAGCCTGGACCCGCAACGAAACCCTGCCGGATCTCGCGGCCCTGCAGGGTACGGATCGGGACGTTCTGCAGGTTGGGATTGTCACTGGACAGCCGTCCGGTGGCGGCGACCATCTGCTTGAACGTGGTGTGGATCCGGCCGTCGTCCGCGACGGTCGGCAACAGCTGCTTTTCGACAACCATGAGCAGCCGCGTGACCTCCCGGTGCTGCAGCAGCGCCTCGATCACGGGGTGGGTGCCGAGCAGTCCCTGCAGCGCGTCGGCGTCCGTGGTGTAGCCGGTCTTGATCTTTTTGGTCTTCGGCAGGCCGAGCTCGTCGAACAGCAGGGCCTGCAGCTGCTTCGGGGAGTTCAGCCCGAACTCGTGGCCGACCGTCGCGTAGGCCTCCTCCGCCGCCAGCCTCACCTGCTCGCGGAGTCGGTCCTGCATCGCCTCCAGGTGCGGCACATCGGCCGCAATGCCGGTGCGCTCGCAGTCGGCCAGGACCTGCACCAGCGGCAGCTCCACGTCCCGTAGCAACGCCGTCCCGCCGCGCCGGACCAGATCCTCGTCGAGCGCCACAGCCAGGTCGGCAACCGCCCGGGCCCGCAGCGCTGCGTCCTCGGCCGTCCGCTCACCCTCGTCCTCGTCGAAGGTCAGCTGACCGTCCTCCACCTCGGCCCGCAGCTCGGTCCGCAGGTACCGCAGCGACAGGTCTGCCAGGTCGAACGTCCCCTGACCCGGCAGCGCGAGGTACGCCGCGAGGGCCGTGTCCGAGGTGAGTCCCGCGAGCGTCCAGCCCCGGGCCGTCAGGGCGAGCATCGGCCCCTTCGCGTCGTGCAACGCCTTCTCCACGGACGCGTCAGCCAGCCAGCCGGCCAGGGCCGCGTCGTCCTCCGGCGTCAGCTCACCCAGCAGCAGGTACGCCGCGTCGTCGGCGCCCTCCACCGCGGCAGGCGCGTCCTCAGCCGGCGAGGGCACGGCCAGCGCCAGCCCGGTCGCGTCGCCGGTCCCTCGACCCCAGGAGCCCTTGACCGCCATGCCGACCCGCTGTCCACGGGGCAGGTTGGCCAGGAAGGCGGCCACCTCCCCGGGCCCGAGAACGCGGACAGCCACCTCGAAACCCTGCTCCGCCTCGGGCTCGACCGCCGACAGCGTGGCGTAGAGCCGCTCGCGCAGAACCCGGAACTGCAAGGCGTCGAAGACCTTGTGCACCTCGTCGCGGTCCCACTGCCCAAGGCGCAG
>JAYUBO010000342.1:0-10529 GCA_043740815.1 Frankiales bacterium | reverse complement strand
CCGCCGCGGCGACAAGCCGCCGGTGCGGGCCTGGACGGGGCTCTGGGTCATCATCCCCGCCGTCGTCGGCTACATCGTGCTCATCGCGACCGTTGTCGCGATCGCCGCCACCACCTCGAAGACCAGCGACGGCAGCACCAGCAACGACCTCAGCACCGGACAGGGCGTCGGTCTCGCGCTGGGGTTTCTCGGGTTCGGTCTCGCCAGCATCACCGGGTCCGTCGTGTGGTTCGTCAAGACCAACGGCGCGCTCAACCGGTACTGGCAGTCGCTTCAGCGCTGAATGCCGTTTCGTTCCCGGACCGTGACCCGCGGCCGGTTCACGGCTTGCTCGCGGGACCTTACGGTCAAAGGGTGCGTGTGCATCGGCTGGCCATCGACGGCCTCGCCGTGGTGGGTCTGACCCGGCCGGACCCCGACGGGGGAGACGTCCATGTGCTCGCCGACGGCCACCTGCACGGCGAGGTCGACCAGGTCTGCCCCCGCTGCCTGAGCTGGATCGAGGGGCGGGACTACGTCCGCCGGACGGCGTACGGGGTGCTGCAGCACGAGGTGTGCCCTGTGGGGCTCACGCCGGACCGACCAGCTCGCTGACGATCCGGGCGGACAACGCCACCAGGGGCAGCCCACCTCCGGGGTGGGAGGACCCCCCGACCAGGAACAGTCCCGGGACCGGCGAGCGGTTGGCCGGCCGAAGGAAGGCCGCCCGCGCGCCGTTGCTCGACGAGCCGTAGATCGCCCCGCCGACCGACCCGGTGCGCTCCTCGAGGTCGGCGGGGGTACGCACCTCCCGCCACAGCAGCCGGTCCCGGACGTCCAACCCGCGTTCGGACATGACCTGCAGGATCCGGTCGGCGTACCTCTCGGTCACTCCGGGCGCGCGCCAGTCGAAGGGTCCCTGCCGGGGGGCGTTGACCAGCACGAACCACGCCTCGTGCCCGTCCGGGGCGCCGTCCGGCGGGGCGCTGACGTACACCGTGGGGTCCTCGACACATCGCGACCCGAAGACCGCGTCGAGCTCGGCGTCGTAGTCGGCCGGGAACAGCACCGTGTGGTGCGCCTGGCCCGTGGACCTTCCCCGCAGGGCGAGCAACAGCACGAAGCCGGACAGCGACGCGGTGGTGCGGGCCAGTCGCCGGCAGGCCCGACGGTGGGGTACGAGGTCGCCGTACAGGTGCGCGGCGTCGGTGTTGGCGACGACGATGTCGGCGCGCAGCTGTGCTCCGTCGGCCAGGACGACCCCGGTCGCCGGGTCCAGGATGCGGCTCACCGGGGTCCCGAGCCGCACCTGCACGCCGAGGTCGAGCGCACGTTCCAACAGCGCCTCGGCGATCCGGTGCAGGCCACCTTCGACGTACCAGCCCCCCTGCTGCTGCTCGACGTAGGGGATTGCTGCCAGCGCCGCGGGGGCCAGCCGCGGGTCGGAGCCGGTGTAGGTCGCGTAACGGTCGAGCAGGACGCGAAGGCGTGCGTCGCGCAGGTAGCGCCGACCCAGGGCCCGCAGGGTCCGACCCGGAGCGAGGGTGGCCAGGTCGCCGGGGTGCCGCAGCGCTAGCGACGCCAGCGTGCGCGGGCCGTGCAGCGGGCTCTCCAGGAACGGTCCGCGGCTGGCCTCCCAGATGCGACCGGCCCGCTCCAGGAAGGCGCGCCAGTCGGCGCCCGCGCCGGCGCCCAGGGCGGCGTCCAGCCGGTCAGCCATCTCGGCGAGGTCGTCGGTGCTGTCGAGCCAGGTGCCGTCGGCGAAACGGTGCCGGATCAGCGGGTCGAGCCGCTGCAGCACGAGCGAGGAAGGCCAGCCACCGGTCGCGGTGAAAAGGTCCCGGAAGACCTCCGGCATCGTCAGCAGCGACGGCCCGGTGTCGAAGCGGAAACCGGCACGCTCGTAGCTGCCCAGCTTGCCGCCGACCTGCTCCGCGGCCTCCAGCACGGTCACCCGATGCCCGCCGGCGGCCAGCCGACAGGCAGCGGCCAGACCGCCGACTCCCGCACCGACCACGACGACCCGGCTCACACCGCCCGGCCCTTCCACCGAAGCGACCCCCGTCGTCGGGCCAGTCGACTGCGGGCGTCCAGGCCAACCAGGGCGGCAACGCCCAGCGGGTGCGTGAGGCTGTCGAGGACCCTCCCACCGGTGCGCTGTGCGCTGACCGCCCGGCCGACAACGCCCGCGGCGTAGGCGATCCGGTTGCCCTGGAGGACCGGCAAGACATACAGCACGAACAGCAGCAGCGGAACTGCCGGCGGGGTGGTGTGCAACGACTTGGTGTAGCCGTCGGCGAGCTCGCGCCAGCTGTCGTACATGCGGGTGGTCGCCAGAGCGGTGCCGTCGACGACTCCGCCACGACCGCCGGCACGCTTCACGGCCCTGAGCAACGCGACGTCGTCAACGACCTCGTGTCGCACGGCCGCGTGCCCCCCAGCCCGCCCGTAGGTGGAGCGGCGGACGGCGAGCAGCTGCCCGTTGGCGGCCGACATCGAGGGACGTGCCGAGCTCTCGGCGAGCCGCAGAGGCAGGAAGGTCAGCCACGACCACTGCAGCAACGGCTGCACGAGCCGAGTCAGCCCGGGGGCCTGCTGGCGCGGGTAGGGACTGATCAGGTCCAGGTCGTGCGCGAGCAGGGTGGCCACGGTGGTGGCGACTGCCCCGGGTGCCAGGACGACGTCGGCGTCGAGGAAGACCAGCACCTCACTGGCGGGATCGGCGGCGTCGGCGAGCTGCTGGCAGGCGTGGGGCTTGCCCAGCCAACCGGCGGGTAGGGGGGCACCGTCCAGGACGCGAAAGCCCCGGCTGCGGGCCAGCTCGGCGGTACCGTCGGCGGACCCGTCATCGAGCAGCAGCACCTCCGCGATCCCCTGCTGTGCGAGAAGTCCGTCCAGGCAAGCCCCGATCCGGTGGGCTTCGTCACGGACCGGCAGCAGGACGCTCGTGCGTACCGGGAGTGGACCCGTAACCGGGCGTCGCAGCAGCGCCGCGTTGACCGCGGTGTGAGCGGTGAGCAGCCAGACGGCTCCGGTCAGGACCCTCACCGCAGGAGGCTGCGGGCATAGGGCAGCGCAACCAGTCCCATGCCGATGCCGCCGGCGAGGGCCACTCCTGGGCGGCCAAAGAACGCGGCGTTGGCCAGGACCGACGACGCGTAGGTCCACAGGAAGACCACTGACGGGACCCGGTCGTCGGCGGTATGGCGCGGCAGCCGGGCGAGCAGCGCCATCAGAGCGGTCCCCACCAGCAGCCAGCCCAGGGTGTTGGTGAGCGGGATCGCGTTGAGGCCGGGGCTCGGATGGTCCCAGTGCCAGTGGCCGGCGGCCACGAGCTGTGGGTCCAGGAAAAGGTCCCACGAGGCAAGCCCACCGGCTGCGACCAGGATGGCTGCCACGCCGTGCGCCAGCCGCTGACCGACGAGCAGGCACGGGTAGGAGAGCATCGCCCACGCAAGCGGTACGACCAGCGGCACCCCCAGCAGCCGCGGGCCCAACGTGCTCGCGTAAGCGTAGGAGCCGAACGGGAAGCCGGTCGCCACACCGAGCGCTTCGGCCGTGAACGCGACGATGACAACGGTCCCGATCAGCAACCCCGCCCACGCGGTCCCGCGGGTTGCGCAGGCGTGAGTGGCGGCTGCCGCGAACAGCAGCAGCACCGTCGCCACTGTCAAGGCGTCGCGCGCGGTTCCAGGGGTGAGCGGGTAGGCGACCTGGCACAAGATCCCGGCTGCCGCCAGAACAACCGATGCCCGAAGTGACCGGACGGACGTCGGGCGCTGGGGGTACGGGCGCAGCGTCGCCGTGGGCATGCCAGCAGCGTAGTCAGCGTGCGCGGTGGTGGCTGTCACATCACGCGGAACGCGCTCCGCAGCCGTGTGACGGCCAACAAGAGTGCCCGCCGGGAGGCCTCGCCGTGCTCGGCGAACCAGTTCTCGACGTCCTCTACCAGGTCGTCGTAGGCCTCTCCGAGCTCCTCGGTGTCAAGGACGCCACCGGCCACCGGGTCGTCGTACAGCAGGTGCCAGAGCTCGCAGACCTCTGCAGTAGACGGTTCGGGAGCGCCCCTGGGCAGCCAACCGCCCAGGTCGAGGTCCACCTCGTCGGGCAGGTCGTCATGCAGCTCGAGGTGGTGCTCCTGCGCGTGGTGCTCCAGAGCGGCGCGGCTGCCGAACAGCAGCACCTTGCCGCTCTGGGTGAGCAGCAGGTCGGTCTCGGTCTCGTCGTCGACGATCCAGCCGACGTGCCAGCGGGCGGCGCCGTCGACGAGCAGCACCTCGTAGAGCTCAGCCACGGCGGATCGTCCTCACGGCTCGGGTCAGCGCCCGGCTGCGTGCCGAGCGGTCGGACAGGACCGTACGTGCTGCGAGCCGGCCGCTGGCGCCGAAGACGCCGCCGCCAGGGTGCGTCGACGCCCCGCAGAGGTACAGCCCGTGCGTACCGGGGACGCGGTAGCCCGCGAGGTCCGGCGCGGGGCGATAGAGGAACATCGAGTCCAAGGACATCTCGACATGCATGACCTGTCCTTGCCGCAGCCCCAGCTCCCGCTCGATGTCGAGCGGCGTCTGCACGTGCATGGCCTGCACGCTGGAGGCAAAGCCAGGGGCGCAGCGCTCGACGGCCTCGATGAGCTTGGTGCCCTCGCGTTCGGCGATGGCGTCCCAGTGCTCGCCGTTGGCCAGTGCGTAGGGGTGCCACTGCCCCCAGATGCTCATCGTGTGCATGCCGGCTGGTGCGAGCGTGTCGTCGAACGCGCTGAAGGTCATGGCCAGGGCAGCCGGCTCGGTCGGGGGCAGGCCGGCCCCCCACTCGCCGTACGCCTTTCGCAGTGCCTGCCGCGAAGGCGCGAGCAGCTGCAGGGCGCGGTAGGTGTCCGGCGTCGCCGTCGGGTACGCCGGCAGCGCGTCCGTGACCAGCCGTACGACCATGCCGATGCCGTTGCCGACATGCACGTCGCGCCGGGCCTTGTCCAGGGCAGGGGACGCAGCCAGCTCGAGGGTGGTCAGGACGTGGCAGGCCCCCACGACGGTGTCCGCGCGAAGGTGCTCGCCCGAGTCGGTCAGGACACCCGTCACGCGGTCGCCTGCGGTCGTGATCGAGGCCGCCCCGTCACCGAGCCGGACCCGCCCCCCCAGCGACTGCAAGCAGGCGGCAAGGGACTCGCTGAGGCTGCCGCTGCCTCGACGGGGGTGGCCGGGGGCGCGCAGGTGCATGACGGTGTTCCATCCGACCAGGTCGGCCGTCGCGGGCTCGTGGGTGGGTGGCCCGGACTGCGCCCCCAACCACGCCAGCGCCGTCTTGAGCCGCTCGTCGTCGAAGTGCGCGTCGAGCAGGGCGTCCGCCGAGCCGAGGAACTGCCGCGACAGCTCCAGCCCGCCCAGCCCGGTCTGCTTGCCAACGCCCCACAGCGCCCGACCGAGGTGCCGTGCCGTCGGGGGGTTCTGGAAGGCGTCGAAGACCCGCAGGTTGCGGGCCGACCAGTCGGTCACGAAGGCGTGGTAGGCGGCTGCATCCTTTGCACCGCACGCTTTTTCGATGGACCCGCAGGTCGTATCGAGGTCGACGTTGAAGGTGAGGTCGGAGTCGCCGAAGGGCGCGAAGCCCCACGGGTCGAGGTCGAGGTAGTCGAGCCCGAAACGGTCCAGGCCGAGGTCCTCCACGATGCCGGTGTGGCGCACCATGATGTGCGCGCTCGACCCGCGGTCGACGCGGTAGCCGGGCCAACGCTCGACGGTGCTGACCGCGCCGCCGACGACGGTGTCGCGTTCGACGACCTCGACGTCAAGGCCCTCGCGAGCCAGGTAGCAGGCGGCAACCAGGCCGTTGTGCCCAGCGCCGACGACGACCACCCGGTCCGCGGTCATAGCTCCCGACCCAGTACGGCGAAGGTTCTCGGGTCGCCCGGGAACGACAGGTCCCGCACCAGGTCGACCCACCCACCGGTCCGGTAGAACCGCCGGGCGCGCGTCTCGAGGTCGGGCGTGGTCAGGACGGCCGTGGTGGTGCCGGCCTGCGCCAGCAGATCCTCCAGCAACGCGTGGCCGAGGCCGGTGCCCTGCAGCTCCGGACGGACGTGCAGCTCGCACACCTCGAAGGTGTCGCTCAGCCAGATCGCGGCGACGGTCTGGTCCATCGCCGTCCTGACCTGGTCGTGCCACCACTGGCCCGGGGCACCGCGGTAGCCGTAGGTGATGCCGACCAGCCGCGAACCGTCGACGGCAGCGACGGCATGCAGGCCCTTTCGGTCCAGGTGAGCCCCGATGACGGCTCGCCGGCCGCGGGCTTCCGCACGTGGGACGTCCATGGCGGCGGCGTAGACGTCGAGCACCTCGTCGGTGCGGGCGGTGAGGTCCTCGCGGGTCCAACGCACGACCTGCGTGCTCATCGGAACGGCTCCGCGCCGCCCAGCGTCCCGGTGGCGTCCAGCACCGCGAACCGGGCGAACAGCTCCTCGACGTACCACCCGAGGCGGGTGGTGTCGGCGACGACACGGGCATGGGCGGGGCCGGTCGTGAACGCCCGGACGTCCCGCGCCCCCGACCACAGGCTGACCGTCCCCTGGAGGCCGACGGGGGCCTCCCCGACGGCGAGCGAGGCCCGCAAGCCGGGCGCGCCAGCCAGTGCGGCCTGGACCGCAGGCACGGACCGCCAGAAGGCGACCGCCCTGGTCGGTGCAAGCCGGGCCCGGGTGAGGGCGACCAGGGGGCCGTCGTACCGCTCGCTGCGAGGCGCCCCGAAGGGCTCGCGGCCGCTCCACCGTCCGGTGCTCGCCAACGGACGTAGCTCGAGCCGGAGGGTCTCGGTGGCCAGCCGCTCCCAGGCTGCGGCGACCGGGTCGGGACCGGGCGCTGCCCACGTCGTGAGCTTGGCCCAGCGGGTCAGGTCGGCCTCCGACACGCCGAACCCCCGGCCGGTGCCGAGCATCTTGGCAAACCGCACCCCCGGTGTACGACGGGCGGCGCGGCGGTCGACCGCCATCCGCGCGAGGGCCGCCGGCACCGCGCGAGCCGGGATGCGCCACACGTGCAGCGTGACGAGCGCAGGGACCGGTTCCACACGCTCAGCCTTTCATGCCCGACGGGAACGCTCGACGCGTGCCGCTGGTTGGATGAAGGTGTGGAGACCGAGACCGGCATGAGCGCAACCGACGCGAAGGCAACCGACCTCAAGGCCCTGGCCGTGGAAGCGGGCGAGCGGCTCGAGGGTGCGACGCCGATCGAGCTGCTGCGCTGGGCGGTCGACACCTTTGGTCGGCGCTTCGTCGTGTCCAGCTCCATGGGGGACGGCGTGCTCGCCTCCTTGGCGGCCTCCGTCAGCCCCGGGGTGGACGTCGTGTTCCTCGACACCGGCTACCACTTCGCGGAGACCCTTGGCACTCGTGACGCCGTCGCCCAGGTGTACGACGTGCGCGTCCGGACGATGCTGCCGCTGCTGACTGTCGCCGAGCAGGACGCCGAGTACGGCGCCGAGCTCTGGCGGCGTGACCCCGACGCGTGCTGCGCGATGCGCAAGGTGGAGCCGCTGGGCAGGGGCCTGGCCGACTACGACGCCTACGCCTCGGGTCTACGCCGCGATGAGGCCCCGTCGCGAGCGCACACCAAGGTCGTCGAGTGGGACGCCAAGCGAGCCAAGGTCAAGGTCAACCCGATCGCGGCCTGGACCCAGCAGGACCTCGACTCCTACGTCGCCGACAACGCGATCCTGGTCAACCCGCTCGCTGACGACGGCTACCCCTCGATCGGCTGCGCTCCCTGCACGCATCGCGTCGCACCCGGAGAGGATCCCCGGTCAGGGCGTTGGCGCGGCTCGCAGAAGACCGAGTGCGGCCTGCACCTGTAGCGAGGTCGTCGAGCGCCGGTGGTTCAGTACACCGCTCAGGGGGTCTGATAGAGGTAGTGCGGGCGGAGCCGATGCCCGACAGGGACGCGTGGGTGGTCGAACTCACCGACCCGCTGCATGCCCAGTCGTTCCATGACGTGCCAGGAACGATCGTTAGCGACGGCGGTGACGCTGAGGACGCTGGGCGCTACCTCGAGGCCAACCTCGAGGGCCGCGCGGGCCGCCTCGGTGGCATAACCATGCCCCCAGTAGCGGTTCTGCAGGCGCCACCCGACCTCGAGGGCCGGGTCGACCGGCAGGCCGTGCTGCCAGATCAGTCCGGTGAAGCCGGCGAAAACCCCGCCGATCTCGACGGCCCACAGCCCGTAGCCGTGCTCGTCGAAGTGCGCCTCGATGCGATCGACGAAGGCGTCGCTCTCGGCGGCGCTCAAGGTGGTCGGAAAATGCTCCATGACGACGGGGCTCGCGTTCACCTCGGCGAACGGGGCGCGATCGGAGCGGTCCCAGCGACGCAGCACCAGGCGCGCTGTCCGCATCTGGTCGTAGGCGCCCACGGGCGCATCCTGCACCCCGGTCGCCTGCTGCGACGAACGGGGTCAGTCGCGGCCCGTCGTGCCCTGAAAGCGCAGCTCGAAGACGCGCAGACAGCCATTGCAGGCCCAACGGGCGTGCTCGCTCAGCTCACCCCAGGGGCGCAGGTCCTCCTCGCCGCAGTACGGGCAGTACTGGGGCGCGGCGCGCTCACTCATAGCGCCCTCGCAGGAGCCTCACTTGAGCAAGGACTCGTCGGCGCGGCGCGCCCAGACGGCAAACTTCTCACCCTCCGACCGCTCAGCTTGGTAAGTCCGTAGCAGCCGCTCGACGTAGTCCGCAGCGTCGTCCGCGGTCACCTTCAGGCCACGAGCCTTACGCCCGAAGCCCGCGTCCTCGCCGAGCCGACCACCAAGGTGCACCTGGAAGCCCTCCACACCGTCGACGATCGAGCCCTTGAGGCCGATGTCGCCGGTCTGGAAACGGGCGCACGAGTTGGGACAGCCGTTGACGTTGATCGTGAGTGGCTCGTCGAAGTCGGGCAGCCGCTTCTCCAGCTCGGTGTAGAGGTCGACAGCTCGGGCCTTCGTCTCCACGATGGCCAGCTTGCAGAACTCCAGCCCGGTGCAGGCAAGGGTCCCGCGGCGAAAGACCGAGGGGTTGACCCGCAAGTCCTGCGCCTCGAGCTCACCGACAAGCTCCTCGACGTTGTCCTCGGGGACGTCGAGCAGCACCAGTCCCTGCTGGGCCGTCGTTGCTACCCGGCCGCCGCCGAGCCGCTCGGACAGCTCGGCGACGAGGGACAGCTGGGATCCACTGGTACGCCCGGCGCGGGCCACCGTTCCGACGTACATCCTGCCGTTGGCTTGCCGGTGCACTCCGAGATGGTCACGCTCCGGGCGAGGTGGAGCGGCTGGCGCCGGGCCGTCGGGCAACGGCGCCGACAGGTAGGTCTGCTCGAGCACCTCGCGGAACCGCTCCGGACCCCAGTCGGCGAGCAGGAACTTCAAGCGGGAGTGCATGCGCGAGCGGCGGTAGCCGTAGTCCCGAAAGACCGAGATGACGCCCTCCCACACCTCGCTGACGCGTGCGGGCTCGACGAACGCGCCGAGCCGGACGCCGAGCTTCGGGTTGGTCGACAGACCGCCGCCGACCCACAGGTCGTAGCCCGAGCCGAGCTCTGGGTGGACGACTCCGACCAGGGCGATGTCGTTGATCTCGTGGTTCGTGCAGTGCGTCGCGCAGCCGCTGAGGGAGCTTTTGAACTTTCGCGGCAGGTTCGCGAAAGCTGGGTCGCCGAGGTAGCGCTGGACGACGTCACGGATGGTCTGGGACGCGTCGATGACCTCATCGGCGTCGATGCCGGCGAGTGGACAGCCGATGATGACGCGGGGGGTGTCTCCACAGGCCTCGGTCGTGGACAGGCCGACGGCCTCGAGTCGGCGCCAGATCTCCGGCACGTCCTCGATCCGGATCCAGTGCAGCTGGATGTTCTGACGGTCGGTGATGTCGGCGACATCACGGCCGAACTCGGTCGCGATGGTCGCGATGACACCCAGCTGCTCAGCCGTGAGCTGGCCACCGTCGACGCGGACGCGCAGCATGAAGAAGGGGGCTTCGAGCTCGTGCGGCTCCAGGATCGCGGTCTTCCCACCGGGGATGCCGTCCGCCCGCTGGGTGTAGAGCCCAAACCACCGCAGGCGACCGCGCAGGTCGGCGCCGTCGATGCTGTCGAAGCCCTGTTTGCTGTAGATGTCGAGCACCCGCTGCTGCACGGTCAGCGGGTCGCTGTCCTTCTTGATCTGCTCGTTCGGGTTGAGCGGCTCTCGGTAGCCGAGAGCCCACTGCCCCTGTCCGCGTTGGGCGGGCACGGTGACTCCAGAGGGTTGTCCGGGAAGGAGAATCCACCATCGCACAGCACTAACTCCCAGCGCCTACTAGGAAATGCCTCCGTACCTGTGGCATGCTCACAAAATGTTCCGCTCCGTTCTCGTCGCGCGACTGCATGTCGACCTGCAGCGCACCTCGAGCGCGATCTGTCCCGGCTGAGCCGAAACCGCGCCGCGTAGGCGCCCAGAAGCTCCCCTGCCTTGACGCGTCCCGTGCCGGCACGCCGTCACACGCCCATGACCTTTCGAAAGGCTACTGATCCAGTGGGGAACACTTACCGCCTTGCGCGA
>JAYUBO010000341.1:0-13117 GCA_043740815.1 Frankiales bacterium | reverse complement strand
CGTCCGGGTGACCTCCAGCCACAGCACGGTCCCTGCCCATCTGCCGTACCTCGCGTAGCGCCCAGGGTCGGGCAGTTGCTGCGCGAGCCACTTGTCCAGGACCAGGGGTCGCGGCCGACCGAGCAGCGGCAGCACGGAGGCGGCGGCGAACGGCCCGAACCCGCGCTGCGCCCGCACTGCGCTCAGGACCTGCTCGTCGGAGGCATCCGGCCAGCCCTCGTCAAGGCCCTCGTGGACCGCCCGGGCGGCTCCCAGCAGCGCCGGCCCGCGGTATCCCCAGGTGGTGAGTGGACGACCCGGTACCTGCTCGGGGAGCGGGAACGGTCCGTCTCCGACCAGCTGCTCCATCATCGCCTGCGTTCCCCGGTACGACGTGTTCGTGCTCGCCAGGGCCTGCGCGAGCGCCTCCAGGACCGAGCTTGCCCGCAGGTGGCGTCCCGCTCCTGTCTCGCGCACCCACGGGTCGGCGCAGGCCCACAACTCGGTGAGGTCCGCGTCGAGGTCGAGCACCTGGCGCAGGACCTGCAGGCCGACGGGGTCCGGAGCGGACAACTCCACCCGCAGCGCCTGGTCGACCCGCGCGAGAGTGCCGCTGGGCAGGACCGTCGTCAGCCGTCGACCGTCGTAGGCATATGGCCGCAGGCCCGCCCCGGCATGCGAGCGCGCCACCCGGTCCAGGTCGTAGCCGGGAGGGCCGCTGAGGGTGACCGTCTCAGCCACCTCGAAGGGAGGGCGCTGGACACCCACGGGGCCACCGGACATAAGCAGCGCAGCCGCCTGGGCTCCCACGAACGTGCGGGCTAGGCAGGCTCTGTGTGCGCGGTCGGGAGGCGCTTGACGAGGTCGCTGATGTGCGAGGCAAAGGCGATGTCGAGCTCGGTGACGCCTCCTTCGGGCTCGGTGCGCAGCATGAACCGCGTCGCGCCGTCGCGCTGCTCCACGATGGGCGGGTGACCCATGGCGCCGGCGTCGACGGCCACGACACGGCGCAGCTCAGCGTCCTGCTCTGGTGGCAGAGTGACGTCGCAGTATATGCCCTGGGCGTCACCGTGCCAGCCGGGGAGGGCCTTGAGGGTGTCGGTGAGCAGGTCTGCGTCGAGCAAGGTGGCCATTCGGGTGCCTCCGGGAAGTCGGGTCGCTTCCTGAGATCCTTACCCCCACCGAAGCCCGGGCGCACGAGAAACGGCAGGATGGCACCATGCGGGTCTCAGTGGTCGGTGCGGCCCTGATCAGGGAGCACCCGCCGCGGGTCCTCGCGTCCCGCCGGACCGGGCCGCCGCGGCTGGCGGGGCTGTGGGAGTTCGCCGGCGGCAAGGTCGAGGACGGCGAGAGCGACGAGCAGGCACTGAGCCGCGAGCTGGTCGAGGAACTGGGCTGCGCTGCGGCCATAGGTGAGCGGATCGGACCGGACTTGTTCATCGGCGAGAGCGCCGTCCTGCGCATCTACCTGGCAAGGCTGACGGACGGTGAGCCGCAGCTGCGTGACCACGACGCGCACCGCTGGCTGACGGCAGATGAGCTCGACGACGTGCCATGGATCCCCGTCGACGCCCCGGTCCTGGACCCGCTCCGGGCTCAGCTGCGCGGCATGGGCCGCACCGCGCCGAGCTCTGGCGCCGACACGGTCGACCTGGCGTAGTCCTTGACCGTCGCCGGCCGCGTGCTCGCCGAGGAGCACCGCCGCTGTCAACGGCCCGAACACCACGAGGGCGGCGCCCGTCGTCCTGGCACACGCTGACCGGGGCGGAACGGACGCGCCGGTAGTCTGAAGGCGCCGCAGCACGTGCTCGGCGATCTTCTGCTGAGCTGGAGTTTCTAGGCATGCCCACCCGTGACGACATCCGCAACGTGGCGATCATCGCCCACGTCGACCACGGCAAGACAACCCTCGTCGACGCGATGCTTCTGCAGTCCGGTGCCTACACCGAGCACCAGCAGGAGGAGGGCGCTGTCCAGGACCGGGTGATGGACTCGATGGACCTCGAGCGCGAGAAGGGCATCACGATCCTCGCCAAGAACACCGCCGTGCGGCGCAAGGACCTGCTCATCAACATCATCGACACCCCTGGCCACGCCGACTTCGGTGGTGAGGTCGAGCGAGGCCTGTCGATGGTCGATGGCGTGGCTCTGCTGGTGGATGCCTCCGAGGGCCCGCTGCCGCAGACCAGGTTCGTCCTGCGCAAGGCCCTGCAGCAAAACAAGCCGGTCATCTTGATCATCAACAAGGTCGACCGTCCCGACGCCCGCATCGCGGAGGTCGTCGACGAGACCTACGAGCTGTTCTTGGACCTTGACGCCACCGAGGAGCAGATCGACTTCCCGATCGTCTACTGCCAGGCCAAGACCGGTCAGGCGTCGCTGACGCGCCCGGCCGACGGCACCAGCCCTGACTGCGCCGACCTGCAGCCGCTGTTCGACGTCATCAAGAGCACGATCCCCGCCCCGCACTTCACCGAGGGCATGCCGCTGCAGGCGCACGTCACCAACCTCGACTCCTCGCCGTACCTGGGTCGGCTTGCCTTGCTGCGGATCCATAACGGGTGGATCAAGAAGGGCCAGATGGTCGCCTGGTGCAAGCAGGATGGCTCGGTGCAGAACATCAAGCTCCCCGAGCTGCTGGGCACCGAGGCCCTCACCCGGGTCCCGATCGAGCATGCCGGGCCCGGCGACATCGTCGCCATCGCCGGCATCCCGGAGATCACCATCGGTGAGACCCTCGCCGATCCAGACGATCCGCGCCCGCTGCCGCTCATCACGATCGACGAGCCGAGCATCTCCATGACGATCGGCATCAACACCTCGCCGATCGCCGGCAAGAGCGGCAAGAAGCTCACGGCTCGACAGGTCAAGGACCGCCTCGACAAGGAGCTGGTCGGCAACGTCTCGATCCGCGTCCAGCCGACCGAGCGCCCGGACACCTGGGAGGTTCAGGGCCGCGGCGAGCTGCAGCTGGCCATCCTCGTCGAGGTCATGCGCCGTGAAGATTTCGAGCTGACCGTCGGCAAGCCGCAGGTCGTCACGCGCCTGGTCGACGGCAAGATCCACGAGCCGATGGAGCGGATGACCATCGACTGCCCGTCCGAGTACCAGGGCGTCCTGATCCAGCTGATGGCGCTGCGCAAGGGGCGTCTGGAGCAGATGGTCGACCATGGCACCGGCTGGACGCGGATGGAATACATCGTCCCGGCGCGCGGCCTGATCGGCTTCCGCACCGAGTTTCTCACCGAGACCCGAGGCACCGGCCTGTTGCACCACATCCACGAGCGGTACGAAGCCTGGCACGGCGAGATCCGCACCCGACCGTCCGGGTCGCTCGTGGCTGACCGTAGCGGGCCCACGACCGGCTTCGCCTTGGCCAACCTTCAGGAGCGCGGCACCATGTTCGTGCCCCCGGGCACCGAGGTCTACGAGGGCATGATCGTGGGTGAGAACTCCCGCAGCGACGACATGGATGTCAACGCCACCAAGGAAAAGAAGCTCACCAACATGCGGCAGTCCTCCTCGGACGTCCTCGTCCCGCTCATCCCGCACAAGGAGCTCAGCCTCGAGCAGGCGCTTGAGTTCTGTCGCGAGGACGAGTGCGTCGAGGTCACCCCCGCCAAGGTCCGGATTCGCAAGGTCGTCCTCAACGCGGGCGAGCGCCAGCGCACCCGTGGCAAGGCGACCAAGGCGACCGCCGCGTCCTGATGTCCGCGTGGGAGGGGCGGCTGCTTGTCGCCACGCCTGCGCTGGACCCCGCGTCCGGGGGAGGTACCTTCGGGCGCACAGTCATCCAGCTGCTGCAGCACTCGGCTGACGACGGTGCGTTGGGTGTCGTCGTCAACCGACCGACCGGCACCGACCTGCGCGGGGTCCTACCGGGCTGGGCGTTGCTGGCCCCTGACCCGCCCGTGATCTTCGAGGGTGGGCCGGTCCAGCAGAGCGCGGCCATCTGCCTCGGCCGGCTGTCCGTTCCGGCCCCCGGTGACGCGAGCTACGTGGCCGTCGCCGGGGCCCGGTGGCTCGCGACCGTCGACCTCGACCAGGATGCGGCCGAGCCGGTCCAGGAGGTGAGGGTGTTCGCGGGCTACGCCGGCTGGTCGCCTGGCCAGCTCGAGGCGGAGGTCGAACAAGGGTCGTGGTGGGTTCTTGACGCCCTGCCGGGCGACTGCTTCCACACCGCGCCGCAGCTGCTCTGGCGTCATGTGCTGCGCCGCCAGGGGCTGCCGCTGGCACTGGCCGCGACCTATCCCGACGATCCGGCCCTGAACTGACCTGACGGACCGGCCCGCCAGCTCTGGCTTCTGATGCGCCGTACGCTTCCTGGATGCTCACCCCTCCTCCCACCGGTACGGCGCAACGCCGCCTGCTGCTGGTGCACGCTCACCCCGACGACGAGACGATCGGGACCGGCGCGACGATGGCGAAGTACGCCGCGGACGGCGCTCAGGTCACGCTCGTGACGTGCACCCTGGGGGAGGAAGGGGAGGTGCTCCTTGCTGGTCTGGCCCACCTCGCGAGCGACAAGGACGACGACCTCGGGCAGCACCGGATCGGTGAGCTGGCGGACGCGTGCGCTGCCCTCGGGGTGGCTGACCACCGGTTCCTCGGCGGCCCCGGGCGCTGGCGCGACAGCGGGATGATGGGAACCCCTGCGAACGAGCGGCCGGAGGCCTTCTGGCAGGCTGACGTCGACGAGGCCACCCAGTCGCTCGTCGCAGTCATCCGGGACGTGCGGCCGCAGGTTGTCGTCACCTACGACCAGAAAGGTGGCTACGGCCACCCCGACCACATCCAGGCGCATCGGGTCACCGTCGCGGCTTTCGAGAAGGCGGCCGACCCGACGTACGCGCCGGCCGCTGGGCCGGCCTGGCAGGCCACCAGGCTGTACCACACGGCGATTCCCAAGAGCGTCCTGCAAGCCGGGATCGAGCACCTCAAGCAGGTCGGTGACAGCAACTTCTTTGGCGTCGACTCCGCCGACGACCTGCCCTTCGGCAACCCTGACGAGGACGTCACGACCGAGATCGACGCCCGGGACCACCTCGACGCCAAGATCGAAGCGATGCGCGCCCACGCGACGCAGATCGCTGTCGACGGGCCGTTCTTCGCGCTGTCGAACAACATCGGCCACAAAGCGATGGGCGTCGAGCACTTCGTGCTGGTGCGCGGCGAACGGGCGGCCGGCGAGGGCCGCGAGACCGACCTCTTCGGTGGCGCTGCGTAGCCACTTGATAGGCCATTGGAGTGAACACTCCTGCCCGGGCTGGTCACGCAACGTGAGATAATAGAGAGTATGGGGCAGTTCGGACGGGGCCCTGCTTCTGTCCGCGTGTCCTTTGAGGAGCCCCCGTGCCGGACCTGAACCAGCCTGCCGCCCCGCTGTCCGGACTGCTCGAGAAGGCCGGTGGGGGCCTGCTTCGGATGCGCGACGCCGACGTCGGCCGCAGCCGCGAGAGCGCCCGCCGCAAGCGGTTTGTGCGACTGGCCGTGGCCGTCTGGCTCCTGGTGGCGGCGCTGCTGGGGCGCGGGGCACTGAAGGCTCCCGGGTCCTCGTGGTTGCCCTTCCCGCACATCGACCCGTTCCTGCTCACCATCATGGTGTTCTTCGGCGCGATGATCGCCCTTGCTGTCGGGCAGCAGCTGATGACGGGTCGCTCGCCGCACACGGTCTACCGGGCCGACCAGATCTCCACCCGCCTGGACGACGTCGTCGGCATCGACGGCGTCAAGGAGGAGGTGGTCCGCTCGTTGAACCTGTTCCTGGCGCACGACACGTTCTCCACCGAGATGGGTGGCACGCCGCGCCGGGGTCTGCTGTTCGAGGGCCCGCCCGGCACCGGCAAGACCCACCTGGCCCGCGCCATGGCCCACGAGGCAGGCGTGCCGTTCCTGTTCGTCAGTGGGACCTCTTTCCAGACGGTCTGGCAGGGGCAGAGCAGCAAGAAGATTCGTAACTACTTCAAAGCACTGCGCAAGGCAGCCCGCAAGGAGGGCGGCGCGATCGGCTTCATCGAGGAGATCGACGTCATCGCGCAGTCCCGCAGCGGCGTCGCCACCGCAGCAGCGCCCCTTGCGGTCTCAGGCTGCTCGGGTACGACGTGTCTGCCCGCGAGCTACGCCGCGCCGGTGACGGTCGTGAACGGCTTTACCGCCGGCGGTGACACCTCCGCGATCATCAACGAGCTGCTCGTGCAGATGCAGTCCTTCAGCGCCCTCACCGGCTCCCAGCGACTCGTCGGCTGGTTCGTGGACCGGGTCAACCTCATGATGCCTGCCGACCGCCAGCTCGCGCGGCCGGTCGCAGTGCCCGCGAACGTGCTGCTCATCGCCGCCACCAACAGGGCGTCCGCCCTCGACCCGGCCCTGCTGCGACCGGGCCGCTTCGACCGGCGGCTCAGCTTCGAGCTGCCGGCCAAGTCCGGTAGACGGCAGCTGATCGACCACTTCCTGGCCGCAAAGTCCCACGTCGTGGACCTCGACGACACCGAGCGCCGCGACGCCCTGGCTGCCACCACCATCGGCTACTCGCCGGTCATGATCGAGAACCTCTTCGACGAGGCGCTGATCAACGCTGTCCGCCGGGGTGACAGCAAGATGACCTACGGCGACGTCGAGAAGGCTCGCATGTCGATCGAAGTCGGCATCGGGCAGCCGGTGGAGTACACCGACCACGAGCGCCGACTGATCGCCACTCACGAGGCGGGTCACGCGACGACCGCCTGGCTGACCGCTCCGCACCGCCGGCTGGAGATCCTCACGATCATCAAGCGCAAAGGCTCCCTTGGGCTGCTTGCCCATGGTGACCGCGAGGACGTCTACACGCGCTCACGCACCGAGATGGAGGCGCTCATCCAGATCGCCATGGGTGGCCAGTGCGCGGAGGAGCTGTTCTTCGGCGACGTCTCCACCGGCCCCGGCGGCGACCTGCTCTATGCGACGAACACCGCGGCAGAGATGGTCGGCGCGCACGGCATGGAAGGTGCGCTCGTGTCCTACATGGCCATCCAGAACAGCGGCTTCGCCGACACCAACATCGTCGGACGGGTGCTCGCGGACGACCGCGGGCGCGACTCGGTCGAGGCCCTGCTGCAAAAGCACAAGGCGGTCACGAAGACGCTGCTCGGCGACAACCGGCACCTCGTGGAGGCGTTGCGCGACGCTCTGCTCGAGCGGAGCGAGCTGATCGGGCGCCAGATCACCGACGTGCTCGAGGCTGCCGCCGCGCGACCGGCCCTGATCGACCTGCGTGACGGCCTGCCGGTCGAATCGCTCGCGGACGTCGACGCCCCCAGGGACGTCGTTCGGTAACCACGTGCGAGGCTGCCCGGCATGACTCGGGTGGGTACGGCTGCGGCGTACCTGCTGGTGCTCCTGTTGACCGTCGAACTCGCCGTGTGGGGCGCGTTCCTCACGCCGGCCCGGCCGTTCGGACTGGCCTTGCCTGTCGCAGGGGCGATCGCGGTGGTCGGCAACCTGGTCCTCGGGATGGCGGGGGCGCGGATTCTGGGTCGGCGCCTCGGGGCGGTCCTACCCGGTGTGTTGTGGCTGGTCATCGCCCTGGCACTGGCGACCAAGCGGAGCGAGGAGCTCGTCGTTCTGGGAAACCTGCGGGGTCTGGCCTACCTGGCCGGTGGGTCTGTGGCCGCCGCCTGCGCGGTCGGTCTGACCGGCGCCCAGCGAAGGCCGGCCGGGGCTACACCCGAGAGGCAGGCGAGCCGATGAGCCAGACGTGGACGAGCAGCCGGCAGCACCCGACGAGGTCGTCATCGTGCGGCTGGGCGGCTCCCGATACGCGCTGGCGATGTCCAGTGTCGCCGAGGTCGGCCGGCCGCCGAGCCTGACCCGTGTGCCAGGTATGCCGTCGTGGCTGGCCGGGGTCGCCAACTGGCGCGGTCGGGTGCTGGCGGTCCTGGACCTGAGACCCCTTCTGACAGCGACTGCCGTCACCCTCGACCGGCACGCCCGGCTGGTCGTGCTGAACCGTGGCGGTATCCCCGTGGGACTGCTCATCGAGGGCGTCGACGGCACGCACCTGCTTGACCCCGAGCTCGTCGAGCCGGTCCTGGCACACCTGGCGGGCAGCGCGTCGGTGCTGCTCGCCGGCCAGACCACCGACGCGCAGGGGCCGTGCGGAGTCCTCGACCTCGACGCCGTCTTCCGGTTGCCCGACTCCTTGCCCCGTGCCCGACGGGCTGGTTAGTCCACCACCTCGACGGGCCAGCCGCCCGGTCGGCTTCAGGACCGCCCGGGACCGGTCGATGCTCCCGGCAACACCCCCTCTGGAGGCATCTCGTGGACTTCTCGATCCGGCTCGCCCGCGCCGCAGCATGGATGATGTGGCTCTGCCTGATCGTGTCCGTCGTCGCCGTCGCCGTGATGGACCAGTACGGCGCCCCGGCCGGGGTCGTCCCGCATCCACTGGCGTTCTACCTCTGGGCGGTGTTGGGTGCTGCGGCCACGACCTTCCTGACCTTCCTGCCCAGCCTCGCAGCACGGTCGCCGGTCGTCCTGAACAACATCGGAGCCTTCCGTGGCCTGCTGCTGATCTCTGACACCGTGTGGGCGACTGGCGGGACGACCGTCACCGGCGGCATCCACGGTCCCTTCTGGGTGTGCTTTCTCGGCATCGTGCTGTTTGCCGCTGTCTCGTTGCCCTCCTGGCAGGCCGCGCTGTTCGGCTTCGCCGCCAGCGGCGGGGTCATCCTCGCCTCGGTCCTGAGCCACACCGTCGGCGCCGAGTCGTGGGGAAGCCTGCTGCTGGTCGCGGCGATCTTCCCGATCGTGGGCTGGTTCAACTCCTCCCTGGCAGCAGCGGTCTGGGCGCTCCGCGCCGACGCCCGCGAAGAGCGAGCGACCCTGGAGGGTCGCGTGGGGGAGCTGACCGCCGTCCTGGAGCAGGCAGCCGGCGGGGACCTCGGCGTCCATGCCGACGTCACGACCGGCGTTGGTCAGCTCGGGGCCCTGTCGACCGCTTTCAACGACACCTTGGGTAACCTGCGCGTGCTGGTAGGCCAGATCCGCGGCGGTGGGGAGCAGATCGCCGCCTCCGCCGGGGAGCTGCTCGCGACAGCCGAGGAACATGCCGCCTCCGCGACCCAGCAGAGCTCGGCGGTCTCGGAAACGACCTCCACGATCGAGGAGCTGGCCGCGACAGCCGCCCAGATCGCGGAGACGTCCGAGGCCGTGGCGCGCTATGCCGCGGAGACCTTGCGGTACGCCGAGCAGGGCCGCGCGGCCGTCAGCGCGTCGGTGGAGTCGATGGACTCGATTGCGAAGCGGGTCGACTCGATCGCCTCGCGTGCGCTGTCCCTGGGCGAGAAGTCCCACGAGATCGGCCGCATCCTGGACGTCATCGACGACCTCGCCGACCAAACCAACCTGCTCGCCCTCAACGCAGCCATCGAGGCTGCTCGGGCGGGCGAACACGGGCGTGGCTTTGCTGTCGTCGCCTCCGAAGTCCGCAAGCTCGCCGAGCGCTCGCAGGAGTCGGCCGGCCAGATCCAGGCCCTCGTCGGGGAGATCCAGGCAGAGACCAACGCGACGATCATCGCTTCGGAGGAAGGCGCCAAGGAGGTCAAGGCCGGCACCCAGCTCGCCCGCGGCGTCGTGGACGCCCTGGAGCGGATCAGTGGCATGGTCGACGAGACCACCACTGCCGCGAAGGAGATCAGCATCGCGACGCAGCAGCAGCGCAGCGCCTCCGACCAGGTGGTCAGCGCGATGACGCAGGTATCCGACGTCAGCCGGCAGTACGCCGTGGGTTCGCGGCAGTCCGCAGCCGCAGCCGCCCAGCTCAACGAGCTCGCCGCCGGTCTGAGGTCGAGCATCGCCCAGTTCAGGGTCGGCTGAGCCGCTACAGGGCAACGCCAGATCGGTCGACGCAACACATATGCCGGCATGGGGGGACGATCCGGAGCTGCTCGCGACCTTCCGCGCGGAGGTGGAGGAGCGGCTCGCCTCGCTCCAGTCCGGGCTGCTCCAACTGGAAAAGCACCAGAGCCCCCGCCAGGTCGTGACCGTCCTGTTCCGGGACGCCCACACCGTCAAAGGCTCCGCCCGGATGCTCGGCCTCGAGGGCGTGCTGCATGTCGCCCACACCATGGAGGACTTGCTCGGGTCCTTGCGGGATGGCCGTTTCGCGGTGCGCAAGGACCATGTGGACCTGCTGCTCGCTGCATGTGACGGCATCCTGCGGGCACTCCCCGGCCCGGACTCCCTCGACGACGCGGCCCTCACGCCGCTGGTGGAGGCACTCCGGTCCGCGGTGGACGGGGCGGACCCGGTCGTCGTACCCGTCCTGGAGACCCCGGTGCCGGACCACGGCGCCGCGCCGGAGCTCGAGACCTCGCGTCAGGCGTCGGACTCGGTTCGGGTCGCCGCGTCGAAGGTCTACGACCTGCTCGACGCGGTCGGGGAGGCCGACCTTGGTGCCCGCCGGGTCGAGCAGACCACCGGGACGCTGCTGACGCTGGCCGCCGAGCAGGCCCGCTGGGCAGCGGTTCTGCGGCAGGCGACGCAGCGGCACTCAGCGACCCTTCCGCCCGAGGTCACCTTCGCGCTGCACCGCCTCGTCGGCGCCGGCGACGACCTGTCCGGAAACGTGCGCAACCTGCGCGAGCTCGTCGAAGGCCACCGGGTCGGCATGGCGCTCGTGCGTGACGGCGCGATGGGTTTGGCAATGGTCCCGGTACGCCGGGTCTTCGCCGCGCTGCCACGGATCCTGCGCGATGTCGCCGCGGCCACCGGCAAGGACGTCCTGCTCCAGCTCAGCGGTGAGGACGTGGAGCTGGACAAGCAGGTGCTGGACGGCGTCGCGGACGCCCTGAAGCACCTGGTCATCAACGCCGTCGACCACGGCTGCGAGCCGCCAGCCGAGCGTGCCGCCGTCGGCAAGCCGCCACGCGCGGTGGTGACCGTCAGCGCCCGGTCGGTCGGTGGCACCGTCGTCCTCGAGGTTGCCGACGATGGCGCCGGTGTCGACGAGGATGCGGTGCGGGACAAGGCGATCCGCCTGGGGCTCCTGCCGGCTGACTCCACCGTCACTGGCCCTGTCCTGCTGAACCTGCTGTTCACCCCCTGCTTCAGCACCAGCGACATCGTCACGGAAACCTCCGGTCGCGGTGTCGGCCTCGACGTCGTCCAGGACGCCGTGGAGGAGCTCGGCGGACTGGTCGAGGTGCAGTCCGAGCGCGGTCTCGGCACGTCCTTCGTCCTGACCCTGCCGGTCACCCTCGGGGTGCTCCGCTGCCTTATCGCCCGCGTCGGAGACGAGCGGTACGCCGTGCCGGTACCCGGCGTCGTCGAGTCACTGTCGCTGCGGGACGCCGAGGTGCACACCCTGGCCGGCGCTCCCGTCGTGGTGCGCCACGGGGTCTCGGTGCCGCTGCTCGACCTGGGTGCCGCTCTCGGGCTGCCCCGCACGTCCTCGGAGTCGCCTCGAGCTGCTCTCGTCGTGCGGCACGCCAGCGGACCGGGTGGCCAGATCGCCTGGGCCGTCGACCGGCTCGAGGGGGAGTCGGAGCTGGTCGTCAAGGACCTTGGTGCCTTCCTGGGTCGGGTCCCGACGGTCGCAGGAGCGACGATCGACGGGGACGGCAGCGTCGTGTGCCTGCTCGACCTGCGAGAGCTCGCCGACAAGGTCGTGGGCGCTATGGGTGGCCTCGCTGGCGCGATGACGTCCGGCGCCACCGCGGCTCCCGTCCGTAAGGCTGCCGCCGTCACGGGGGTCCGCAAGCCCAGGGTCCTCGTGGTCGAGGACTCGGTCGGCGTGCGGGAGCTCCAGCGGGTGATCCTCGAGGGCGCGGGCTACCTCGTCGAGACGGCAGTCGACGGGCTCGACGGCGCCTCGCGGCTGCGTGACGACCCCGCCGACCTCGTCCTGTCCGATGTGGAGATGCCGGGGATGGACGGCTTCGACCTCACCCGTACGATCCGTCGTACGAAGGGCTGGGAGAACGTCCCGGTCATCATCATGACCTCACGCAATGAGGAGCACGCACGCCAGGCAGGCCTCGACGCGGGGTGCTCGGCGTACCTGCTGAAGAACGAGTTCGACCAGGAGCAACTGGTCTCGACGGTACGAAGGCTGGTGGGGCGCTGATGGCGCGGATCGTGATCGCGGACGACAGTCCTACCTTGCGTCGGATCGTGACGTCGGTGCTGACGAAGGAGGGGCACGAGGTCGTGGCCGCCGAGGACGGGATCGGTGCGGTGCAGGCGGTCCTGCTGCACCAGCCTGATGCTGTGGTCCTCGACGTCCAGATGCCCCGCGTCTCCGGGTTCATCGCTGCCCGGCTGCTCAAGGACGACTGGCAGACCGCGGACATCCCGGTCGTCATGCTGACCTCCCTCGACGCCGCCTCCGACCGCTACTGGGCGGGCCAGGCGGGAGTCGACCGCTATCTGACGAAGGACTTCGAGGCCCCCGAGCTGGCCGGTACGATCGACGAGGTGCTCATGGCGGCGAAGGCTTCCCGCGGGGGCCGCCCCCGCCTCACCCCTGACCCGCTCGAGCTGTCCGAGCAGGACGTGCTCTCGCGGGTCTGCGACCTGCTCGACCGCAAGCTGTTCGAGTCCTCGGTCGCGCAGTCGGTGATGGCCATCGCCGCCACCGCCTCCGGGCTTGAGGCCTCTGTCGCAGCCCTGCTCGGGGTCCTGCAGCGTTTCGTGGGCTACGACCTCGCGGCCGTCATGCTCGGTGCGGAGTCCGCGGCCTACGTCGCAGTCGGGCGGGCCACTGCCCATTCGCACTACGACGAGTTCCTTACCGCCGCGGTCGAGGGTCTGTCCTCCTACGGCGGGACTTCTCTTGAGGCCGCCGCCCTGGATGTTCGCGTCGCCGAGGCGGGCGGGACACTTGTCGACGACCCGGACGACCTCACCGGCTCACCCGACATGGCGACCTTCCTGTCCATGCCCCTGCGCGGGCACGGCGGCGTCGTCGTCGGCGTGCTCGCGCTGTCGTCCGCGGTGAAGCAGGCTTTCGGCGAGACGGCCCTGTCGACCCTGAAGCTCATCGAAGGTCCGGCCGCGATCGTGATCGACAACGCCCGCCTCGCCTCCTCCCGCTAACCACCCACCCACCCACCCACCTCTTTGGCGCAAATCCACACGGCCAGGGCCGTGTGGATTTGCG
>JAYUBO010000340.1:0-3570 GCA_043740815.1 Frankiales bacterium | reverse complement strand
TCGGCGTCGAAGTGCTTCTCGGCCGTCTCGATCAAGGTGAGGACGTCGCCCATCCCGAGGATGCGCGAGGCCATCCGCTCGGGGTGGAAGACGTCGAAGTCGGCGAGCTTCTCCCCGGTCGAGGCGAACAGGATCGGCTGGCCGGTCAGGTGCCGCACGGACAGCGCAGCGCCACCGCGGGCGTCGCCGTCGAGCTTGGTGAGGACCACGCCGGTAAACCCGACGCCCTCCTGGAAGGCCTGCGCGGTCGTGACGGCGTCCTGGCCGATCATGGCGTCAACGACGAACAGGACCTCGTCAGGCTGTACGGCGTCGCGGATGTCGACGGCCTGCTGCATCAGCTCGGCGTCGATGCCGAGCCGGCCGGCGGTGTCGACGATGACCACGTCGAACTGCATCCGCTTGGCGTGCTCGATGCCCTCGCGCGCGGCGGCGACCGGGTCACCGCCGCCCGACCCCGGCTGTCCGTCCGGACCGGTCGCCGTGGCGCCCGGGTACGGCGCGAAGACGTCAACCCCGGCCTGGCCGCCGACGACCTGCAGCTGGGTGACCGCGTTGGGGCGCTGGAGGTCGCAGGCCACGAGCAGCGGCGCGTGCCCCTGCGCCTTCAGCCACATCGCGAGCTTGCCGGCGAGAGTGGTCTTACCGGCGCCCTGCAGTCCGGCCAGCATGAGCACGGTCGGGGGCTGCTTGGCGAACCGGATCAGCCGGGTCTCGCCGCCGAGGATGCTGACGAGCTCCTCGTTGACGATCTTGACGACCTGCTGGGCCGGGTTGAGGGCTTTGGAGACCTCCTCGCCGGTCGCTCGCTGCTTCAAGGCGGCGATGAAGGCCTTCACGACGGGCAGTGCGACGTCGGCTTCGAGCAGCGCGATACGGATCTCGCGCGCGGTCGCGTCGATGTCGGCCTCGGACAGCCGGCCCTTGCCCCTCAGGGAGGTGAAGACCTTGTCCAGCCGGTCGGAGAGGGTGTCGAACACCTGGCCAGCCTAGGGCCTCAGGGAAGTACGGCGAGCAGCTCGCGCTCGAGGGCGGCCCGCGCCGTCGGGTCGGTGAGGACCGGGACGTAGAACGCGTCCACCACGTCGGCCCCGAGGGTGGAAATATGCGCCGACCGGACGTCGAGCCCGAAGCGGTCGAGGACCTCCGTAACCCGGTGCAGCAGCCCGAGCTCGTCGGGGGCGCGAACCTCCACGACGGTGGCTGTCTGCGACGCCCCATCGACCAGCCGCACCGTCGACGGCGCCACAGGCATGGCGCGGGTGGCGTACGCGGCTTCACGAGCGGCTAGGCGCTCGGCCAGTGGGAGCGTCCCCTCGACGGCATGCCGGAGGTCGGCGCGGACCAGGGCCCAGTCCGGCAGGGCACCGAACCGGGGGGTCACCCGAAAGCTGGTCACCGCGGTCGCTCCCCGGGCGTAGCCGGAGGCGGCCCGGACGTCCAGGCGGTGCAGCGCGAGCACCCCGGCGGCGAGCGAGAGCAGCCCCGGACGGTCGGGCGCGACGATCGTGACAGTCTCGCCCTCGACGGCCAGCGCCAGCTCCCCCCTTTCCACCAACTCCTGCTGCGCCTCGGACAGCGGCGCGGGAGGCGTCGGGGCGGAGCCCGCGAGCAGGCCCGAGGCCCGGCGTACCAGGTCGGTGATGAGCTGGCCCTTCCAGCTGCTCCAGGCGGCCGGACCGGTCGCCGAGGCATCGGACTCGGTCAGGGCGTGCAGCAGCTCGAGCACCTCGATCGAGCCGACTGCGTCCGCGACGGCGCGGGCGGTTGCCGGGTCGGACAGGTCGCGGCGGGTCGCGACATCGGGCAGCAGCAGGTGGTGGCGGACCATCGCGACCAGCACGCCGACGTCACCGGGCGGCAGCCCGAGCCGCCGTCCGATCACCGCAACCAGGCGGATGCCGACCTCGGTATGGTCACCGGGTAGTCCTTTGCCGATGTCGTGCAAGAGGGCGCCGAGCAGCAGCAGGTCTGGTCGCCCGACCCGTCGGGTGCGCGTGGAGGCGGCCGCTGCAGCCTCCACCAGGTGCCGGTCGACGGTGAACCGGTGATAGCTGTTGCGCTGCGGCTTGCTGCGGACCGCCTCCCATTCCGGCAGCAGCGGCACGAGCAGACCGGCCTGGTCGAGGGCCTCGAAGACGGGTACGGCGGCTTCGCCGGCGGCGAGCAGCCCCACGAAGGCGTCGAGGGCGGCGGCCGGCCACGGGTCCGGCAGCCGCGGACACTCCGCGAGCCGGCTGAGGGCGACCGGTGCGATGGGCAGGCCCGCCCGGGCCGCGGCCTCGGCAACCCGGAGCACCAGGACGGGGTCGGCCCCGGGCGTCGCGTCCCGAGCCAGGACGACCTCACCGTTCTGCGCGACGACGTCGTCCGCGAGAGGCTGACGTACCGGTCCCGATGGCCCGCGTAACCCGAGCAGGCGACGCTTAGGCGTGGCTGCGTCGACCCGGCGCCACGCGGTGTCGGTGGCGTAGGCGATGGTGCGGGCAGCGGAGCAGACCGCACCCATCAGCAGGTCCGCGTCGGCGTAGCCGAGGGCCGCCGCGACCGCGTCCTGCTCCTGCATCAGCAGCCGGTCGAGGGGGCGCCGCCCGTTGCTGCCGGTCTGCCGGTGCAGCTCGCCGCGCACGTCGAGCAGCGTCGCGTAGGCCTCCCGGACCGCGACCCCGGGGGCGTCGATGACCTGGGCGACCGCGACCGCATGCATGGCGTGGACGTCCCGCAAGCCCCCGCGAGCTTGTTTCAGGTCCGGCTCGAGCAGGAACGCGACCTCGCCGAACTGCTTTGCGCGGGCCTCGACGGCGGCACGCAGCTCGGGCAGCCTTTTTCTTGCCCCGGAGCGCCAGGCGGCCCGCGTGGCCGAGACCAGGGCCTGCGCGAGCTCGGCATCGCCGGCCACGAAGCGCGCATCGAGCAACCCCAAGGCTGCCTTCAGGTCATCCTGGGCAACGGCCACAGCCTCCGCGACGGTCCGCACGGAATGGTCGAGGGCAATCCCGGTGTCCCAGATCGGGTACCAGACCCGGTCGGCCAGCGCACTGACGTCATGGCTGCCGTCGTGGACCAGAACCAAGTCGAGGTCACTGCCCGGGGTGGGGTCCTGCCGGCCGACCGCGCCCACGGCAACCAGCGCGACGCCCGGGCCCGCGTCGCCGAGCAGGGACGCGACGAAGGCGCCGTAGAGCGCGGTGAGGGCCGCGCGCAGCGACGCGCCGGTCAGTCCCTCCCGCGCCAGCAGGAGGTCCCGCCGCTGCTTGAGCTCCTCAGCCGGCGTCAGCGTCAGCCTCCGTTCTTTCTCAACGACACGCAGTGTGCCAGTGCCGGCTCAGGTCTTTAGAGTGCCTCCGGGCCGCGCTCGCCGGTGCGAACCCTGACGACCTCCTCGACCGGGATGCTCCACACCTTGCCGTCGCCGATCGACCCGGTCTGGGCGGCGGCCACGATCGCGTCCAGCACCCGTCCGGCGTCCGAGTCGTCGACCAGGACCTCGATGCGGACCTTCGGTACGAAGTCGACGGTGTACTCGGCACCGCGGTACACCTCGGTGTGCCCGCGCTGGCGACCGAAGCC
>JAYUBO010000339.1:0-2082 GCA_043740815.1 Frankiales bacterium | reverse complement strand
ATGCTCCCGAACAGCAGGGCATCGAAGTTTGCGCCCCTGCTGCCGAACTTGCTCAGGAGGGCGACGCCGAGGGCAAAGGACGCGGTCGTGATGACGCCGATTGCTGCATCGGCGCCGATCCGGCTGCGACGTGTCACAGCGGTGATCGCCAGGGCCGACAGCAGCCCCCAGACCCCGGCACCGAGCAGGACGTTCACTCCCAGCAGGGGGGCCGCGGCGAACCCACCGAAGATCGAGTGTGAGAGCCCATGGCCGATGTAGCTCATGCCACGCAGGGTGATGTAGACGCCGATCAGACCGCACAATGCGCCGGCCATGACGGCTGCTTCGAGGCCGTGCTGGAAGAACGCAAAATGGAACGGCTCGAAGATCCCGGTCATCACGCGACTCCCAGCATTCCGGTGCCGGAGTCGACGACGACGGGCATCCCCAGGTGCATGAGGACCTCCATCCGCGCTCCGAAGACCTTCTCGAGCACGTCCGGAACGATGACCTCTGACGGTGGTCCGGCGGCGATCACCCGCTGCTGCAGGGCAATCAGGTGGGGAAGGTGCGAGGCCATCCCGTTGAGATCGTGAGTCGTCAGCACAATCGCCAGTCCCTCCTTGTTGAGGTCGTCCAGCAGGTGCAGGACCTCGTGGCGCGTTCCGACGTCGACGCCGCTGGTGGGCTCGTCCATCAGCAGCAGCGCAGGCCGCCGGACCAGGGCCCGGGCGATGAACATGCGCTGCTGCTGGCCGCCGGACAGCTCACGGATGTGCCGCTTGCCGAGGTCGGCGATGCCGAGCCGCTCCAGGACCGAGCTGACGTCCGCCCGCTCGGTAGCGGTCGCCCAGGGGGACAGCCGCTTGGTGGCGCGGGCCATCAGGACGCACTCGCTGACCGTGACGGGAAAGTTCCAGTTCACCGTCTCGAGCTGCGGCACGTAGCTCACGGCAATGCCGGGGCTCCTGGTCACGGACCCGTGCTGCGCCTTGACGGTCCCCAGGAGCACCTTCAGAAGGGAGGTCTTGCCCGAGCCCGACGGCCCGACGATCCCGGTAAATTGGCCGGCGTCGATCCGGCAGTCGACGTCCTTGAGGACGGGCGCACCGCCGTAGCCGAAGGACACGTGGGAGATGTCGATCAGAGTGCTCACTGTGGATAGTCTGCCTTGTCCGGCGAGACGTCGCCCGTCTCGAGGGCGTCCAACGCTGCCGGGTCCCCACCGAGGCCCTTCACCATGGTGCGGTAGTCGTAGCGCATCAAGCCAAGCCAGGAGTGCTCCTTGTCCCCCGGCTTGCCTGGCAGGTCGTCGTCACGAAGCGTGTCCTCGTAACGAGCACCGCTCTCACTCGCGATCTGCGCCAGAATCTTGGACGGAAAGACCTCCGAGCCGAAGATGACCGGCACGTTTTCACTGCGGATCTGCGTGATGAGGGACACGACCTCCTTGGCCGTCGGATCCTCGAAGTTCGAGGGTTGCACGGCGCCGATGATCTTCCAGCCGTAGTCACGGCCGAAGTAGGCATAGGCGTCGTGGTAGGTCAGTAGTTCCTTCTTGCCGGCGGGGATGGTGGCCTGCGCCGTCTTGAGGGCATCTGACAGCGCCGTGGCCTTCTTGTCGAAGGCGACCCGGTTGGCCTCGTAGTAGCTCTTGTTGGCCGGGTCCTTGGCGGACAGGGCCGCGGCGGTCTCGTCGGCGTACTTGATCGCGAACAGCGGGTCGGTCCAGAGGTGCGGGTTGGGCTTGCCCTCCTTCTTGGGAAAGGAGAAGTCGTAGATGTAGTCCGACTCCGGCAGGCTCATCGTGCCGAGGGCGACAACCTCGCTGCCCTTCTTCTTGTTCGTGTTGGCCAGCTCCGCGGTGGGGTCCTCGAGCTTCAGTCCGTTGATGAAGATCAGGTCAGCGGTGCTCAGTAGCTGGGCCACTTTCGGCGTGGGTTCAAAGGTGTGGCTGTTGACGCCCTCGGGCACAATGCCGTGCAGCTCGATCCTGTCGCCGCCGATGTTGGACACGATCGAGGTGATCGGGGCGACGGTGGAGGCGACGACGAGCTTCGTGCTCGCTCCGGCCGCCTTCGATGAAGCGACACCGCAGGC
>JAYUBO010000338.1:0-1796 GCA_043740815.1 Frankiales bacterium | reverse complement strand
CCGGGGCTGTCACCGTCGCGGGATGCCCGACGGGTGCTGGCCCGGTTGAGGTGGCCGCGCGGCGCATGACCCGCAGCGTGCGCCCCGCTCCGGCCCTGCCGGTCGTCCAGCGTCACCCACCGCGAGGGCTCCCGCCGGGCCCCTCCGCCCCGCCGTCAGCCACCAGCTCGCCGAGCGCCTCGGCGACGTTCCCGCCTCGGACGACCAGCTCACCCAGTCCCTCGGCGGGACCCGCGCCGACCCCTTCGGGCACACCAGTGGTCACCCCCTCGGCTACCCCGCCGCCCCGGACACCGCCGTACCAGACCATGCCGCCTCGCACAGCGACGCCACAACCCACCGCAGGCGCACCCGGACTCGTCCTGGCGCCCGCCTCCTATGGGTGGGCCGTCGTGGCCGCACGCGACGCAGTCTTGCGGGTCGTCCCGCCCGTGCTCGCCCGGGTCTCCCAGGGCAGGTTCCACTTCTCCGGGCTGACCAAGGGTGTTGTGTACCAGCTCGGCGCGAAGGTCGCGGGCTGTCCCACTGGCAAGGTGGTCACGCCTGCCGGTGGGCTTTTCGTCGCGGGTGTCACGCCGGTATCCGCCGTCACCGTCGTTGCCCCGCCAGTGGTCACGGTCAGCCGGACGACGAAAAACTACCGTTGGTCCGAGGGGGCCGGTACCCGTGGCGCGACCTGGCAGCTCTCTGTCGGGGAGGCATCACCGGGCTGTGATGATCCAGCAGGCGTCCTCGCGACCGGCAAGCTCGTCGGCCAGAAGGGCGAATTCACGGTGGACCCCGGGGCGGTCGCGCGCAAATCCCTGACTGTCGTGAAGAGTCTCGGAGCTGTCCAGATTGCCGGCCGGACCCTCCCCTACCGCGGCTCCCTGCATCTTCGGGTCGTGCCGCAAGGGGCTTCCAAGAAGCCGTGCGCCGGCAGCACCGGGATCGACCTCCCCACTCTGCTGCCCGGCTTGCCGCAGGACGGGCAGACCCAGCTCGAGGTGTACGACCATCCAAAGCTAGCGACAGAGCTCTACGGCGGCTGCGACGTCTGCCAGTCCGGCCCCTATGACCCCAACCTCTGGTCGCCCAGCAGCGCCGTCGCCTGGGACAAGCCGGGGCTGTCCAGCCGTCCGTTCCACTGGTCGACGACGGCACCAGGAACCACCCAAGGCCGCTGGGAGCTGTCTGCCGCGCCGCTTCCGGGGATCTGCAAGCCGGGTGGTGTGTTGGCCTCGGGTACAGCGGGATTTGCGCCGGGGCCGCTCGTTTCGGACAGCACCACCAGCCCGCCACTGTTCACCGTGGACTTCGGTCCGCTCGACAGCGCCGGCACCCTCAAGCCAGACACCACCTACTACCTGCGCGTCGTGCCACTCGGCGCCGACGGGGCGTGCACCGGGCCGGCCTCCGCACCCGTGACGCTGACCTACCAACCGCCGTCGACGGCGACTCCTGGCTGCCCACCAGCGGGTTGCATCGCCCCTCCGAAGCCACCTCCTGCGCTAGCCCACATCAGTACGCAGGTCACCGCCTTCCAACGCCTGACCGGGCCTAGCGCCACGCCGCCGTACTGCTTCCAGGCTCTGGTGGATCACACCGTGGGGACGCAGCCTGGCGACATGATCAGCGACCTGGTCGGTGTCGTCACCGTCGGGTTCGGCGGGCACATCGGCCCCGGGCAGGAGGTCTGCTATAGCCCACCGACCGGAGGCGACGACAGCTTCTGGGGGGAGCTGACGTCGGTGGTCAACACCATCGTCGACATCGTGAGCTTCCCCGCGAAGGTCTACGACCTCTACACCGCGATC
>JAYUBO010000337.1:0-6044 GCA_043740815.1 Frankiales bacterium | reverse complement strand
GCGGCGAGGATGCCGATGATGATCATGACGACCAGGAGCTCGATGAGGGTGAAGCCACCCTCGGACTCCTGCGACTTACGGATACGAGCCAGCATTGCGATGTCCTCCAGGACTGGATATGTGTGAGCCGCGCGGTGGTCATGCAACTCCTCGCGCGGCCCTCCGAGGAGGGGCCGGCCGAGGCAGCTGGGCTGACTGCGATGAGTCCCCTGGCTTTGCGTCCCCGCCTCACGACGGGTTTGCCTTTGCTTGGCGTTGCGGCTCTATGACAACAATTACTTCGGCGACATCAGGTAGACCCTTTAGCGCTCCAAACAGGATTCTCGAAAGAACTGATCGACAACTCAGAACGGCCCCGCCGAATGTTCGGCGGGGCCGTGGTTGTGCTTACTGAAGCGACGTACAACGAACTACTTGATGAGGTCGAAGATCTTGAAGATGGGCATGTAGAGGGCCACGATCATCGATCCGACGATGCCACCCAGGAACGCGATCATGAGGGGCTCGATGAGCGCGGTCAGCGACTCGGTGGTCGACTCGACCTCCTGGTCGTAGAACTCGGCGATCTTGTGGAGCATCGTGTCGAGCGCTCCGGTCTCCTCCCCTACCGCCATCATCTGCACCACCATGGGCGGGAAGACGGGATGCTCGGTCAGAGGTCGCGTCAACGACTCACCCGTGCGGACGCTCTCCTGCACGGCTCGGGTGGCGCGCTCGAGGACGACGTTGCCCGTCGTCTCCGCCACGATGTCGAGGCTCTGCAGGATGGGCACACCGGACTGCATCATCGTGCCCAGGTTGCGGGCGAAGCGGGTCAGCGCGATCTTGCGGAAGAGCTCACCGAAGACGGGGAGCTTCAGCTTCAGCGGGTCGACGATGTTGCGCACCTGCTCGGTGCGCTTGATTTTCTGCCAGACGGTCCGTCCGATGACGACGAGAATGATGAGGGGGATGATGCCCACCTTCAGACCCGTGGACAGGCTCACCAGGATCTGCGTCGGGAGCGGCAGCTTGCCACCAAGGGTCTTGAAGAGCCCAACGAAGGTCGGCACGATGAACAGGAGCATCCCGATCACGGCCAGGACAGCGATGCACAGGACGACGACCGGGTAGGTCATCGCGGACTTCACCTTGCCGCGGAGCTTGACCTCGGCCTCGTAGTTGTTGGCGATCTGCAGCATCACCGAGTCGAGGAAGCCTCCGACCTCTCCTGCCTTGCACATGTTGACCATGAGCGGTGGGAAGGCGTCAGGGTGCTTGGCCATGCCCGAGGACAGGCTGTTGCCGGTCTCGATGTCGTTGCGCACCTCACCCAGGACGCGGGCGAGCTCCTTGTTCTCCGTCTGATCAACGAGGATGTTGAGCGCACGAAGCAACGACAGACCAGCGTTGACCATCGTGGCGAACTGGCGCGAGAAGATCGCGAGGTCCTTCAGCCCGACCTTCTTCGGACCCCCAAAGCCCGGGATCTTGAGCTCCTTGCTCATGCCGCTGTTGGTCTGGTTGATGCTGATCGGCGCGTAGCCCATCGACTTCAGCTTCGTCGCGACCTGGCTCGGGGACTCGGCGTCGAGCGTGCCGGTCTTCACCGAGCCGCTCCTGTCGCGGACCTTGTACTCGTACGTCAGAGATGCCATCGCCCTGTCCCCTTATGCCCGGCCGCTGAGGCGCTGGAAGTCCTCGACGTGGTGGCACTTCTCAAGCGCCGCGTCGTAGGTGATCTTGCCCTTCTTGACCAGCTCCGCGAGGTGCTGGTCCATCGTCGCCATGCCGTGCTTCGCCCCGGCCTGCATGGCCGAGTAGATCTGGTGCGTCTTGCCCTCACGGATGAGATTGCGGATGGCCGGAGTGGCAACCAGGATCTCCGTCGCCACCACGCGCCCCTTGCCGTCCGCGGTACGGACGAGCTGCTGGCAGACGACGGCCTGCAACGCCCCGGCAAGCTGGACGCGGACCTGCTGCTGCTGGTGTGGCGGGAATACGTCGATGATGCGGTCGATGGTCTGCGCGGCGTCCTGCGTATGCAGAGTCGCCATCACCAGGTGTCCCGTCTCGGCCGCGGTGAGGGCAACCTCGATCGTCTCGAGGTCACGCATCTCACCGACCAGGATGATGTCAGGGTCCTGGCGCAGGACGTGTTTGAGGGCGGCCTGGAAGGACCAGGTGTCCTCCCCCACCTCCCGCTGGTTGACCAGGCACCTCTTGTGCTGGTGCAGGAACTCGATCGGGTCCTCGACCGTCATGATGTGGTCCTGGCGCTGACGGTTGGCCAGGTCGACGACCGCCGCGAGAGTCGTGGACTTGCCCGAGCCGGTAGGGCCCGTGACGAGGACGAAACCGCGGGGAAGCATCGCGAAGTTGGCAACGGCCGGCGGGACGCCGAGGTCCTCGAGGGCCTTGATCTCAAAGGGGATCAGGCGGAACGCGGCACCGAGCGCGTCGCGCTGCTTGTAGATGTTGACGCGGAAGCGGGCCCGACCCGGGACGCTGTACGCGAAGTCGAGTTCGAGGTTCTCCTCGAACTTCTCCCGCTGCTTCTGGGAGAGCACTGCGTAGACGAGCTTGGTCATGACCTGAGGGGTCAGAACCGCCCGCCCTTCGACAGGTACGAGGTGGCCGTTCTCGCGGACCGTCGGAGGGGCTCCCACCGTGAGGTGGAGGTCGGAGCACTTGCGGTCCAGCACCTCGATGAGCAGCTCCGCCAGGAAGTTGCTGTCGTCTGAGGTGTCCTCGGCGCCGACCCGGACCGCGAGCGGCTCGGGAGACTGCGCTGAGGCGGGCGCTTTCGCCAGGTCCGGACCGGCCAGTGGCTGCGCGGGCACCGCGGGCGCAGCAAGGACAGGAGCGGCCACGGGGGGGGTTGCAAGGGCAGGGGCGGGTACCGCGGGAGCAGCGAGTGTCGTGGTGGCCACCGGAACCGAGACGAGCGGGGGCATTACCGGTGCCGGCGTCACCGGTGCCGGCAGCATCGGGACCGGCAGCATCGGGACCGGAACTGCCTCAAGGGGAGCCAGCGGCGCCAGGGCCGCGACCGGGGCAGGGGAGGCAACGGGTGCAACGGGTGCGGCCGGGGCGAGGGGTGCGACAAGAGCAGCTGGTGCGCTGAAGGTCATCGTGGGCTGCGCCAGGTCCACCGCGTAGGCAGCGTGCAGCTGCGGCGCCGGGGTCCAGCTCGGGTCTAGCGGCGACGGGGAGCCCTCGACAGACCCGAAGTACCCGTCACTTCCCGACGATCCCTGGTGCGTTTCCACGTGCCCTCCCTCGTCCGCCCGAGTTCTCGGGTCACGCCTGCATCGACCTTATGGACCCCTGCCTTGAGCCGATCGGCCCACACGGGTGCAGGGGGACTACACGACGACGCGGAAAATCTCCTCGACCGAGGTGATCCCTGACAGGACCTTGAGCATGCCGTCGTGGCGCAGCGTGATCATGCCCTGTTCCACGGCGTGCCGACCGATGACCATCGAGGATGCGCGTTCGACCGTCATGCGCTCTATCTCCTCATCGACGGCCATGACCTCGTGGAGGGCGAGCCGCCCCTTGTAACCGGTCTTGGAGCACGCGCTGCACCCGATCGGGCGATAGATGGTGGGCAGCGGCATACCGTCCTGCCAGGGGAATCGTCCGGCGATCAGGGCCTCCGGCGTGGGGACGTAGGCCTCCTTGCACTTCGAGCAGAGCTTGCGGGCCAGGCGTTGGGCGAGCACGCAGTCCAGCGCCGAGCCCACGAGGAAAGGCTCGATCCCCATCTCGGTGAGCCGGACGATGGCCGAGGGCGCGTCGTTCGTGTGCAAGGTCGACAGCACGAGGTGACCAGTCAGGGAAGCCTCGACGGCGATGTGGGCCGTCTCCTTGTCGCGGATCTCACCGAGCAGCACGATGTCGGGGTCCGACCGCAGGATGGAGCGCAGTGCCGCCGCGAAGGTCAGGCCGGCCTTGACGTTGGTCTGCACCTGGTTGATGCCCGGGAGGCGGTACTCCACCGGGTCCTCGACCGTGATGACGTTGACCTCTGGCTTGCTGACGATGTTGAGCGTCGCGTAGAGCGTCGTGGACTTGCCAGAACCGGTAGGACCAGTGACCAGGATCATCCCATAGGGCTTCACGAAGCTCTTCGAGTAGACCTCGTAGTTGGAGTCGGAGAAGCCCAGGTCGGACAGCTTGAGCATGGCCGTGGAGTTGTCCAGGACACGCATGACGATCTTCTCGCCCCATACGGTCGGCAGGGTCGCGACGCGGAGGTCGATCTTCTTGCCGTTGGCGTTGACCGACAGTCGGCCGTCCTGCGGGACACGGCGCTCGGCGATGTTGATGTCGGCCATGATCTTCAGACGGGACGTCACCCCTGACGTGATCGTTTTCGGCGAGCGCATGACCTCGTGCAGCACGCCGTCGATGCGGAACCGCACACGCAGGTCGCGCTCGGCCGGCTCGATGTGGATGTCAGAGGCGCGGTCCTGGATGGCCTGGGTGATGAGCAGGTTGACGAACTTGACGATGGGGGCGTCCTCGACGACCTCCTTGACCTTGCTGAGGTCGTCGTCGTCCTCGTTCTTGGCGTCGAGCGCCAAGGTAAGGTCGTCCATCTCCGCGTCGCCGCGGTGGTACTTGTTGATTGCGGCCAGCACGTCAGGCTTGGTCGCGACGACAGGCTTGACCTCCATGCCGCTGATGGAGCGGATGTCGTCGAGGGCGAAGACGTTGGCGGGATCCGCCATAGCCACCAGCAGCTTGCCGTCGTCATACCCGATCGGTAGTGCGGTGTGACGGCGGCAGACCGCATCGGAGATCCGAGAGACCGCCGAGCCGTCCACGTTGTAGTCGCTGAGGTCGACGAACTGCATGCCGATCTGCGTCGCGAGAGCCGCAACGAGCTGGGACTCCGTGAGGGTCCCCAGGTCGACAAGCACCCGGCCCAGGCTGCGTCCGAGCCGCTGCTGCTCCTCGACCGCGCCGCCGAGCTGCGCGTGGGTGACCAGGCCGCCCTCGAGCAGGATGTCGCCCAACTGCTTCACGCGTGCTCCCCCAGGGTCAGGCCGTCAGTAGTCCTTCGGCCCGATCGGGTGATCCCTTGACCTCAGCGGGCAACCGGCCCCGCGGGATTGTCAGTCTCGCTGGGCGAGGACGGACGCGATCTCCTCGAGGGCCTTCGCCTGCGGCGACCCCGGCACCAGCGACGCGGTCGAGCCGTCCCGGAAGCCCAGCTCGACCCGCGGACTAGCAGCGATCGGAACGGCTACAACAGCAGCGGCAGCAACCACGAGCTCGAGAGCGACCGGATCGGGGGCGTCGTGCCGGGGGCGGGCTGCGGGGATCAAGGAGACAGCCGCACCGAGCGCATGCTTGCCCACCCTGCGGCGGAAGGGCCACATCAGGCGCGGGCAGGCTCAGCGGCGTCGACCGAGTCCACGACCGAGTACAGCAGGGCCAACAGGACCGCCTTGACCGACTCGCGGTCGGTCGCGTCGCACGGGACGATCGCTACCTCCTCGTCGAGGGCGAGGACGTCCCGTACGTGTTGCTCGTCGTCGGGCCCGATACCGGCGGAACGGTTGAGGGCCACGACGAACGGGACGCGGGCCATCTTGCGGAAGGCCTCGAGGATGCCGACAGCCTCGTCGAGGGAGTCCTGCCGGGAGCTGTCCACGAGCAGGATGTAGCCGAGCATCCCCTCGCCGAGGATCTCCCACATGAAGTCGAAGCGGTCCTGGCCGGGCGTGCCGAACAGGTACAGCACCAGGTCGCGGTCGATGGTGATGCGACCGAAGTCCATCGCCACCGTGGTCTCGGCCTTGCGGCTCTTGGTGTGGTCGGTGATGTCCTTCTCAGTCGACAGGACCGTGATCTCGCTGATCGTGCGGATCAGGGTCGTCTTACCCGCTGAGAACGGGCCTGTGACAACGATCTTGACCGCCGTTCCGCCATGCTTGCGGCGGCCTGGGCTGCGCGTGCTCACTAGAGCCCCCTCACACCGGCGATGAGCCTGAGCAGCAGGCTTTTGTTGACGGACGGGTCACGGTCGATCAGCGGCGACGCGGCAGGGT
>JAYUBO010000336.1:0-2352 GCA_043740815.1 Frankiales bacterium | reverse complement strand
ATCGTCCTGCTTCCCGGTCCGGACACCCTGGTCGTGGTGCGCAACCTGGTGCGCGGGGGTCGGCGTACCGCCTTGATGACCGTCCTGGGGGTCCTGAGCGGGCTCGTGGTGTGGGTCGGTGCGGCGGCGTTCGGGCTGTCGACGCTGCTGCGCGCGTCCCACGACGCCTACGTCGCGCTGCGGGTCGTCGGCGCCGGCTACCTGGTGTGGCTGGGCGTCGCGTCGCTGCGTTCGCGGGGCAGGGTCGCGTCCGTTGACGCTCCGGTCCGGGGCGGGTTGCTCGGGCGCGGGTTTGGCGCCGGGCTGGCGACCGACCTGCTCAACCCGAAGGTGGGGGTCTTCTTCGTGACGTTCCTTCCGGGCTTCGTGCCGACGGGCAAACCGGTCGGTACGACGTCGCTGGTGTTCGGGGCGATCTTCGTCGCAGAGACGGCCCTGTACTTCGCCGTCCTGCTGCTGCTGGCCGGCTCGGTCACCAGATGGATGAACCATCCGGTCATCCGGCGCCGCCTCGACCGGCTCACCGGTGCCGTGCTGATCGGCTTCGGGGCCCGGCTCGCCGCTGAGGGCTGACTCTCCCAGTGCGTCCTGGCAAGCAGGCCCTGGGCGAGCGTGGAGGCCAGGAGGTAGGGGAGGTCAGGGGAGGGCAACCGCGAAGTCGGGCTCGGTAACGGCGCGGACCTCGTCGACGGTGACCCCGGGGGCGAGCTCGCGCAGCACCAGCCCCGACGGCTCCACGTCGAGAACGGCGAGGTCGGTGAGGATGCGTTGGATGCAGGCCCGTCCGGTGTAGGGCAGCGAGCACTCGCGGACGATCTTGGCGGACCCGTCGCGGGAGGTGTGCTCCATCATGACGAGGACACGCTTGGCGCCGTGGACGAGGTCCATCGCGCCGCCCATGCCCTTGATCATCTTGCCGGGGATCATCCAGTTGGCCAGGTCACCGGCCTGCGACACCTGCATGGCGCCCAGGATCGCGACGTCGATGTGGCCACCGCGGATCATCGCGAACGAGGCGGCACTGTCGAAGTAGGATCCGCCCGGGAGCAGCGTCACGGTCTCCTTGCCGGCGTTGATGAGGTCCGGGTCTACGGCGTCCTCGGTGGGGTATGGACCGACGCCCAAGACGCCGTTCTCGGACTGCAGGACGACATGGACGCCGGCGGGTACGTAGTTGGGAACCAAGGTCGGCAGGCCGATCCCCAGGTTGACGTACTGCCCGTCCTGGAGCTCCAAGGCCACCCGCGCCGCGAGCTGCTCGCGACTAAGCACTGACCGTCCTTCGTTCGATCCGCTTCTCGAGGTCGGCAGGCATCACCTGGACCACCCGCTGAACGAAGATCCCGGGTGTGTGCACCAGGGCCGGGTCGAGGTCGCCGGGCTCGACGACCTGCTCGACCTCGGCGATCGTGACCCGCCCGGCGGCGGCGCACAGCGGGTTGAAGTTCTGCGCGGACTTCTCATAGACCAGGTTTCCGTGCCGGTCGCCGTAGCGGGCGTGCACGAGGGCGAAGTCGCAGACGATGGCCCGCTCCAGGACGTAGTCGGTGCCCTCGAAGGACCGCACTTCCTTGGGTTCGGAAGCCGTGGCGACCGAGCCGTCCGCGGCGTAGCGCAGAGGCAGTCCACCGAGGGCTACCTGGGTGCCGACGCCACCCGGGGTGAAGAACGCGGGGATGCCCGCGCCGCCGGCCCGCAGCCGCTCCGCGAGAGTTCCCTGCGGGACGAGTTCGACCTCGAGCTCACCGGCCAGGAACTGCCGCTCGAACTCCTTGTTCTCCCCGACGTAGGACCCGGTCGTACGCCGGATCCGGCGGGCCCGCAGCAGCGACCCGAGGCCCCACTCGTCGACGCCGCAGTTGTTCGAGACGGTCTCGAGGTCGGTCGCGCCGGCCTCGAGCAAGGCCTCGATCAGGACCTGCGGGACCCCGCACAGCCCGAAGCCTCCGACGGCGAGCGACGCCCCGTGAGGAATGTCGGCGACTGCCTCCGCCGCCGTGCTCACGACCTTGTCCACGAACCCTCCTTCGTCTGCGCAGACCGTAGCCTCTGACCGGTGGAGACCGTGTGGCGCCCGACCTTCCCGGTGGACGTTGTCGCTACCCTCGGCTCCCTCAGGCGGGGCCGCCACGACCCGACGCACCAGGTCCAGGACGGCCACCTGTGGCGCACGACGGTGACGCCGTCGGGCGGTGCGAGCTACCGGCTGACCCAGCTCGGTCCCCGCGAGATCGCCTGCAGCGCCTGGGGAGATGGCGCCCCATGGGTGCTGGACAGCCTTCCCGACCTGCTCGGCGCCCGGGACGCACCAGAGGACTTCGAGGCCCGCCACCCGCTGCTCGTCAGGACGCA
>JAYUBO010000335.1:0-3432 GCA_043740815.1 Frankiales bacterium | reverse complement strand
ACCAGTCCACGATGTCGATCTTCTCGCCGTGCAGCTCGTTTTGGACGGCACGCACGCGCGACCCCTGCGGACCGATGCAGGCGCCTTTGGCGTTCAGGCCGGACACCCCGGTACGCACGGCGATCTTGGTGCGATGACCAGCCTCACGGGCCAGCGCCATGATCTCCACGGTGCCGTCGGCGATCTCGGGGACCTCCTGCGCGAACAGCCCGTGCACCAGGTCGGGGTGCGTCCGCGACACGGTCACCAGCGCGCCCCGCTGACCGCGGACGACACCGACGACGCGGCACTTGAGCCGGCTGCCGTGCTCGTAGACCTCGCCGGGAACCTGCTCGTTGGGGGGCAGGGTCGCCTCGAGGGAGTCGGGGCGGATTCCCAGCTTAACCATGACGTTGCGGTTCAGCGGTGCGCCCGGGCGCTGCGGCGCCTGCTGCACGATGCCCGACACGACGTCTCCCTCCCGGCCGGCGTACTCGCCGTAGGTGACGTCGTGCTCGGCCTCCCGCAGCCGCTGCAGGATGACCTGCTTGGCAGTCATCGTGGCGATCCGACCGAAGTCCTCGGGTGTGTCGTCGTACTCGCGCAGGACGCTGCCGTCCTCAGCGACCTCCTGGGCGAGGACGGCAACCTCCCCGCTCTTGCGGTCGAGCTCCACCCGGGCGTGCGAGGCTGCGCCCTCGGTGTGCCGGTAGGCCGTCAGCAGCGCGGACTCGATGGTCTCGACCACCAGGTCCATCGCGATGTCCTTCTCGCGCTCGAGGCTGCGCAGGGCCGTCATGTCGATCTTCATGCGTCCACCTCCGGGTCGTCGGGGTCGTCGGCCGGGTCGGCACCAGGTCGGGAGAACTCGACCTGAACATCACCTCGTACGACGTCGCCGTGGGCGAGGTGGCGGGAGCCCTGCTCGGTGTGGAGCTCGATTCCGACGTCGTCGACGGACAACACCCGACCCGTGACGGACGTGCCGTCGACCAGGTGGGCATTCACGAGCCGACCGACGTTGCGCCGCCAGTGCCGCGGCCCGGTGAGGGGCCGGTCGACCCCGGGGCTCGAAACCTCCAGCACGTAGGCGCCACCGAGGAGCGCGGGCTCGTCGACCTCGGCAGCGTCGAGTACGTCGGACAAGGCCCTGGAGACCTGCGCCACCTCGTCGAGGGTGACGCCCGCGTCGCGGTCGACCACGACCCTGACGACGCGGCGCTTGCCGGCCGGAGAGACCGATACGTCTTCCAGGTCGTACCCCGTGGCTTCGACGGCAGGAAGGAGCAGCTGGACCAGTCGGGCACGGGACGCTCCGCCCGTCGTGGAGCCGGACACCGCTGCCCCCTTCCGTCGGACTGTGCAGTTGTGATCGTCGTGCGGGTGTCGTCGACGTAGCTGTGATCCGAACCCTAGCGGTCTGCACGCACCGTAACCGGAACGTGACCAGAACCGACCACGCCAGACCCATCCGATCAAACCAGGTGGTGCGAATACCTACCTGCAAGCTCACGCACGGCTCGTCTTCACCACTGACCCGGAAGGCTTTCTCATGCGTCGCACTGCCGTCGCCTTCGCGATCGGCTCTCTCGCTCTCGTCACCGCGTGTGGCGGGTCGTCGGGCTCCGCGAAGTCAGGCTCCAGCACGGGGGCTGCCAAGCCCGGCGAGATCGTGAACATGACGTTCACGATCTTCGAAAAGAAGAGCTACGCGATCAAGACAGGGCAGGCGTTGACCTTTGCCAACGCCAACCCGATCACCCACGAGATCGTCGAGGGCACCTACAAGGTCGGCGCGGACGGCCTGCGCACCGAGGAGAAGGACGACGGGGCGTTCAAGCTCAAAATCCCCGCCACCAAGGGCTTCATGGCCAGCCACACGTTCGACAAGGCCGGCACCTTCACCTTCTTTTGCACGATCCACAAGGGCATGAACGCGACCGTCGTCGTCAGCTAGCCCCTGTCCCCACTACTACCCAGTCACCCCAAGAACGCCCCAGCGCCGACCGGCGTTGGGCTGAAACGACCCCTTTCCTGAGGAGAACGATGAACCGGACGTCCCTCCGGCTCGCGGCTGTGGTGTGCGGTCTCGCCATCACCACCGCGGCCTGCGGCAGCACCAGCAGCAAGACCAACAACGCGGGCAGCAGCCCCACCACGTCCAGTACGGCAGGCACGGCAGGCACGCAGCTTGTCGGCGCCGAGGCCACGAAGTCGCCGGCCGCCGAACTGCGGGCCGGGCTGACCTACCTGCTGACCGAGCACGTCTACCTCGCGGGGATTGCCACCGGCACCGCCATCGCGAAGAAGGGCAACCTGAAGGACCCGGCGTTCGTCGCCGCGGCCGCCGCCCTGGACACGAACTCCGTCAACCTCTCCAAGGCAGTCGGCTCCGCCTACCCGGCCGCCGAACAGCCCTTCCTCAACTCCTGGCGCCAGCACATCGGGTTCTTCGTCAACTACACCCTGGGCAAGGCCACCAAGAACGCAGCCATGACGGCCAAGGCCGTCAAGGACCTGGACGGCTACCGCACCTCCTTCGGTGAGCTCATCCACTCCGTCGTCCCGGAGCTTCCGGCGATGGCCGTCGCCGACGAGCTCAAGCCCCACGTCGCGTCGCTGTTCGCCGCGATCGACGCCCAGGTCGCCGGCTCGCCGACCCAGTACGCGCTGCTCGAGACCGCTGCCGGCCACATGCCCGGTACGGCCAAGATCCTCGCCGGCGGCATCGCCGCCAACAAGAAGCTGGCCGGCAAGACCGACGACAACGCCTCCGAGCTGCGCGCCGGCCTGACCTACCTGCTGACCGAGCACGTCTACTACGCGGGCATCGCGATCAACCAGGCCGTGGCTGACGGTGGCGACCTCAAGAAGCCCAAGACGGTCGCCGCGGTTGCCGCCCTGGACGCCAACTCCGTCGCACTGTCCAAGGCCATCGGCTCCGCCTACCCGGCCGCCGAGATGCCGTTCCTCAACTCTTGGCGCCAGCACATCGGGTTCTTCGTCAACTACGCCCTGGGCAAGGCCACCAAGAACGCGGCGATGACGGCTAAGGCCATCAAGGACCTCGACGGCTACCGCACCTCCTTCGGCCAGCTCATCAACTCGGTCGTCCCGGAGCTCCCGGCCATGGCTGTCGCCGACGAGCTCAAGCCACACGTCGCGTCCCTGTTCAGCGCCATTGACGATGTCGTCGCCGGCAGCCCGAAGACCTTCGCGGACCTGTCCACGGCGGCCGGCCACATGCCCGGAACCGCGGCGATCCTCGCCAGTGGCATCGCGGCCAACAAGAAGCTCACCTGAGCAGCACCATCGCACCCTCTGCCTGACTGCTGGGCCGTACGCCCCGAGGCCGTCCTCTCCCCCAAGGGAGGACGGCCTCGGCCATGTCCTGCCTCGGGTCTGGCACTGTGATCCCGTGCTGCTGACTCGCCGTGACGTCCTGGCCGCCGC
>JAYUBO010000334.1:0-2754 GCA_043740815.1 Frankiales bacterium | reverse complement strand
TGCCGCCGGGGCGGCTTGGCTGTGGACCGCCCCGGGCTGGTCGTTAGCGTCTTCTTAAAGATCCCTAACATGGCGAGGTGCGACCCGCCGGCCGGTCACGACAACGTGCGTGCTCAGGGCTGGGGCTTGGGCAAGCGCGTGAAGTACAGCAGCTGTGAGTCCTTGGCGACGCAGCCGGCGCCCACGACGTAGACGTCGACCTTGGTGGCCCTCGCTGACGGCAAGATCACGATCATCGCCGGTTTCTTGTCGAACGACGCGTAGTCAAGAGCCAGCGGCACGCCGGGATCCCCGGGGTCCGTCAACCCAGACAGGCACGACGCCAATCCGGCCGTGCCACGCAGCGTGGCGAGGGGGTCCTGAGGGGTGGCCAGGCTGCGCAGAGCGGTGGCCTTCGGGGCGGGGGAGTTTCCGGTGGCGGGCGCTGGAGTCGTGTCGCCCGTGCTGTCGGCTGACCCGGAGCTGGCGGCAAAGGCTTCGGTGCTGCTGCCTTTCAGCAGTGCGGGTAGGGCGGCGGCGAGCGCCTTGCCGTCCTTGCCGTACGCCGCACCGGTGCTGTTGATCGCCACCAGCAGCCTCGCCGACGCCTTCGAGGCCGTCGAGGTGCTGGAGCCGCCCTGACGGGAAAGCAGCACGCCGCCGAAGACCAGGGCCGCTGCCGCCGCGACCCCGCCAGCGAGGGGGAGCCAGCGGGAGATGCCGCCGCGTCGTCCGGCCAGGGGGACGACGTCTGCTGTGGCGGCGGAAGGCTTCGCACCCTCGGTAACGGCCGCTTTGGTGTCCCTCGGGCGGGCCGTCCCGTCCGTGGCCGCTCCGGCCCGCTCCGCGGCTAGGGCCGCGTCGAGGCGCTCGGCGAGGCCAGCTGGGAGCTCCGGCTCGGGCAGCGCCGCCAGCGCACCCGCGACGTGGCCGACGGCCACCTCGAGTTCCGCGAGCCGTCCGGTGCACCCGGCGCAGGAAGCGAGGTGGGCCGCCCGGTCTGTCGTGTTGTGGCCGGTGTCGGCCCCGCCGACGGGGCCGTAGGGACCGTCGGCGAGGACGTCGGCAAGCTCATCGAGGTCGAGGTGCTCGCTCACGCCGGTCCTCCTTCGGGGGCAGGGGTGGGGTTCGTACCGGGGCTGGACGTCACGGGCGGTGCTGACACAGATGGGACGGACCCGGCCGGGTCTGGGTTCCCGTGCGGCGGATGCGGTCTGGGGGGCCCTTCGCGCAGGTAGGCCAGCGTGACCGCGAGGCGAGCGCGGCCGCGAAAGCAGCGCGACTTCACGGTGCCCGCCGGGATGCTGAGGAGGTCGGCGGCCTCGTCGACCGACATTCCCTGCAGGTCGACCAGGACGATCGCCAGGCGCTGCTCGTCGGGAAGCGCGGCCAGGGCGCTGGCTACCTCCAGCGACGTCTCCCGCTCGCTTATCCGGTCGCGCGGGTCGGCCGGGGGCTGCTCGGGGAGGGGGACGGTGGGGCGGACGGCGCGCCGGCGTACGCGGTCCAGGCAGGCGTTCACGACGATCCGGTGCAGCCAGGTGGTGACCTTGGCGTCCCCCCGGAAGTTTCCCGCTCCCCGGTACGCTGACAGGCACGCGTCCTGCACGGCGTCGGCTGCCTCCTCCGGGTCGCCGAGGGTGCGCAGGGCGACCGCCCACAGGCGCAGGCGGTGCCGACGGAGCAGGTCGTCGAAGGCACGCGGGTCGCCGCCGAGGTGGGCGGCGAGCAGCGCGCGGTCCGCTGCGTCCTGCTCGTCGAGTGCGTGCGCCACGGGCAGCAGGTTAGCCCTTCTCGCCGCCCTGGACTGCCGGCTGATCTACCGCTGATGGTGGTGTCGGGCGGCGTGTCGGGCACCAGAAGAACGAGATCGTCGGGGGAGGGGGGTGAGTGTGGTTCAGGTGATGCGCAGCTCGGAGATGCCGACGCGGTAGCCGGAGCCGTCCTTCGGCAGCCGCGTGACCCAGAGGACGACGTACCGGGCGGACGTGCCGGGCGTGGGCGTGAGAGTGGCCACCTGGGCACCCGCGGTGGCAGCGGCGACCGTCTGCAGGGAGGTCGCACCGGAGGGCGGGACGAGGGAGACGCGCAGCTCCACGTTGGCGCCAGGGGCGCTGAAGCCGACCTGTACGGCGTGCAGCACGGTCGGCTTGCCGAGGTCGAGCAGCAGCCCGACACCCTGCTTGAGGCCACCGAACGCGGCGGTCTTGTAGAGGCTCGTGGCCCACGTGGTGTCGGGGATGCCGTCGACGGCGTTGCGGACCTGATCGGGGTTTTCCTGCTTGTCGCCCTGCGGGTCAAAGTCCTTGATCGGTAAGCGGGTCAGGTCCAGCGCCGGCGCGGCGGGAACGCCGGGGCGGGGGGCTTGGGTGGTCGTCACGATCGCATCGACGCCGTTGGCCTTGCGAGGAAGGTCGCCGACGGCTAAGCCAAGCAGCCAACCGGCCACGCCGACGCCGCTCAGGAGCAGCAGCGTCAGGACCCAGGGCGCGGAGCGGCGCAACCGTGAGGGCGGTTTGGGAGCGCTGTCGACCGCGCGGGCCGCGCGGGCCTCCGCCGCGGCATCGTCCGCGGCGTCAGCCAGGTCGGTGGGGGTCAGCTCGGAGGTGGCGAGCAGGCCACGCGTGATGACCTGGTCCAGTGCCCGTGGCACCCCCGCCCTGAGCTGGCGCGGGCTCAAGGGATGGCCGTCAGCAAGCGGGCTGGTGGGGAGGCTGCCAGCGGGTTGCACTGTCGCCCCCCCGGGCCAGCGACCGGTGACCAGGGCGTACAGGA
>JAYUBO010000333.1:0-2196 GCA_043740815.1 Frankiales bacterium | reverse complement strand
TGCTCGAGCAGGTTGAGGTCGGTGGTTGGCCGGGTCGTCACGACCTCGAGCCGGTTGGATGCGGTGACGAAGGTGCGCATCGCCGCCACAAGCCGGTCGTCCGTCAGGAGCACGGGGAACCCCCCTGTTGTCGGGCACCACCTGGCGACGGAGGTCGCGGCTGGTGCTGCAGAGGGCTTCGGCGTTCGGGGCAACTGTTCTTGAGCCGTTCGGCTCAAGGTCACCCGCTCGGAGCAGCCCCGGCAACCGGGCAGGGACCGCATGCGCTCCTCGGGGTCAGCGGACCTCGAGCAGGTCGACGACGAAGACGAGGGTCTCGTGCGGCTTGATCGCGCCACCGGCACCGCGGGCGCCGTAGCCGAGGTGCGGCGGGATGGTCAGCCTGCGACGGCCACCGATCCTCATCCCGGCAACGCCTTGGTCCCAGCCGCCGATGACCATCCCCGCGCCGAGCTGGAAGGTGAACGGCTCGCCCCGGTCCCAGCTCGCGTCGAACTGCCGGCCGTCCGACCATGCGTGCCCGACGTACTGCATCGTGCAGGTCGTTCCGGACACCGCCTCGGTGCCGTCACCCACGGTGAGGTCCTCGAGGACGAGGTCAGTGGGCGCAGCGCCCTCGGGAATCACGATCAGCGGCTTCTCCATGCCGGCGACCCTACCTACGTCTGCGATCACATGGAGGCGATGAGCTTCTCTACGCGGTCGTCGACGGAGCGGAACGGGTCCTTGCAGAGCACGGTGCGCTGGGCCTGGTCGTTGAGTTTCAAGTGCACCCAGTCGACAGTGAAGTCCCGGCGCTTCTCTTGCGCTTTGGCGATGAACTCCCCGCGCAGCTTGGCCCGGGTCGTCTGGGGTGGCACCGACTTGGCCTCGAAGATCCGCACATCGTTCGCGGCCCGCTCGACCAGGTTCTTGCGCTCAAGCAGGTAGTACAGGCCCCGGTTGCGGTTGACGTCGTGATAGGCCAAGTCGAGCTGGGCGACCCGAGGGGAGGAAAGCGCCATATCGTGCTTGGCGCGGTAACGCTCGATGAGCTGGTGTTTGATGACCCAGTCGACCTCTCGGTCGACGAGCGAAAGGTCACCGGTCTCGATGGCGGTGAGGGTTCGGTCCCACAGGTCGAGCACCCGCTTGACGGTCTCGTCGCCGCCGCGTCGCGAGACGAAGTCGGCGGCCTTGCTGTAGTACTCGCGCTGCACCTCCAGGGCGCTGGCCTCGCGGCCGTTGGCCAGTTTGACCTTCTTCTGGCCGGTCAGGTCGTGGCTGACCTCGCGGATCGCCCGAATCGGGTTCTCCAGCGTCAAGTCACGCATGACGATGCCCGCCTCGATCATCCTGAGCACCAGGTCTGTCGTACCCACCTTGAGCAGGGTCGTGGTCTCGCTCATGTTCGAGTCGCCGACGATGACGTGCAACCGCCGGAAACGCTCGGCGTCGGCATGCGGCTCGTCACGGGTGTTGATGATCGGGCGAGAGCGGGTCGTCGCGGAGGAGACGCCCTCCCAGATGTGCTCAGCCCGTTGGCTGACGCAGAAGACGGCACCGCGGGGGGTCTGCAGGATCTTCCCGGCGCCGCAGATGAGCTGTCGGGTCACCAGGAACGGGATGAGCACGTCGGCCAGGCGGCTGAACTCGCCATGCCGGCCGACGAGGTAGTTCTCGTGGCAGCCGTAGGAGTTGCCGGCGCTGTCGGTGTTGTTCTTGAACAGGTAGATGTCGCCGGCGATGCCCTCTTCGCGCAGCCGCCGCTCCGCGTCCACGAGCAGGCCCTCGAGGATCCGCTCCCCCGCCTTGTCGTGCGTCACGAGGTCCACCACGTTGTCGCACTCGGGCGTGGCGTACTCCGGGTGACTACCCACGTCGAGGTAGAGCCGCGCGCCGTTCTTCAGGAACACGTTGCTCGACCGTCCCCAGCTCACGACCCGCCGGAACAGGTAGCGGGCGACCTCATCGGGGCTCAGGCGGCGCTGGCCACGGAACGTGCACGTCACGCCGTACTCATTCTCGATCCCGAAGATGCGGCGATCCATCAGCGAACACCGGCGAACGTCAGCGAACTGAATAACCGCAGGTCAGAGGGCATAGTTTCCAGATCCTGGTTCGTAGACGTTTGTCGAATACCGCCGCAAACGGGCATGAGTCCGCCACATTTCTGCCACGTTTGATCGTGAAAAAAGTAATAACTTGTTGTGGGCC
>JAYUBO010000332.1:0-2080 GCA_043740815.1 Frankiales bacterium | reverse complement strand
AGGCTGGCCGGGAACGGCCAGGGCTGTGAGCCCTGGTACGCGACGTCACGCACGGCGATCCCGGTCTCCTCCATGACCTCCCGTACGACGGCCTGCTCGGCGCTCTCGCCCGGTTCGACGAAGCCGGCCAGGGTCGAGTAACGGCCGGCCGGCCAGATCGCCTGCCGACCCAGGACGCAACGGTCCGCACCGTCGGTCACGAGCACGATCATGGCCGGGTCGGTACGTGGGAAGTGCTCACTTCCGTCCTCGGGACAGCGGCGTACGGCGCCGCCGCGAGCCGACGCCGTGGGGGCACCGCAACGCGGGCAGCGGGGGTGGGAGGCGTGCCAGTTGGCGAGCCCGACCGCGTGCACGAGCAGCCCTGCGTCACGGTCGGACAGCAGCGCGCCGACGTCACGAAGTCCCTTGGCCTGAGCACCAAGACGACGGGGAAGTGCTGCTGCTACGGCAAAGTAGGCCTGACCGTCGTTGGCACCCAGATAGAGCCGGTCCCCGTCCGGGGCATCGCCAGGATCGAGAAGGAGCAGCTCGGTGCCGTCCATGAGCGCCCGCGCCTGGTCGTCGACGACGAGCACGCGAGCCGTCTGCCAGGCCCTGTCCAGAGCCTCCGGCGACTCGCGGGTGGCTGCGTCACGGTCGACCGTGGCCCGCGAGAGGGCGGGTGGCCTCACGCGGTCTCGAGCTCGACCAGGGTCCGCAGGCTGTCGGCAATCACAGCGGTGTCACCGACGAAGACCGGCGTCAGCACCGACGGCGAGAACCAGCGTGCCCCGGCCGCAAGCACGTCCTCGACGGTGACTGCCCCGAGCGCCTTGGGGTAGTCGCGCAGCCATTGCACCCCCAGGCCCGACGAGGACAGCTGCGACAGCAGACCGGCCAGGCCGGCCTGGGATGCGGTTCCCAGGGCGAGGGTCCCGATCGCGTAGCGCCGCGCCATGTCGAGCTCGGCCTGGTCGACGGGGACGGTGGCCATCCGACCGAGCTCGTACAGCGTCTCCAACAGGGCGGGCGCTGTCACCCCGGTCGCGACGTCGGCGCCCGCGCTGAGTCGCGAACCGGCCGGCGGGTGGTCGATGCCGGAGTGGGGGCTGTAGGTGTAGCCCTTGTCCTCGCGGATGTTGGCGACCCAGCGCGAGCTGAAGTAGCCCCCAAAGATCAGGTTGGCCAGGACCGCCGCGGCGAAGTCCGGGTCCTCACGCGAGGGCGCGGCTCCCCCGAACCGCAAGGTGGTCTGCACCGCCCCGGGACGGTCGACCAGCAGGGCCGTGCGGCCGACCTGCGGCGGGGCAGGCGGGGTCACGACCGGCGTGACCTGGGCGGTCCAGCCGGCCAGGGCCTTCGCGACCAGGGCTGTCGCCCGGGCCGGGCTGATATCGCCGACGAGGGTCAGCACGCTGCCGGCCGGGGCGATCCGGGCCTCGTGCAGGGCCCTCAGCTGCCTGGGTCGGACGGCCTCGACAGCCTCTGCGGTCGGCAGGTCCACGCCGTACGGGTGGTCGCCGTACATCCGGGCCATGAGCGCCTCGCGGGCGACCACCCCAGCTGAGCTTCGGTTGATCGCGAGCTCCTGAACGAGCCGGTCGCGCTCGCCCTCGACCTCCCGCCTGGGGTAGGTGGCGGAGGTCAGCAGCTCACCGAGCAGCTGGAGCAGACCGGGCAGGCCCGCGCTCAGGACCGAGCCGCCGAAGCCGAGCCGGTCGGCGTCGGTGCTGGCCGACAGCTGGCCGCCGAGGCTCTGCAGGTCGACGGCGATCTGCTTGGCATCCCGCCGGTCGGTGCCCGACAAAAGGGTGTCGGCGAGCAGGGTCGCACGGGCCACGTGTGGCATGCCGTTCTTGCCCGACGGAGCGGCGAAGGGGACACGCAGACGCAGCTCGACGAGCGGCACCCCTGGACGCCGCACTGCGAGGACCCTCAGACCGCTGTCGAGCACGGTGTCGGTGACCGTGGGGAGCTTGGCGACCCGATGCTTGGCGAGGGGCGGAAGCACTCGCGCCGTAGTCATCAGGACTCTCCCCGGGCGGGCCGCAGCTCGAGGATCGCGCGGTTGTCGCGTCGCAGGGTCGCAGCGGCGGCG
>JAYUBO010000331.1:0-4083 GCA_043740815.1 Frankiales bacterium | reverse complement strand
TGTCCGCTAGCGCCGGGCGCGCGAAGCCCAGCGCCCTGCGACCGCCCCTGGTCCCTCGCTGCGCAGGACCTCGACGGCCTTCCACAGGTCGTTTCGCATCTGCCGGGTGCCGGACCTCGGGTCGCGAAGGGGCTGCTTGTTGCCCGCGACGACCTGGTTGTCCACGCGGTCCGCGGCATAGACGGGCGCGTGGCAGAAGTTGACGAGCGGGAGCAGCGCGACGTCCCAGGCCAGCTCAGGTGCCAGCACGGCGACGGCAGCGCGGCAGGAGTCCCGCAACGCGGGGTCGCCCACGAGCCGGTCGATTGCCTCGGCCAGCGCGGCGACGTCACCGGCCGGGACCGTCAGCCCCAACCCATGGGTCTCGACGAGGTCGGCCAGGGTGTCCCCGGCCGTGGTGATGACCGGCAGGCCCGCCCACAAGTAGTCGAGGACCCGGGTGCGGAACGAGAAGGCAGTCTCGATGTGGTCCAGGTGCGTGGTCACCCCCACGTCGCTCTCGAGCAGCCAGCTCGCCCGGTCCTCGTAGGCCACCCACTGCTCGTTGAAGTGCACGACCGTGCCGGTCAGGTCCAGCTCGTCGCACCGCAGGCGCAGGGCCTGGGCAACGCTCATCTCCGGGACGTCGGCGTTGGGGTGACGCATGCCCAGGAACAGCAGCCTCAGCCGCGGCCGCCGCTCGCGCAGCAGGTGAACCGCCTCGACGAGCGAGACCGGGTCGAACCAGTTGTAGACGCCACCGCCCCAGAGCAGCAGCTCCGCGTCCGGAGGGATACCCGCCAGCACGCCCTTGGCCACCGGGCCTCGGTGGACCGGTGGCGCCGCGTCGATACCGAAGGGCGCCACGTCGATGAGCCGCCGCAGCGTCGGGTCCTGGTCGTAGGTCACAGGGTTCACCCGGCCCAGCGCAGCGAGGGCACCAAGCCAGAAGTCGCGTTGCTTGTCCGACGCACAGAGGAAGAAATCCCCTCGCAGCAGCTGGTCGTTCAGGGCGATCGTGGCGAGGCGGACGACGTCGCGGCGGGTCCGCTCTGGCAGGTCCCGGGCCTGCTCCAGCTGCTCGAGGTGGAAAGGGTCGTAGAGGTCGCAGACCATCACGGCCTTGCTGTCCTTCAGGGCGGGACAGCGCTGAAGGACGTCGCCCTGGAGCACGAGCACGTCGCAGTCCGCCCCCTCCCGTGCCAGGCCGGCCAGATCCGTACGCCGGATCACGAAGCGCTCGTCGGACAACTCGCAGGTAGGGGCTAGCGACAGCACGTGGACGTCGGCGCCTACCTCAACGCCGCCATCGGCGGCCAACGCCGCGGCGATCTTCAGGCAGCGGATGGCGGGCCCCGCCATCCGCGCACCGAAGCTGTCCGAAGTCACGACCAGAACGCGTCGACGCAAGTCCCCGGGCCGACGCATCCGCCCAGCATAGGACCGGTTGCGGGCGCGACCGATGGCTCAGCGCAGGCGCACAGGCAGGCGCGTGCGCAGGCGTCGTCCTGCAGTCCGCGCGAGCCCGGTGACCCCACCGCGGGCGTATGCAGCACGCAGCTGGAACCCGAGGGCGGCCGCCTGCTCCCGGTAGACCTCGACGCGGGTCAGCCCAGGCACGGGCTCCGCCGTGTACGGCTCGAGCTGCCCCCGGATCGCAGGTTCATCGAGGGTGACGGCGGCCCAGCCGGAGTCCCGCGTCGCCCGACCGGTGAGCCTTGCCTGCTCGAGCAGAGCGGCGTACCGCTGACCCTGCAGGTAGGGGGACAGCTCGAGCAGCGTGTCCCGGCGCGCCCGCGCGCCCAGGCGGCCACGTAGCGAGGGTGAGGAGAGCAGGGAGTCCAGCGCCTGCACCCACTCGTCGTGGCTGTCCGCGAGCAGCCCGTTCACGCCGTCCTGGACAGCCTCGCGGAACGGCTGGGTAGGTGACGCCACGCTGGGGGTCTGGACGAGGGCCGCCTCCAGCACCTTGATGGCGCTCTTGGCCTCGTTGAACCTGCCACCCTGACCGAGGTCGCGCTCCAAGGGGGCGAGGTTCACGTCGAGGTCGCGGAGCAGGTCAGGCAGGTCCCGCCAGTCCCGGTGCGGCAGGCGGTGCAGCCGCGGGCCGAGAGCCTCGACCGCCGCGGTCGGCGTGAGGTACCCAACGAGCCACAGCTCAGCCTCGCGATGACGGTCGAGAACCTCGAGGACAGCAGCTTCCACCACCAGCCAGTCGCGGTCATGGGTGGTGCTGCCGGACAGGTAACCCACCCGCAAAGGCCCGGGTCGCCGCTCCCGTCGCAACGCGGTGTCGGAGCGGCGGGCCGTAACCAGCCCGACCCCGTTGGAGAACCGGTAGGTCGGCAGCCCCGTGAGGGCCCCGATGTGGTCGCAGAGCAGGGCGGTGCTCCCGACGTAGCCGTCACACGCCTCCAGCGTGGTGCGGTAGCGGTGGATGCCCTGCACCCAGACGCCCGCCTCCAGCTCGGGCAGGACGCGGAGCGCAGGGATCTCCTCGGCCAGCGACGGGTCGACGATGAGGTCGTCCACGTCGAACAGCACCGGTACGTGCTCCGGTACCTGAGCGATGAGGGCCAGGACCTGCGGCGTGGCAGGGACCCGGTACATCACCACTGCATCCGCCCGCTGGGTCAGCTCCGTCAGGTCAGGGTCGCGATAGTGGCGCACCTCGCTACGGATCCCTTGCAGGGCAAGGGCTTCCGCAGGCAGTCGGGCTCGGTAGCGCAACGGTGCGCCCTCGATGCCGCATATAAACAGGACGTCGCTGACCGTTGACGCCGACGCGGGGGGGAGCTCTTGGGTGTAGAGCACCTCCAGGCCGCAGACCTGGTCCTCTAGGGATCGGACCACCGGCACGGGCGCGGTCCTCAGCCGGTTCAGCAGCGCCCGGTCCTGGACGAGCGTCCGCATCGCGTCGGCCAAGTCAGCCGCCCGTCCGGTGGTGACAACCAGGCCGTTGACGCCATGCACCACGACCTCCTCAGGGCCGAGCGAGTCGCTCGTGATGACCGTGAGGCCGTGCAGCAGTGCCTCCCTAGTGAGGAGGGAGAAGGACTCGCGCATCAGCGACGGGACGACTAGGACGTCGTGGGCGCGCAGTACCGTGGTCAGGTCGGCGGGGTTGTACGCGGGAGCGAAGACCACCGGCCCGGGGTGCGGCGCGCGGTCCTCGGCGCCGTAGGTCGTGAGGCTCCAGCTACCCGGAGACAGCAGATCGGCAGCCTCGAGCAGCACGTCGACGCCCTTGAGGGGGTTGACACCACCGGCGAACAGGAAGCGAACCGGACCGTCGGACGGCGCGGACCGTTCCACCTGCTGGGGCGGTACCCCGTTCTCGTCCACGACGAGGGCGCGGGGGGCGAGCCCGTTGGCCGCCGCGACGTCGCGGGCAATGGCGGACGGGACGCACACGACGTCGGCGTGGGCAAGGGCCTGCGTCAGTTGTGCGTTGCGGGCGTCGAGCCACGGGCGGTCAACCTCACATCCGCAGACGCCGGCCTGGACAACCAGGCTGCAGGGCCGCAGGCCCTTGTCCACCAGGAACTGCCGGGCACACGACCACCAGAAGTCGTGCATGGTCACGATCGTGCGGGCGCCGGACGCACGCGCGACCCCGACCAGGTCCGCACCCGTCGCCTGCAACGAATGCAGGTGGACCACGTTGGGCCGTACCTCCGCCAGCCACGCCGCGAAGTCGGTGGTAACCCGCGGGTTCGCGGTGTTGAGCGCTGAGCTCCACCCGATGCCGTCGGCCACCGGCACCCATCGAATCGGCAGCCCGGTCTCATCCACCTCGTCGCCGGGCGCGTCCAGCGACAGGGACCCCGCGTAGACGCGCACGTCATGGCCGCGGTCACGGAGCGCACGGGCGTGCCGTTGGGGCACGAGGGTCCCGCCGCTGACGAAGTCAGGCGGGTAGTGGGCGCTGACGACGGCGATCCGGAGGGGGACGGCTGGCACGGGGGTCGGCACTGCTTTCGTGGGGCTCGGGGCAGTCAACGTGTCACGACGGTAGTGCCCTGCTCTACTCCCCCGCGTTGCACGACGTCCCGCCCGGGATTCAGCACGCCGGGCGTGGGAGCTAGCGATTCGCGGCGTCAG
>JAYUBO010000330.1:0-5047 GCA_043740815.1 Frankiales bacterium | reverse complement strand
GGCGGCCGCCTGCATGGCCTCTCCCCGCTCAGCCACCAGCCGGAGGCCGTCGGCCTCGGACAGGACCCCGGCGGCGACCAGCGCCGTGTACTCCCCGAGGGAGTGACCGGCCACCACGGTGACCTCGCTCATGAGCAGCGGCGGGAGGGCTCGCAGTGCCAGCAGGGAGACCAGGAAGGTCGCGACCTGGGCCTGTCTTGTCTGGCGTAGCTGCTCGGCGTCGGCCTCCAGCAGTAACCACGACAGGTCGCGGTCGAGAGCTTTGGAGGCTTCGGCGACAAGGGACCAGCCGGGGGTCGAGGTCCACGCTGCGCCCATCCCGGCTCGCTGTGAGCCCTGCCCGGGGAACACGAGAGCGGTACGCACCCGCCGATCCTGCCCCACCTGCTGCCGGGTCCCGGACGTAGGCTCGCCGGCGTGAAGGCCTATCCGCCCCCGCGCCGCGTCGTCGTCACCGGCATCGGCGTGGTGTCTCCGGCCGGTATCGGTCTCGAGGCGTTCTGGAAGGGCCTGCAGACCGAGCCGCCGAGCCGCCGCGTCCGCACCATCGACGACTTCGACGCCGGCCCGTGGCTGTCCGCGAAGGAGCAGCGCCACCACGACCGTTTCACGCACTTCGCGATCGCTGCCGCCGAGATGGCGATCACCGGCGGTCTTCCCGACGTCGACCCGGACCGCGCCGGGGTCAGCCTGGGGACCGGGATCGGCGGGATCAACACCTTCCAGGTGCAGTGCGGGGTGCTGGAGGAGCGTGGGCCGGGCCGCATCTCGCCGTTCACGATCCCGATGGTGATGCCCAATGCGGGCGCCGCCTCCGTCAGCCTCCGCCTGGGTTGGCGTGGCCCGTGCGAGACGCTCACGACCGCGTGCGCTGCGGGCACGCACAGCGTCGGCGCCGGTGCCCGGATGATCTTCGACGGGCGTTGCGACGTCGTGCTCGCCGGCGGTGCCGAGGCCTCGATCAACGGGGTGACCGTCGGGGCGTTCACCAAGATGACCGCACTGTCCGAGACCGGGCTCAGCCGCCCCTTCGACACCGGCCGAGATGGCTTCTGCCTGTCCGAGGGGGCCGGCGTGCTGCTCCTGGAGGAGCGCGAGCAGGCCCTCGCCCGGGGCGCCCACGTGTACGGCGAGATCGTGGGCACCGCCTCGACCTGCGACGCCCACCACATCACGGCTCCCAGCCCGGGTGGGGTGGGCGCTGCCGCCTGCATGCGGCTGGCCCTCGACGACGCCGGGCTCACCCCGGCCGAGGTCCGGCACGTCAACGCCCATGGCACCTCGACGCCTCTGAACGACCAGGCCGAGGCGCAGGCCGTTGCCACTGTCTTCGGTCCGGGCGCCGTGCCGGTCACGTCGATCAAGGGCGTGACCGGACACGGCCTGGGCGCAGCCGGCGCTCTGGAGGCAGTGGCTGTGCTCCTGTCGTTCCACCACCGCGAGCTGCCCCCGACGATGGGCACTACCGAGGTCGACCCGGCCCTGGAGGTCGACGTGGTGCTCGCGCCACGACCCTGGGAGCCTGGCCCCACCGTGAGCAACAGCTTCGGGTTCGGCGGCCACAACGGCTCGATCGTGCTCGCTCCCTGACGCGCCCTGTTGCCTGGTGGCGGTTACCGTTATTGAGGTGACCTCCGCTCCCAGCCAGACCGCACCCCCTGTCCCCGGCGCGCTGCTCGCCCGCGCCACCGGCCTTCGGGACGCGCTGGTCGCCGACGCGGGCCGGCTCGAGCGGGAAGGGGTCACCCGCGCCGACACTGCGCGCCTGGCGGCGGCGGGGCTCTACGCGACCTACGCCCCGGTCGAGCTCGGGGGCGCCGGCACCGACGAGCAGCGGGCCGTCATCGAGCTGTTGGCCGGGGCCAGCCCGGACCTGTGGTTCGTGTGGTTCCAGCACGGCCCGGTCCTGAAGATGGTCGCGAGCACCGTCAACGAGGCGCTCCGGGAGACCTACCTGGCCGACCTGGTCAGCGGGGCGGTGCAGGGCGGGGTCTCCTACAGCCACGTCCGCACGCCCAAGCCGAGCATCTTCGCCGAGCGAGACGGTGACGCCTACGTCCTGACCGGCACCCAGCCGTGGTGCACCGGGTGGGGGCTGGTCGACGTGCTCGTCGTCGGCGCTGTCGTCCGTGAGACCGACGAGGTCGTCTTCGGCCTGGTGCCCGCCCGTGAGGGGTCGGGCCTGCGCAGCACCGGGCTGCTGGACCTGGCCGCGATGGGGGGCACAGCTACCCACGCGCTCGCGTTCGACGGGCTACGGATGGAGGCCTCTCAGATTCTGAACCTGCTGCCCTACAAGGACTTCTTCGCCGTTGACGCCTCCGCCAACACCAATGTGCAGCCGTCGACCTTCGGGATCGCTCTGGCGGCGCTGGACCTGCTCGAGGCCCGCTCCCCGGAGACGGCGGCGGCGTTGAGGCAGCGGGTCCTTGCGGTCCGGGCCACCGCCTACGACCTCCTCGACAATGCTCCCTTTAACGAACGCAACGACGACCGGCTCGCGGCGCGCGCGAAGGCCCTGCTGCTGGGCATCGAGTCGGCCACCGCCCTGCTGACGGCTCGCGGCGGGCAGGGCATGGACCTGGCCGACCCGGCCCAGCGACTGCTCCGCGCCGCGGCGTTCCAGCTCGTGCACAGCCAGGCCGCGGGCATCCGCGCTGCCACCCTGGAGGCCCTGCGCGCATGACCCCGGGGGTTCGCGGCGCCAGGCCGACCTCGATCATCGAGATCCTCGATACCGCGAGCACGGCCTGGCCCGAGCGGGTCCTGCTGGTGGACCCCGCCCTGGGTCGCACGGTGACCTACGCGCAGTTCGCGGACCTGGTCGAGGGCGCGGCCGACCAGCTGCTGGGTCGGGGGCTCAGCGCAGGGGACCGGGTCGCGGTGCTCGCCCGCAACGGGCTCGAGAGCGCCGTCGCCATCTGGTCCTGCGCCCGGGCCGGACTGGTCTTCGTCGGGCTGCCGGTCGATGCCCCCAGCGCGCGGCACCATCAGCTGCTCGACCTGGTGGGCCCGGCAATTCTGCTTGCGCAGCCCGAGCTGGCAGGGACCCTCGATGGGCTGGAGATGGCCGATGCGGCAGGGGTTTTGCTGAGTAGCCCGCAACCGTGGGATCAGAGCCGGGAGCTGCCGGCCGAGGACACGACGTACATGCTGATCCCCACCAGCGGCACGACGGGCCGGCCCAAGGCGGTACGCGTCACCGGGCGGATGGCGGGTCACGCCGCCGAGTTCTACGCCGCGGCCCTGGGACTGGGTCCGCAGGACCGGACGGCGATCCACCTGCCTTTCGGCTGGGTGTCCGGGCACCTCACCCAGCTCGCCCCAGCGATGCACAGCGGCGGGTCGGCAGTGACCATGGCCGACTACTCGGCGCCACTGCTGGTGGCGACCGCCCGCGCGCACGAGGTCACCTGGCTGGACGTGGTGCCGAGCATCTGGGAGGGCCTGCTGCGCTGCGACGGCTTCGCGACCCTCACCGGCGTGCGGCTCGCGGTGTACGGCGGAGCTCCAGCCCCCGCCGGGACGCTCGACCGGGTGCGGGCCGTCCTGCCGCAGATCGAGCTGCACGACGTCTACGCCCTGTCCGAGACGTGCGCCCCGGTGACGCACCTGCCCGACGGCGTCGACCGTCCGGGAACCGTCGGCCGAGCCGTCCGCTACGCCGAGCTGAGGGTCGTGGACGCAAGCGACCGGGCCATGGCGGCGGGCGAGGTCGGGGAGGTCTGGGTCAGGTCGCCGGTGGTGACCCCGGGCTACTGGGGTGACGCCGAGCGGCTGCGTCTGACTGCGGACGGGTGGCTGCGGACCGGCGACCTGGGATGGCTCGACGCCGACGGCTACCTCACGATGGCGGGTCGGGCCGTCGACCTGGTCGTGCGTGGCGGGGTCAACATCTATCCGCAGGAGGTCGAGCGGGCCCTGATGAGAAGCGGGCAGCTCGCCGACGCGGGAGCGTTCGCGGTGCCGTCGACGGTCGCCGGGCAGAACGTCGCGGCCGCCGTCGTCGCCCTTCCCGGCGTCACGGTCGACGTGCCCGCGCTGCGTCGCTGCGTGCAGGAGGCGCTCGGCGCACATGCCGTCCCCCGGCCGTTGCTGGTGCTGGACGCCCTTCCTCGCAACGCCAACGGAAAGCTCGACCGGATTGCGCTGGCAGCGGCGGAGTCCACGGGCGTGCGCGACCGCTCGCAGGGCTGACTACTGTCGTGCGGGTGGAGCGAGCGGCAGTCCTGGAGGTGGTGCGCAACCAGGCCGTCACGCTGCTCGACCTGACGCCCGAGGAGCTCACCGAGGAGGTGTCCTTCGTCGACGACCTCGGTGTCGACTCGCTGGCGCTCATCGAGTTCGCCATGGCGGTCGAGGACGCACTCGGGATCGTGTTGCCCGAGGACGAGATCGCGGGCACCAGGCACCTTGGGACCTTCGTGGACCTCGTGACGTCCAAGTTCGCCGGGGGTCCCCTGTCGTGAGCCTGCTCGCTGGGCGCCGGGTGGTCGTGACAGGGGTCCTGACCGAGGCGAGCCTGGCCAGTGCTGTTGTCCGGCTGGCCCTCGCCGAGGGAGCCGAGGTGCTGCTGACCTCGCCCGTCTGCCGGGCCCACCGGATCACCTCCCGGGTCGCGCCGCGGCTCGGCGTTGCCGAGCCGGTGCTCGAGCTCGACGTCACCCTCCAGCAGGATCTCGACGCGCTTGCCGACGCGGTCCGCGAGGCCGGCTGGGACCGGGTCGACGGGGTCGTGCATGCCCTGGGCTACCTGCCGGAGGGCTTCGAAGCGACCACCTTCGCGGGGACGCCTTGGGCCCTTGCCAGCCAGGTGTTCGCGGTGACCGCCTGGTCGTTGGCGGCGGTCGCGCATGCGCTGGACCCCCTGCTGGTCAAGGGATCTGTCATCGTCGGTCTGACCCAGGACAGCTCCCAGGTCTGGGGCGACCCGGACTGGCTCCAGGTCTCGCACGCGGCCTTGGCCGCCACCGCCCGGTCGTTGGCCCGCGAGCTCGGGCCGCGTGGCGTCCGCGTCAACCTGGTCGCCGGCGGACCCGTCGCCACC
>JAYUBO010000329.1:0-4814 GCA_043740815.1 Frankiales bacterium | reverse complement strand
ACCGCCTGTGGCGCGAGGAGCCGGGCGACACTGCGCGCCTCGGCCCGGTGCTCGCGGGCACGGCTCACCGACACCGAGGCCTCGGTGCGCCGGATCGGGTAGGTCAACTCCACGACCCCATCCGCGAGGTGCCGCTCGACTTCGAAGCCGGCCGACCGGAAGACCTCGATCATCCTGCGGTTGCTGGGGAGCACGTTCGCAACGAACCGGTCTATCCCCCGCTCCTCGCCGGCGGCAGCCAGGTGCTCCAGCAGCAGCGGTCCGAGCCCACGTCCCTGGTGGGCGTCCTCGACGACGACGGCCACCTCCGCCTGCGTCGTACCGGGTGTCCTGTCGTAGCGGACGACGCCCAGCATGTCGCCGCGGAGCAGCGCAACGAAGGCGACCCGCTCGTCGTGGTCGACGGTGGTGAGCCGCTCGACGTCACGGGCGGGCAGTGTCCGCACGAACGAGAAGAACCTCAGGTAGATCGTGTCGGTCGACAGCCGGCTGTGCATGGCGCGCAACCGCTCGGCGTCCTGCGGCGTGATCGGGCGCAGGTGGACCGTGCCGCCGTCGGTCAGGACGACGTCGGCTTCCCAGTGCGCCGGATAGGGGTTCACAGGCACAGTCTGACGGGCCTACGCTCGTGAGGTGGAGGGCCCCGTGGTGCCCAGGTCCGCCGACGTGATCGGCGCGGACGATCGCGCCCATCACCCCGTGCTCGCGACCACCGCGCTGCTGGCCCTGCTCGTGCTCACCCTGCACCTCAAGGGGTACGGCGAGAACACTCGCTCCGGTACGCCGCACCCGCCCGCAGGCACGACGGTCACGGCCCACCCCGCGCTGTGGCTGGCTGCGCAGACCGTAGGGCTGTCCTGGCGGGAGGTGGAGCAATCCCCCGCAGTCAGCTGGTCTGCCCTCGCGCAGGTCAACACTCGGGACGGCACACCCTTCGTGCTGCTGTCGGTCGACCTGGGCGACCCCTGGTACGTCGAGGTGGGAACGCAGGCCTCGTCGTACAACCAGACGATGACGGTCCACTTGCGGACCGGCTGCCCTGCGGTGCTCGCCCTGCCCGCCCCGACGTCCATGGTGGTGCTGGCCCGGCACGTGGGACGCCCCGTCGAACGACGACGGGTCGCCCTCGACGGGCAGGCCCTGCTCGAGCAGCCGCGGGCTGCCTGCCTGGATGTCGCGGACCGGCCCGGGCAACCGACACGGGTTGCCGGCCGGAGCGAGCGGCCCTTCTCCTGACGCCGGCTCCTGGGGCGCGCCGGTCAGTGCGGGCTGCAACGATGACCCCAGATGGCTCTCGACCGCTTCTCCGCCGCGACCCGTGCCTGGTTCACGGGTGCCTTTGCCGCGCCCACCGACGCCCAGGAGGGCGCGTGGGAGGCGATCTCGCGAGGCGCGGACACCCTGGTCGTCGCCCCGACCGGCTCGGGCAAGACGCTGTCGGCGTTCCTGTGGTCCCTGGACCGCCTTGCCTGTTCCCCGCCGCCGGAGGATCCGAGGCGGCGGTGCCGGGTGCTCTACGTCTCGCCGCTCAAGGCCCTGGCCGTCGACGTCGAGCGCAACCTGCGAGCACCCTTGACCGGTATCCGCCAAGCCGCCCAGCGCCTGGACCTGCCCGTCCCCGACATCCTCGTCGGCACCCGGTCCGGTGACACCCCGGCCGGCGAGCGCAGGGCCTTCGCGCGCACGCCACCGGACATCTTCATCACCACCCCGGAGTCGCTGTTCCTCGTCCTGACCAGTGCCGCCCGCGAGTCCCTGCGCGGCGTGGAGACAGTCATCGTGGACGAGGTCCACGCCGTCTCCGGTACCAAGCGCGGCGCCCACCTCGCGCTCAGCCTCGAACGCCTGGATGCCCTGCTGGACAAGCCAGCTCAGCGGATCGGCCTGTCCGCGACGGTCCGCCCGATCGACGAGGTGGCCCGCTTCCTCGGGGGCGCCCGCGACGTCACCGTCGTACAGCCGGTGGCGAGAAAGACGATCGAGGTCTCCGTCGAGGTGCCCGTCGAGGACATGTCGGCCCTCGGGGAGACCACCGGCCCGGTGAGCGGGTCCGCGGCCGGCGCCGAGCCACGCGCCTCGATCTGGCCGGCCGTCGAGGAGCGCATCGTCGACCTGGTCGAGCAGCACCGCTCGACGATCGTGTTCTGCAACTCTCGGCGCCTCGCCGAGCGGCTCACCTCCCGGCTCAACGAGATCGCCACCACCCGTGCCTACGGCGACAGCGACGCGTCCGGTGCCTTCCCCGCCGACCACCCGGGGCAGGGTGGTGTCGGCCGTCCCTCGGTGCCGTGGGGCAACGGCATGCCCAGTGAGGGAACCGTCGAGATCGCCCGTGCCCACCACGGGTCGGTCTCGCGGGAGCAGCGCTCGCTGATCGAGGAGGCCCTGAAGGCCGGCCGTCTTCCGGCTGTCGTCGCGACCTCCTCACTGGAGCTGGGGATCGACATGGGCGCAGTCGACCTGGTGATCCAGGTGGAGTCGCCACCGTCGGTGGCGAGCGGCCTGCAGCGGATCGGGCGGGCGGGCCATCAGGTCGGTGCGGTGTCCCGAGGTGTCGTGCTTCCCAAGTACCGCGGGGATCTTGTGCAGTGCGCGGTGGTGGCCGAGCAGATGGTGACCGGTGGGATCGAGGCGACGCGCTACCCGCGCAACCCGCTCGACGTCCTCGCCCAGCAGATCGTCGCCATGTGCGCAATGGAGTCATGGACGGTCGACGAGCTAGCCGCCGTCGTCCGTCGTGCTGCACCGTTCGCGGGCCTTCCGCAGAGCGTGCTGGAGGCGACTCTGGACATGCTCAGCGGCCGCTACCCCAGCGATGAGTTCGCCGAGCTCCGGCCGCGCATCACGTGGGACCGAGTCACCGGCGTCCTGGCCGGAAGGCCTGGGGCGCAACGACTTGCGGTCACCAGCGGTGGCACCATCCCCGACCGCGGGATGTTCGGGGTGTTCCTGGTCGGAGAGCGCAAGTCGCGCGTCGGCGAGCTCGATGAGGAGATGGTCTACGAGTCGCGGGTCGGCGACGTGTTCCTGCTGGGGTCGAGCGCCTGGCGGATCGAGGACATCAGCCACGACCAGGTCCTCGTCACCCCGGCACCCGGCCAGCCGGGTCGGATGCCCTACTGGCACGGCGATGCGCCCGGACGGCCGCTGGAGCTCGGCCGGGCCCTGGGCCGCTTCCTGCGCGAGGTGCAGGCCCTGTCGCCGCAGGACGCCGAGGACCGCCTGGATGTCGCCGGCCTCGACGCCAGCGCCGCCCGCAACCTGCTGGCCTACCTGTCCGAGCAGCGCGAAGCGACCGGGGTCCTGCCGGACGATCGGACCATCCTGGTCGAGAAGTTCCGCGATGAGCTCGGCGACTGGCGCCTGGTGATCCACTCGCCGTTCGGCGCCCAGGTCAACCAGCCGTGGTCGATGGTGCTGACCGCACGGTTGCGCGAGACCTACGGCACCGATGTGCAGTCGATGCACTCCGACGACGGCATCGTCCTGCGGCTGCCCGAGACGGAGGAGATGCCCAACGGGTCTGCCGCCGTCTTCGAGCCTGAAGAGGTCGAGGCACTGGTGCAGCTCGAGGTCGGCGGCTCGGCGCTGTTCGCGGCGCGCTTTCGCGAGTGCGCCGCGCGTGCCCTGCTGCTCCCCCGCCGTAACCCCACCCGTCGTACTCCGCTGTGGCAGCAGCGACAAAGGGCAGCCCAGCTGCTCGGGGTCGCGTCGCAGTACGGCACCTTCCCGGTTGTCCTCGAGACGATGCGCGAGGTCCTGCAGGACGTGTTCGACGTGCCCGGCCTGGTCGAGCTGATGAAGGACGTGCAGGGCCGCAAGGTCCGGTTCGTCGAGGTCGAGACGCAGCAGCCGTCCCCGTTCGCGAGGTCCCTGCTGTTCGGCTACCTCGGAGCCTTCATGTACGAGGGGGACGCGCCCCTCGCCGAGCGCCGCGCCCAGGCGCTGTCCCTCGACTCCGCCCTGCTGGCCGAGCTTCTCGGGCAGGCCGAACTGCGCGAGCTCATCGACGCTGACGCCCTCGGTGAGGTGGAGGCCGAGGTGCAGCGGCTGACGCCGGAGCGTCGCGTGAAGGACCTCGAAGGGCTTGCCGACCTGCTTCGGGTGCTCGGGGACCTGACCACGCAGGAGGCCGTCGAGCGAGGTGGGCTGGCCGCGTGGCTGGTCGAGCTCGAAGGCCAGCGCCGGGTTATCCGGGTGCGCATCGCCGGTGAGGAGCGTTGGGCTGCCGTCGAGGACGCCGGCCGCCTGCAGGACGCGCTCGGGACCGCCCTACCGGTGGCTGTGCCGGAGATCTTCCTTGAACCGGTCCGCGACCCGTTGGGCGACCTGGTCTCCCGCTACGCCCGCACCCATGGCCCGTTCCACCCGGTCGACGCGGCCCGACGCTTCGGCCTCGGGGTGGTCGTCGTCGACTCCGCGCTGGCTCGGCTCAGTGCCACCGGCCGGATCGCCCACGGTGAGTTCCGGCCCGGCGGGAGCGGCCTCGAGTGGTGCGACGCCGAGGTTCTGCGGTCTCTTCGGCGCCGGTCGCTGGCCAAGCTGCGCAAGGAGGTCGAGCCCGTCCCTCCCGATGCGCTGGTGCGCTTCCTGCCGAGCTGGCAGGGCCTCACCGGCGGCAACGGCAGCCGGGGTGTCGACGGGTTGCTACGTGCCGTGGAGCAGCTGCAGGGCGCGTTGGTCCCCGCGTCCGCCCTGGAAACGCTCGTCCTGCCGGGGCGGGTCGCCGGCTACGTCCCGTCTCTACTGGACGAGCTGACGGCCGCCGGTGAGGTGCTGTGGGCCGGCGGCGGCTCGTTGCCAGGCAACGACGG
>JAYUBO010000328.1:0-2091 GCA_043740815.1 Frankiales bacterium | reverse complement strand
GCTGTCGCTGCGCGACTAACGTGACGGTGTGGTCGCGAAGGCTCGGGAGCTGCTGGACGTGGCCCTGTCGGTGGTGCCGGGGGCGCAGGCTCGCGAAGGCCAGCACGTGATGGCGGAGGCCGTCGCCAGGGCGCTGCGGACCAGGGAGCACCTGCTGGTGCAGGCGGGAACCGGGACCGGCAAGTCCCTGGGCTACCTGGTGCCCGCGCTGGCCAGCGGCAAGAAGGTCGTCGTCGCCACCGCGACCAAGGCGCTGCAGGCCCAGCTGGTCGACAAGGACCTGCCGCGGCTGGTCGAGGTGCTCGAGAAAGCCCTCGGCCACCGGCCGTCGTTCGCACTCGCGAAGGGGCGCTCGAACTACCTCTGCCTGCAGCAGCTGCACGCCGGCCCAGGTGCCCGCGAGCCCGAGCAGGATGAGCTGTGGGACGGGCCGGCTTCGATGATCGGACAACAGGTCGTGCAGCTGCGGGAGTGGGCCGCGACCGCCAGCACCGGCGACCGGGACGAGGTGCCGTTCCCCGTCAATGACCGCGCGTGGCGGCAGGTCAGCGTCAGTGCCCGCGAGTGTCTCGGGAGCAGGTGCCCCGACCGGGTGGACTGCTTCGCCGAGCTGGCCCGGGAGGACGCCAAGGAGGCCGACGTCGTCGTCGCCAACCACGCGCTGCTCGCCCTGGACGCCTTCACCGGCGTGCAGGTGCTGCCCGAGCACGACGCGGTCATCCTCGACGAGGCCCACGAGTTCGCCTCCTCGGCCACCGACGCCCTGACCCACGAGCTGAGCGCACCTGCCGTACGCCGCGCCGCCGCCGCCGCCAAGGAGTACGTCGGCGCCTCCACCCACGAACGGCTCGAGGACGCGCACGCCGTCCTCGAGGGGGTGCTGCAGGGCCTGCTGCCGGGCTGGATTCCCGCTCTCCCGGAGCAACTGGTCAACGCCCTCGTCCTGGTCGAGAACGCCTGCGGGACCGCCGCCGCGGAGGTCGCCAAGGCCACCGGCAGCACTGACGGCACCGACGAGCTGGAGCAGGCGCGCCGCGAGCGGGTCAAACAGGGCCTGGCGGAGGTGGCTGAGGCTGCCGCTGAGCTGCGGGAACCGGGCACGAGGTCGGCTGTCTACGCGACCCAGGAGCGGGCGCTGCGGGTGTCCCCGCTCCACGTCGGTGCCGCCCTCGCCAGCGGGTTGTTCGGCGAGGTCACCGTCATCGCCACCTCGGCGACGCTGACCCTCGGCGGCTCTTTTCGGCACACCGCGCGTGAGCTCGGCCTGACCTGGATGGCCGGCACCGAGTACGGCGTGAAGGCGCCCACGCCGCGCGATCACGAAGCGGTGGAGGAGGTTCTTGCCCAGCAGGACCCACCGGCCCGCTGGAGTTACCTCGATGTGGGCAGCCCCTTCGACTACGCCCGCCAAGCACAGCTCTACATCGCGAGGGACCTGCCGGACCCGGGCAAGCAGGGCGTCGCCTGGCAGGCCGCCGTCGACGACCTGTGCGCGACCCTCGTGGAGGCGGCTGGCGGGCGCACACTGGCGCTGTTCTCCTCCACGGCCGCGGCGGGCCGCGCGGCGGCGGCCGTGCGGGAGAGGACCGACGTACCCGTGCTGCTGCAGGGGGAGGACACGCCGGGTGCCCTGACGCACCGGTTCGCCAGCGACGCGCGGACCTGCCTGTTCGGGACCCGGTCGTTCTGGCAGGGCGTCGACGTGCCCGGATCGGCCTGCCAGCTGGTGATCCTGGATCGGATCCCCTTCCCGCACGTCGACGACCCGTTGATGAAGGCACGGCTCGCCGAGGCCGGTGAAAGCGGGTTCATGGACGTCACCCTGCCCCCGGCAGCGGTCCTGCTTGCACAGGGCGCGGGCCGGCTGATCCGCTCCACCACCGACCGTGGGGTCGTCGTGGTGCTGGACCCCAGGTTGGCGACCGCCCGCTATGGACAGGTGCTGTTGAAGACCCTTCCCGGCTTCTACCCTGCGCGCTCGCTGGACGCCGTGCTTGCCTCGCTGAAGGCGATCGACGCCGCCGCCGAGCCGCTGAGCGAAGTGGGTCCGCCGCCGTCGGCTCGACGCCGAGCCGCCCGCTGAACCCGGGT
>JAYUBO010000327.1:0-22933 GCA_043740815.1 Frankiales bacterium | reverse complement strand
CAGGGCCCCGGCTCGGCTCTGGGCCGTCATCAGGTTGAGCCGCCCTATATTGTCCTCCGGCCCCCACGGGCTGCGCGACACGCTCACGCCGTCGTGCTCAAACAGGACCTCGTACGGCTCCATCGGCTTGCTCCTACTTCGTCGTCGGACTAGGGCGTGTACAGCTCGGGGCGCCGCTCGTTCATGATGTCCAACCGGTACAGGCCGTCCCCCTGCTCCCGATTCTTGGCGCGCGCCTGCGCCAAGTCCAGATCGCAGACCAGCAGCGCCTCCGATTCATCACCTCGAACGAGCCGGTCGCCGCCGGGACCGACCACCTGGCTGTGACCGAGGAAGGTGACTTGGCCCTCCACGCCGACGCGGTTAGCCATCGCAAAAAAGATGGCGTTCTCGACGGCGCGCGTCCGCGGTAGGTGGTCCGCAAGCTCCCGCGATGACGACGGCGAGCAGGTGGGCATGGCGACCAGTTCGGCACCCTGAAGGGCGAGCGAGCGGGTCACCTCGGGGAACCGCCAGTCGTAGCAGATCTGCAGCCCGATCCGACCGAGCGGGGTGTCGTGCACGGCATACGGCCCTTGTCCCGGCTCCACGAACCGGTCGACGCCGAGCTGCGGGATGTGGGTCTTGTCGTAGCAGCCGACGATCCCCTCCGGGCCGATCAGCCGCGAGCTGTTCCAGAGCAACCCGTCACGCTGCTCCAGCAGACCCAGCACGCAGTGGACCCGCAGGCTCCCGCAAGCCCCGAGCAGCCGCGTCATTTCGGGGCCGGGCACCGTGACCGCGGCGGCGGTCGCAGCCACCCGATCCTCGAACAGGTAGCCCGAGAGCGCACATTCTGGGAAGACCACCAGGTCGCAACCGAGCCCCCGCGCGCGCGCGAGCAGCACCAGAACCTCGTCGAGGTTCCCCGGCACATCCCCGAGGCGCGGGTTGGTCTGGGCGAGCCCGATGCGCATGGTCCTCCTACTGAAAACTGCCTACGGGCCGTGTACCGGGCCCGCTTCCCTCCAGCATGACAGCTAGCCGCCGAGGGCAGCCGACGCCGGGTGCTGACGGGCAAAGTCCTCAGCGACGTCGATACGGCGCATGATGGCCACGTCCTCGAACGACTGCGCGTACTCGATGAAACGGGCCAGGCCGTCGGACCGCGCCGGGTTGCCGCTGACCCGCGGGTGGATGCCGACCGACATCATCCGGCCCGCGTCGTCCCCGTCGTTGCGCAACCGGTCCAGGCAGGTCGAGGCGGTGCGTACGAAGTCGTCCGGGTTGCTGTAGCCGGTCCCCACGATGTAGCGGGCATCGTTCACGACCAGCGAGTACGGGACGACCAGGTGGGACCGGTCCGAGATCTTCGTCCAGTACGGTAAATCGTCGCTGTAATTGTCCGAGTCGTAGACGAAGCCGCCCTCCTCCACGACCAGCTCGCGAGTGTTAACGCTCATCTCCCGGCAGTACCAACCCGTCGGGCGCGTGCCGGTCGTCGTGGCGATTGACTCGATGGCGAGCCGGATCGCTTCCCGCTCCTCATCCCGGTTCATCTCAAAATGGTTGCTCCAGCGAAAGCCGTGACCGGCGGCCTCATCCCCACGCAGCGCCAGCTTGACCGCGACCGCAGGGTTGCGCTCGAGCGCAACTGCCGCCGCAAAGAACGTCACGGGAATGCCAGCATTGTCGAAGATCCGGAACAGCCGCCAGATGCCGGCACGCGAGCCGTACTCATACATGGACTCGACCGCGAGGTCGCGTTGGCCCTCCACCGCGAACGGCAGCTCGTACAGGCCGTCGTTCTCGTCATCGCGCATCGCGTAGGTCTTCTCAGAACCCTCCTCATAGTTCACGACAAACTGCACCGCGACCTTGGCATCCCCCTGCCATCGCACCATTGGGGGGTGTTCGCCATAGCCCACCAGCTCCCGGGGCGGCCCGGCCACCTTGGAGTCGGTGCGCCGGAAGAACGGAACGTCGCTCATGAGCTCTCCATTTTGGGTTGACGACGGGCGGGGTTGCTCACCGGCCAGCGGGAGCCGGACGGGGTTCGGGAGAAGCACAGCAACGGGGTCAGTCCAGGCCGGATAGATAGCGTGCGCCGTCGACGACGATCAGCTGACCGCTGATGTACGACGCCTGCTCGCTGGCGAGGAACTGATACAGGTAGGCGATGTCTTCAGGCACGCCAACGCGCCTGGCCGGCACCTTCGCGGCAACCGCTCGCACACCCTCGGGGCCCAGCGAGTTGATGGGGTCGTTCGCCTGAGGGGTGTCGATCACGCCGGGCGCGACCGCATTGGCCGTGATGCCGTCCGGTCCGTACTCAACCGCCAGCGTCTGCATCAGCCCGACCAGTCCGGCCTTGGCCGCAGCGTAGTGCGGGTGCTGGGGCCAGGCCTGGACGGTTCCCGCAATCGAAGACGTCGCCAGCAACCGGCCGTAGCCCGCCCCTCGCATGTGCGGCAGAGCGGCGCGAAAGCACCGCCAGGCCCCGTTCAGATCAACGTCGAGAACGAGCTTCCATGCCTCATCGTCCAGGTCCTCGAGCTCGACCTTGCGGGCGATGCCGGCGTTGGCCACGACGATGTCAATGCTGCCAAGCTCGGCGACCGCCCGCCCGACGGCAGCGTCCACCTCCGCAGGGTCGCGGACGTCGACCTCGGCCACGATGCACCGGGCGCCGGTCGCCTCCACAGCGGCCCGCACCGGTTCGACGTCGTGGTCATCGCCGGGGAACCAGGCAAGCGCCACCGACGCCCCCGCCTCAGCGAACACACGCGCGGTCGCCGCACCGATCCCCGATGCAGCGCCAGTAATGAGGGCAACTCGTCCTTCAAGCTCGAACATGGAGGTCCTTTCCTAAAGCATGACGTCCCCACCATTGGGACACAGGGTTTGACCGACAAAGTACGAGGAGTCATCGGAGGCGAGGAAGACCGCGGTCGGTGCCACCTCCTGCGGCTGGCCGAAGCGTTCCATAGGTAGCTCAGCCAACTTCTTGGCCGCCCACTCCTCAGTCTCTTCCGCCATCATGTCGGTGAGGATCGGGCCAGGCGCGATCGCGTTGACATGCACTCCTCGGGCGGACACCTCCCGGGCGAGCGCCTTGGTCAGACCGATAACGCCGGCTTTGCTGGCGCTGTAGTGCACCATCTCCAGCCCGCCGATCTGACCGAGCTGCGAGGCCACGTTGATGATCTTTCCGCTTCCACGCTCCAGCATCTCGGGCAGGACGTAACGGCAGCCCAGGAACACCCCGCGCAGGTTGATCGACAGGACGCGGTCCCACTCGGCGACCTCGAGCTCGTCGAACTTGACCTGGCTGACGACCCCGGCGTTGTTGACCAGGATGTCGATGCGGCCGAACTCCGCGCGGGCTGCGGCGACCAGGTCCTGCACCTGCTGGGCGTCCGAGACGTCCGTGCGGACGAACAGGGATCGTCGGCCGGCCTGCTCGATAGCCGACAGAACCGGAGCGGCCACGGACTCATCCAACAGGTCCGCGACGACGACGTCGGCGCCAGCCTGGGCGAAGGCGATGGCGATCTCGCCACCGATCCCCCGGGCACTTCCCGTGACCAGCGCGATCTTGTCGGTCAGCTTCTTGTTGGTCATGGACTCACAGCTCCTGGTGGGGTCGGAAGGGGTGGTCGAGCAGTCACGCGGTCCAGAGTTGGCGTAGCTGCTCGCTCGTCGCCAGGTCGAAGCGGTGGGCCATGAGGAACAGCGACGCTTCGTGCTGCTTGCGGTCGTCACTGGCCACCGCATCGGTGGCGATGACGACGTAGTAGTCGTTGAACATGGCGTCGCGTGCGGTCGATTCCAGGCAGCCCTCGGTTGTGCAGCCGGCCATGACGACCGAGGTGATGCCGTTGCTGCGCAGGACGAGGTCGAGGTTGGTTCCCCAGAACCCGCTCGAGCGGTACTTCTTGACCACGACCTCGCCCTCGACCGGCTCGAGACCGGGGACGAATTCCTGGCCCCTCGAGCCGTCGACGGCGTACAGGAGCGGGTCCGTGTGGTTGTCCTGGTGCAGCCGAAGGTTGAATCGGATCTGGGCCGGCGAATCACTCGCCCTCCCCGGCAGGGAGGTCATCTGGATGAAGACCGGCAGCACGCCCGCCAGTCTGGCCGCCGACAGCAGGTCCGCCATCCTTTCCATGGCCGCGGGATACATCGACAGGTCTACGTCCAAAGCGCCGAAGGCGCCGTCAGGTAGGCAGAAGTCGCGTTGCATGTCGACCAGGATCAGCGCTGTGTGCGCTGGGTCGATGATTTCACCGAGCTCGGTGAAGACCTGCTTTCCCGCAACTTCGATCACGGATTGTCCGGCTTGATGCCCCGATACACGTCTCCTGTCGACAGGCTGAGGTCCTTAGCCTCCGCGAAGTCGATCTCGTCGGTCGCCATGGTGGCACCAAGGGCTGCAAGCTTGTCGGGCGCGGTCTTTTGCAGGTAGGCGTAGACGATGAATCCGAGCACGACCCAGGCGAGCACGCCATACGGCACGAGGTTGTAGGGAAACGCCTGGCCGGGCTTAGCGACCTCGTAGAGCGGATACAGCAAGACCAGGGTGCCGATGGACGGGAAGACCAGGTGCCGCAGGACGTTGAAGTTGGGCTGCTTCGCGTAGAACTTGATGAGGCCGATGTTGGCGAGCACATAGACCAGCACGATGGCGACCGTTCCCAGCGAGCCGGTGAAGCCGTACACGTCGGTCAGGCCGGTGCCGATCCACGCCGACATGATGATGCCGATGACCACCGAGAACGCCACCAGCGCGTAGATCGCCACATCCGGCGAGCGGAAGCGCGGGTTCACGCGCGACAGTCCTATCGGTAGCACGCCCTCCCGCGCCATCGCGTACAACACGCGAACGGTCGTATTGAGGACCGCGAGCAGGCAGGAGAACAGACCGGCCACGGCTGCGAGCTCGACCGGCTGCTTGAGCCACGGCGCGTAGCGCTCGGCGAGGGAGGAGAAGGCCGCTGGACTGTCCAGAAAGGCCTTCAAGCCATTGGCTGTGTTGAGGTGGAAGCCTGCGGCCAAGCCGTAGAGCACGAGGACAAAGAACGCGCCCACCCCGATGAGGGAGCCACGGACCGCGAGCGGCACGTTGCGTTTGGCGTTACCCGTTTCCTCTCCCAGCGTGGCGGCTGCCTCGAAGCCGATGAAGGAGAGCAAGCCAAACACAATGCCCAGGCCAAGGCCCGAGACGCCTGATGGCGCTGCCGTGGGATTGAAGTAGGCCAGGCTGTTGCCGCTGCCAGCCCGCACGATGCAAATAACTGCCAGCAGCGTGAAGATGAACATCTCCAGTGCCAGCAGGATTAGGTCGAGCCGCACGGAGGTGCGGATGCTGCGGACGGACAGCGTCATCGCGATGGCGATGATGATGACGGCCAGGATCAGGAAGGGGATGTCCAGGCCGAACGTCGACTTCAGATAAGAATGCAGGAACGCGCCATTGGCGGTGAACAGACCCACGGTCAGCAGGACGAACGCTGCAAAGTACAGCCAGCCCGTGAAGAAGCCCGCTCGGCTACCGAGCGAACGGCTGCAGAAGGTGTAGAAGGAACCCGCCGACGGCAGCTGCTTGGCGAACTCGATCACCGTGTTGCCCACGAGCAGAGCTGCGATGAAGGCCAGCAGGAAGGCAAGTGGCAGCGCCTTGCCGGCGGATGCACCGGCAGCCGGTGCATTGAGGATGACAGCCAGCACGGGCGCCATCACCGCCGCGGACAGGGCGAGGCAATTTTTCAGGGTGAGCACCCCGACCTCAAGGCCCTGCCCTTTCGGCTCGGCTTTGGGCGGCGGGACAGACCTCGTGGCCATCGTGGACCTCTCTTCGCGGAGCGCAACCGCTGGGCTGCAGGGACCGGCGCCGACGCGGGAGGTCGACAACGAAAGTACAGCCACCAGAGCGACCCCGTGTCAACGGTCTCCATAAGATGTTGGACCGCAAAAATATTCTGTTGGATCTTGCCCGAGGCAGCCGAAGCCATGCCATGCTGTTCATGTGTCGCCGTTGCTCCGCGTGTCGTCCCATGTGCTCAGGATTCGCCGTGCTGCCGCAATCACCCTGTCCGAGAAGCGCCGCCCCGTGTTCGCTGACCGACCCTGTTTGTGACGATGGACAGCCCCATCAACGCGGCCGGTCCGCTCAGCGGACTACGGGTGGTGGACCTGACGCAGGTGCTGTCCGGTCCGTTCTGCACCATGCTGCTGGCCGACTTGGGAGCCGATGTGGTGAAGGTAGAGCCCACGGGCGGCGACGCCGCCCGCGCCTGGGGACCGCACCTGCCGACAAGCGCCGGACAAGGGCAGAGCTATGGGGGCTACTTCGCGAGCGTCAACCGCAACAAGCGCAGCGTCTGTCTAGATCTCACGACCGCTTCGGGTCGCGAGGACCTACTAGCACTTCTCGGGCAAGCCGACGTCCTGGTCGAGAACTTTCGTGCCGGGGTCATGGACCGCTTTGGGCTCTCCTACGAGATGCTGCACGAGCGGTTCCCGAGATTGGTCTACGCGTGCATTCGGGGCTTCGGGGATCCCCGCACAGGATGCAGCCCATATGCGCAATGGCCGGCCTTCGACATCATTGCGCAGGCCATGGGCGGGGTCATGAGCATCACGGGGCTGGATGCCGAACACCACGTCAAGGTCGGACCGGGTGTCGGCGACATCTTTCCGGCTGTCCTCGCAGCCTTCGGACTACTCGCCGCAGTGCGGCACGCCGAGGCGAGCGGCGAGGGGCAGCTGGTCGACGTCGCCATGTACGACGCCGTCCTGTCGTTGAGCGAGCGCATCGTCTACCAACACTCAATCACTGGCATTAACCCGGTTCCACAGGGTAATAGCCACCCGTTGCTCTGCCCGTACGGTCTCGTATCGACCGGGGACGGCTTCGTCGCGGTGGCCGCGCCGTCAGACCACCACTGGCGGCTGCTCAGCGACATCATCGAACGGCCAGAACTCGCTGAGGATCCGCGCTACGCCACCAATGCCGCACGACTCACGCGCTCCGGGGACATCTATGCAGCTATTGAAGGATGGTCGCGACGGCACACGACCAGTCAAGTCGTCTCCGCCCTTGCGGGACATGTGCCCTGTGGGCCACTGAACACCGCAGCCGACATCGCCGACGACCGGCATGTGGCAGTGCGTGACATGGTGGTCGTGCTGGACCATCCCGCCGGCGGAAGCGTCAGCGTCGCAGGATGCCCGATCAAGTTCAGCAAAACGCCCTCGCGGGTCAGGACTCGCGCCCCGATGCTGGGTGAGCACACCGACGCCGTCCTGGCTGAATGGAGCCGAACCGTTAGGCGCACGCAGTGACCGCACAACACGACTGCACCCGCTCACTCGCGCGAGGGCTACAGACGGCCGGTGTCCGCAAGCTGTTCGGCGTGCCTGGCGGTGGTCCCAACCTGGACCTGATCGCCGCTTCCCAGGATCTCGGAATGGATTTCGTGCTTGCCCACGGGGAAACCGCGGCCTGCATCATGGCCGCGGCATACGGCCAGGCCACGGATACCCCGGGTGTGGCAGTAGTGACCCGCGGCCCCGGCTTCGCAAGCGCGAGCAATGGCCTGGCGCAAGCCACCCTGGATCGCTTTCCGCTGCTTGTGATCAGCGATGTGGTCGATGCGAACAGCTCGGAGCGGGTCACTCATCAAAGACTCGACCAGGTCAGCGCGGCCAGGCCGCTGACGAAGTGGAGCGGCACACTGGGATACGCCGATACCGAACGGACCGTAGAGGCAGTCGCTGCGCTGGCGCGCACAGCCCCCGCCGGCGCGGTGCACGTAGCCTTCGACCCGAGCCTGCCCGGTGACGCGCCGCCGTTGGCATGCACCCCGCCCCGCTCGGACGACAAAGTCTGGGAGCGCGGGCGGCAGCTGCTGGAGCAGGCACGCCGGCCGATCATCCTGATCGGGCTCGATGCCGCCCGACACGCATCGGCCGTTCGAGCCGCGCTCGAGGAACTCAACTGCCCGATCTTCGCGACGTATCAGGCCAAGGGAGTGGTGCCAGAGTCGAGCTCGACCTATGCCGGACTTTTTACCGGAGCAGCGATGGAGCAATCACTGCTCGCGATGGCTGACGTGATCGTTGGAGTCGGGCTGGACCTTGTCGAAGTTATCCCGGGACCATGGGCGCACCCGGCACCGGTAGTCCTGTTGCACAGCCACCCTGTGGACTCGTCGTACTTCGGACAGCCGCTCACTCTCGTCGGCACGTACGAAGCTGATCTGGCTGCGCTATTCGAAGCGTGTAACCCATCCTGGGAAAGCGGCACCGGTCGTGAGTTCCGGCAGAGCCATCTGATGCGGCTCACAACCGGCTCCGGCGGGCTTTCACCGCAGGCCGTCGTTCTGGCTACGCATGATGCATTACCCGAGGCAAAGATCACCGTGGACGCCGGCGCGCACATGCTGGTCGCGATGTCGCTCTGGGAGACCGACGAACCTTCGGTGCTTATTTCCAACGGCCTGGCCACCATGGGCTTTGCCCTACCGGCCGCGATCGGTGCCGCGCTGGCGCTCCCGCAGTCGCGCATTGTTTGCTTCGTGGGTGACGGCGGCCTCGGGATGGTGCTTGCTGAGCTCGAGACGCTTGCGCGGTTACGGCTGAACGTGACCGTGGTGGTGTTCAACGACGCGTCACTCACGCTAATTCAGCTCAAGCAAAAGGACGCGCACGCCGGACAGCAAGCAGTGACGTACACGCTAACGGACTTCGCAGCTGCCGCCATGGCGATGGGCGTGCGGGGCGAGGTCATCGTCGACCTGGCAAGCCTTGAGGGTGCGCTGACACAAGTCGCTTCCGGGCCTCACCTCATAGATGCACGCATCGATGCTTCCGGATACGCAGATGTGATCCGCTTAATACGGGGCTAGGAGCAACACCATTCAATTACCGTCACGGGGATGTAGGGGACTGCGACCCGATTCTAGCTGCGCTGCGCGGCCGGATCCCGAAGGACCACACCCTCAAGCAGCGGATAACCCACACGCTCCGCACCAAGAGGGGCAAGGCTTGTTACGCCCGGCGCCATGCCATCGTCGAACCGGTCGTCGGTCAGATTGCCACCCTGCACGGTGTGACGCGCAGATCAAACCGGTGTGCCGGAGGCGGCGCGCCCACCGTAGTACCAACTAGGGACGGGCAAGAGGTCCCGATCCTTCTCGATGACCTCGCCGCGAACCGGCAGAGACGCCACCGGTAGCGATGAGGCCAGCGACTGCGGCACCGTCGGTGTGACGCCCCATGGCGGTCGACCAGTAGTGGTCAGCTTCCACGGCTTGCGGGTCAGCCCGGTGTGGTGTGACATGCGTCTCAGTCACGCACGAGGAGGAACGGCAGATGACATCCACGCTGGACCGGAGTGAGACCGCCGCGCAGACAGGGGTCAACAGCTGGCTGAGCGCCTTCGAGGGCGCGCTCGTCGCCCGCGACGTCGAACGAGCGGCGGCGCTGTTCCTGCCGCAGAGCTTCTGGCGTGATCTCGTCGCGTTCAGCTGGAACATCACCACCGCTGAGGGTCCCGAAGGCGTGGCCGACCTGCTCCGATCGGCTCTAGACAGCACCGACCCGTCCGGCTTCACCGCCTCTGAGGAGCCGACCGAGGAGGGCGGGATCACGACGGCCTGGATCGCCTTCGAGACGGCGGTGGGACGGGGCCGTGGCTTGCTGCGCCTGCGGGACGGCAAGGCCTTTACGTTGCTCACCAGCCTCGAGGAGCTCAAAGGCTTTGAGGAGCCGGCTCGAGGCCGTCGTCCGCGCGGCGCGGAGCATGGCGCTGACCGCAACCGGACTACGTGGCTGGAGGGGCGCGAAAAGGAGGCGGCCGAACTTGGCTACACGCGCCAGCCGTACGTCGTCGTCGTCGGCGGTGGCCAGGGCGGGATCGCCTTGGGTGCGCGGCTGCGCAGCCTCGGCGTCGAGGCGATCATCGTCGAGAAGAACGCACGACCGGGCGACTCGTGGCGCAACCGGTACAAGTCCCTGTGCCTGCACGACCCGGTCTGGTACGACCACCTGCCCTACCTCGATTTCCCGAGCACCTGGCCCGTCTTCGCGCCGAAGGACAAGATCGCCGACTGGCTCGAGATGTACACCAGGGTGATGGAGCTCAACTACTGGGGCTCCACCACCGCAAAGAGCGCGAGGTACGACGAGCAGGCCGGCGAGTGGGAGCTCGTCGTCGACCGCGCTGGCGAGCAGGTCACCCTGCGGCCCAAGCAGCTGGTTATCGCGATGGGGGTCTCGGGCAAACCCAACGTCCCGTCCTTCCCAGGCATGGAGCGCTTCCGGGGAGACCAGCACCACTCTTCCGCCCACCCGGGCCCCGACGCCTACCGCGGCAAGCGGGCCGTCGTGATCGGCTCGAACAACTCCGCCCACGACATCTGCGCCGCGCTGTGGGAGGCGGGGGCGGAGGTGACGATGGTGCAGCGCAGTTCGACCCACATCGTGCGCTCGGAGTCGCTGATGGACATCGCGCTCGGACCGCTGTACTCCGAAGAGGCGCTGGCCGCCGGGATGACGACGTACAAGGCAGACACCGTGTTCGCCTCGCTGCCGTACCGGATCATGCACGAGTTCCAAATCCCGGTGTACGACGCCATCCGCGAGCGTGACGCCGACTTCTACGCTCGGCTGGAGAAGGCCGGTTTCCTGCTCGACTACGGCGACGACGGCTCCGGGCTGTTCATGAAGTACCTGCGCCGCGGCTCGGGTTACTACATCGACGTGGGCGCATCCGAGCTCGTCGCCGACGGCTCGGTGCAGCTGGCCCACGGCGCGGTCCGCGAGCTCACCGAGGACGCTGTCGTGCTCGAGGACGGCACCGAACTGCCGGCCGATCTGGTCGTATACGCGACTGGCTACGGGTCGATGAACGGCTGGCTGCGCGACCTGATCTCCCCCGAGGTCGCGGACCGGGTCGGCAAGGTCTGGGGGCTCGGGTCGGACACGACCAAGGATCCCGGGCCGTGGGAGGGCGAGCAGCGCAACATGTGGAAGCCGACGCAGCAGCCCGGGCTGTGGTTCCACGGCGGCAACTTGCACCAGTCGCGCTACTACTCGCTTTACCTGGCGCTGCAGCTCAAGGCTCGCCAGGAGGGCCTCGCTACCCCGGTGTACTCGCTCGCCCCCTCCCACCACACGTCCTGAGGCGAAGGCCTTCCCGACAACGTCCGGTGGGTCAGCGTGAGCGCAGGAAGTCGTGGCGGGCTGCGGTGACGTGGGCGCGTTCCCGCTCCGCCAGGCGTCCGCACAAGAAAGCCAGCTCGGGGTGGTTGCCGGCAAGCTGGTCGCAGCGCTGGGCGGTCACGACGGCGTCCTGGTGCAGACCGAGCGCCGTCTGGACGGCCGTGGCGATCTTGACCTGTGAGAGCTTGCCCAGAGCCTCTTGCGCGGTCTCTGCTGTGTAGCGGGCCCGCTTGGCCAAGATTCTGGCCCGGTGCCAGTCCTCGTCGGGGGACAGCAGCTCCAGCTGTCCGGCCTGGCGATTGAGGCCCTTGGTGGCTTTCGCCACCAAGGGCGGCAGCACCTCGCGGCAGGGCTCGGACCCCTGAGCGCTGAAGAACGGGCCGCTGGCCATCTCGTGCAGCAGACGCAGCATCCTCAGGTAACGGGTCGATCGCAGCGCCGCGAGGGCCCGCTGCATGGCCTCGTCCTCCTGGGCCGCCAGGACCGCGTCGACAGGTGCAAGGTCCAATGGCGACAGCGGGTCCTGGGTGGCGGAGCGGCGCAGGCGCTCGCGGAGCACGTGGGTGTCACGAGCGTCGCCGAAGCTGCCGGCCAGCCAGGACAGCTCGGTTCGGAGCTGTTCGGCGCGGGGGTCCACGAGCAGCGGGCGGAACGCCCGCAGGTCGCTGCGCAGCCGTCGGCAGGTCACCCGGAGCTGGTGTACGGCGTCGTCAGTGCCCCGCCGGACACCCAGGTCAGACTGCACCAGGTCAGCAAGGGCCAGGGCCAGCGACCGCGTGACGAGCTCGCCCGCGGGATCCTTCGCTCCCACCCCCCTTGCAGCCGGCAGATCCGGAGTGTTGAGCTCGGTCGCGCCCACGGACGCGAGGGCGCGGATGGCCTTGGGGGTCTGGTCGCCGACCTGCGCACCCGCGGCACGCAGCAGCTTCACGACGCGCTTGGCGGTGAGGGCGACGGCCCCCACCTGCTCCACCTCCAGCTCGCGCCAGCTCCCCACCACCGATCCGTCACGTAGCACCTGCACGAGGTCGTTCACGACCTCGACCAGCGCCGTGCCGTGGGCGTCGAACAGCACGCTGCTCGCCCGTCGGGTCCGCACCTCGACGGCGTCCTGCAGCGGCGCGCCCCGCAGGTAGGCAGTCAGCAGGTCGTCCAGCTCAACGGGTCGTCGGGTCCGGGGGCCGGGGAGGCTGAGCTCGAGCCGATCCAGACCGTGCGTCGAAGGTCTGGCGAGCTTGAGGGTCCACTGCGGCCGGCCCTCCCCGGTGCGGTGCCGCAGCGTCGTACCGGCCCGGGCCAGGCGGTGGTCCTCGGTGTCGACGTACAGCGCCTTGAGGCGTAGCCAGCGCACCGCGACGTGGTCGACGCCCTTAACCTCGAGAAGGCTGGGCAGGTTGAACCCATGCGGAACGCTGAGCTTGGTCTCGATCTCGCGGGTGACGTCCACGGCTTGCCCTCTCTCCGCTTCCCGCCGTCTGACAACGCTGGTCAGTCCTGCTGCTCCTCGTCCAGCCAGTCCAGCCGGCGCAGGACGACCCCCTCGCGCATCGCCCACGGGCAGATGTCGACGCGCTCCACGCCGAAGGCCGTGAAGGCCTCGAGGGCCACCAGGGCTCCGGCGAGCAGCTGGGGCGCACGCGAGACCGAGACGCCCGGCAGCGCGCACCGCTCGGCGACGGTCATCTGCGCGACCCGGTCGACGATGGCCTCGAGCCCGCGCCGTTTTAGCTGGCGGTGCACCCGAGGTCCCAGCGCATACGGAGCCGCACCGTCCAGCCGGGCCAGCGACCGGAAGGTCTTGGACGTCGCCACAACACGGTCTGGCACGCCTTGGGCCTGCACGGCGGGGATCACCTGCGCCAGTTGCTGCCACACATACTCCCGGAGCGCCGCGACGTCCTTACGCGACGGCGGGTCGCCTGGCAGCCACTCCCTGGTGAGACGCCCGGCACCCAGAGGCACCGACACCGCGAGGTCAGGCGTCTCGTCCCGCCCGGCCGCGATTTCCAGGGAGCCACCGCCGATGTCCAGGCACAGCAGGCGCCCGGCGCTCCAGCCAAACCACCGTCGGACGGCCAGGAAGGTCATGGCTGCCTCGTCCCGCCCGGGCAGGACGACAAGGTCCACTCCGGTCTGGTCACGGACCGCCTCGATGACCTCGGCCCCGTCCATCGCGTCGCGGACGGCGGAGGTTGCGAAGGCCACCAGGTCCTCCACCTCCTCCTCCTCGGACGCCCGCTTCGCGGCGCGCACCGCCCCGACGAGCAGGGACGTCCCGTGCACCCCGAGGCGGCCGTCAGGTCCGATCAGCTCCGCAAGGCGCAGCTCGGTCTTGTGGCTGCGCACCGGGTCCGGGTGGGAGCCAGGGTGGGCGTCGACGACGAGCAGGTGAACGGTGTTGGACCCGACGTCGAGCACTCCCAGCCGCATGGGGCCAGGCTAGGCCACCGGTCCCTGCTCGCGGGCCGCCCGCCGCAACATCTCGCTCTGCACGTCGACCCCGCCTGAAGCGGGAGCCGGGTGCCAGGTGCCCTCGACGTCGAGCTCCCAGCGGATCACGTCGTCGGCGATCAGCCGGTCCAGGATGCCACCGAGTCGGTCCTTGACGGCCGGGTCCTTGACGCGGACGAGCGTCTCCACCCGACGGTCGAGATTGCGGTGCATGAGGTCGGCGCTGCCGAGCCAGTACTCCGGGTCGCCACCGTTGACGAAGGACATCACGCGGGAGTGCTCGAGGAACCGGCCCAGGATGCTGCGGACCCGAATGGTCTCGGAAAGTCCGGGGGCACCGGGACGGATCGCGCAGATGCCGCGGACGACCACCTCGACGGGGACGCCGGCCTGGCTGGCGTCGTACAGGGCGTCGATGAGCTCCTCGTCCACGACGCTGTTGGCTTTGAGCCGGATACCCGAAGGTCGACCGGCGCGAGCGTGGTCGGCCTCGGCGAGGATCTGCTCCACCAGGCCGGACCGGACGCTGTGCGGGGCGACGAGCAGGTCACGGTACTCCGTCTGGTTGCTGTAGCCGGTGAGGGCGTTGAACAGGTCGGTGAGGTCGGCGCCGAGCTCGGGGTCTGCGGTGAACAGCCCCAGGTCCTCGTACAGCCGGGCAGTGCGCGGGTGGTAGTTGCCGGTGCCGAGGTGGCAGTAACGACGCAAGCCGCCGCTCTCCTGGCGCACGACGAGCGCTGCCTTGCAGTGGGTCTTGAGGCCCAGCAGGCCGTAGACGACGTGGCAGCCAGCCCGCTCCAGCTTGCGCGCCCAGCGGATGTTGGCCTGCTCGTCGAACCGGGCGGTGATCTCGATGATGACGACGACCTGCTTGCCGGCCTCGGCGGCGTCGATGAGAGCATCGACGATCGGGGAGTCACCCGACGTGCGGTAGAGCGTCTGCTTGATAGCGAGGACCTGAGGGTCGGCAGCGGCCTGCTCGAGGAAGCGCTGGACGCTGGTGCTGAAGGAGTCATACGGGTGGTGCACGAGAATGTCGCCTTCGCGTAGCGCGGCAAAGATGTCGGCCGGCTGCTCACCGTCCACCAGCCGCGGGTGCGTGGCCGGGACGAACGGCTCGTCCTTGAGCTCGGGCCGGTCCACGGACGACAGCTCGTGCAGCGAGCTCAAGGCAAGCAGCCCCGGTACCGCGACGACGTCATCCAGAGTCACGTCGAGTTCGCGTACGAGCAGGTCCAGGACGTGCGGGTCCATGTGCTCGCCGACCTCGAGCCGGACCACCGGACCGAAGCGGCGTCGGGACAGCTCACGCTCCAGAGCCTGCAGGAGGTCCTCGTCGCGGTCCTCCTCGACCTCCAGGTCGGCGTTGCGCGTCACGCGGAAGGCGTGGTGGGCCAGGACGTCGAGCCCGGGGAACAGCTGCTGCAGGTGAACCCCGATCAGCTCCTCGAGCGGCAGGAAGCGGGCGGTGCCCGGCGGGCGATCGAGGATCTCGACGAGCCGGCCGACGTTGTTGGGGACCTTCACGCGCGCGAAGCGCTCCGTGCCGGTTTGGGGGTCGCGGACCAGGACCGCCAGGTTCAGTGACAGTCCGCTGATGTAGGGGAAGGGGTGCGCGGGGTCCACGGCAAGCGGTGTGAGCACGGGGAAGATCCGCTCGCGGAACCAGCCGTGCAGGCGGAGCTGCTCGGCAGCGGGCAGGTCAGACCAGGTCAGGATCTCGATGCCGGCCGCGGCCAGGTCGGGACGCACCTGGTCCAGGAACGTGCGGGCGTGCTCCTGTGCCAGGTCGCGGGCCTGGGCCCGAATGAGCTCGAGCTGCTGGCGGGTTCCCAGACCGTCCGCGCTGCGCACACCGAGGCCGGTTTCGAGCCGACGGATCAGGCCCGCCACGCGGACCATGAAGAACTCGTCGAGGTTGGTCGCGAAGATGGCGAGGAACTTGGTGCGCTCGAGCAGCGGTGACCGACCGTCCTGGGCCAGGGCGAGAACGCGCTGGTTGAAGTCGAGCCAGGACACCTCACGGTTGAGAAAGCGGCGGGGGCCGCTGGGCACCGGCTCGGCCATGGCAGCAGCAGCCAGTGCGGTGGGGGAGGCGGTCATGTGATGGTCACGCCCTGATGCTCCACGGCACGAGTGAACACCACATGGACGCAGCGTGGACAGACCGCAGGAGGGCGGGTGGCCCGGGTCGCCGGTGCGGCCAGGGCCAGCCCCCCGCTACCTCAGATCAGGTGACGTAACCGCTCCCGCGCTGCCCGGCGTACCAGGACGGGGACGAAGGAGCGGACCGGCGCGGCGGCTAAGCGGCCGACGTCGAGGGCGACTTGATCGTCGACCACCTTCTCCGGGACCGCCGCGAACTCGCGGACCAGGTCTGCCCGGACGTGGTCGATCTGACGTCGCTCGTCGTTGTCAGGGTCCTTCTTCGGCTGAACGGCCATCGGAGCTCCTCACCGGGGGAATCGCTGCCGCAAGTGTGGGGCACGTTTGGCCCTGGGCGATACCCGGGTCGGCCTCGTGGGCGAGTCGGGTCCGTGGGTTCTTCGCGCGGCGTTCATCCGGTGGCAACCCTGACGCTTGGTGGCACTGCCAGGTTCGTCACCTGCACGCCACCTGTTGCAGCAGCCCGTTCCTCGGGACGGCCAGGCCACAGCGGCGACCCCACCGCCGTCGACGTCCACGTGAAGCGGCTGCGCGGGAAGGTCGAGGCCGACCCGTCCCGACCGGTCCGGCTGCTCACCGTGCGCGGGCTGGGGTACCGCTCCCAGGCCTGAGACCTGCCGTCAGCGGACCAGGTCGAGGAACTCCCCGCGGGTGCGCGCGTCGTTGCGCAAGGCACCGCGCAGGGCGCTGGTGACCGTCATCGTGCCGGGGGTCCGCACCCCGCGAAGGCGCATGCACATGTGCTCGGCCTCGAGGACGACGCCGACGCCGCGTGGCATGAGCTGACTCTCCAGCCAGTGGGCGATCTGCTGAGTCATCCGCTCCTGCACCTGAAGGGAGCGGCTGAAGTGCTCCACGACGCGGGCCAGCTTCGACAGCCCCAGAATGCGGTCCTTGGGCAGGTAGGCAAGGTGCGCCTTGCCGACGAAGGGCAGCAGGTGGTGCTCGCACAGGCTGTGGAAGGGGATGTCGCGTACGACGACCAGCTCGTCGTAGCCCTCGTCGTTGGGGAAGGTCGTCGGGTCGACGGAGTGCGGCGTCAGCAGCTCTTCGAAGGCCCGCGCCACCCGCTCCGGCGTACGCCGCAGGTGCTCGCTGTCCGGGTCCTGCCCAAGGGCCCGGAGCAGGTCCTGGACCGCACGAGCAGCAGCTGCGACATCCACGCCTTGGCCGCTGGTCACCGGGCCGACGCTAGCAGTGGCCGTTACGGTGAAGACGTGCCTGACTCCCTCGCCTCGTGGTGGCGCGGCCGGACCGCGTGGCCGGCCGTGCCGGTGGCGGAGCTGGTAGCCCGCAAGGCCGGGCAGACCGTGTCGGTCGTGGTACCCGCCCTCGACGAGGAGCGCACTGTCCAGGGTGTCGTCGCACCCCTGGTCGACGAGCTGCTCGCGGCCGGCCTGGTCGACGAGGTGGTCGTCGTCGACGGCGGATCCACCGACGGTACGGCGCAGCGCGCCGCCTCGGCCGGCGCTCGCGTCCTGCGCCTCCCAGAGCAGGCCTACGGACACCGGCCGACCGGCAAGGGCGGCGCGCTGTGGTGGGCCCAACAGCAGGTCACCGGAGACCTTCTGGTGTTCCTCGACGCCGACGTCGAGCCGTCCAGAGCGGCCACCGCGACGGCACTGCTCACCCCGCTGCTGCTCTCGCCGCAGGTGCAGTTCGTCAAGGCCGCCTTCGACCGGCCGCTGACCGTCGACGGGGTCCTGCAGCACGGCAGCGGTGGCCGGGTCACCGAGATGCTCGCGAGGCCGCTGCTCAATGCCTGGTGGCCACCCCTGTCGGGGTTCGTCCAGCCCCTGTCGGGGGAGCTCGCTGCCCGTCGTAGCTTGCTGTCGCGGTTGCCGTTCGCTACGGGCTACGGGCTCGAGATCGCCATGCTGGTCGATGTTCTCGCCCTGGTGGGACTGGAGGCGATGACCCAGGCCGACATCGGCGAACGGCACCACCGCCACCACAGCGACGCCGCACTTGGCCGGATGGCCGCGGAGGTCCTGGCGGCGGCTCTGGAGCGACACGGGGACGGCCCGGCCGGCCGAGAGCTGGTGCAGTTCAGCCGGGGTGCTGACGGGTTTGACGCAGCCACCTGGCCGGTACGCCTTGCCGTCCTGCCGCCGGTTGCCACACTGTCGCAGGAGCAGGCCTCCTAGTGCTGCAGTTCCGCGGGAAGCTGCTGCCCGAGACGTCCCTGGTCATGGCGATCGTCAACCGCACCCCGGACTCGTTCTTCGACAGGGGGGCGACCTTCGGGCTGGGGGCAGCTCTCGACCGGGTCGACGAGGTCGTCGCTGCCGGCGCGCACATCGTGGACATCGGCGGTGTGAAGGCCGCCCCGGGGGCGGAGGTCAGCGCAGCTGAGGAAGCCGACCGTGTCGTGGAGGTCGTCGAGCGGGTGCGCGCGGCACATCCGCTGGTCGTGATCAGCGTCGACACCTACCGCGCGTCGGTGGCTGAGCTGGTCCTGGCTGCCGGCGCCGACCTCGTCAACGACGCCTGGGAGGCACCCGAGCCCGAGACCTTCGCGGTGGCCGCTTCGTTCGGGGCAGGGGTCGTGTGTACGCACGCGGGTCACCTGCCACCTCGGACCCGGCCCCATCGGGTCAGTTACCTGGACGTCGTCGCGGATGTGGTCACGACCGTGACGGGACTTGCGGAGCGCGCCGTCGCGGCGGGGGTGGCGCGCGAGTCGGTGCTGGTCGACCCTGGCCACGATTTTGGCAAGAACACCCGCCACTCGCTGCAGCTGACGGCCCGCACCTCGGACCTGGTCGCGACCGGCTGGCCGGTGCTGATGGCCCTGTCTCGCAAGGACTTCGTCGGGGAGGTGCTCGACCTGCTCCCCGACGAGCGGCTCGAGGGGACTCTCGCCGCGACAGCCGTCTGCGCCTGGCAGGGCGCGCGCGTCTTTCGCGCCCATGACGTGGGCGCGACCCTGCGGGTTCTGCGGATGGTGGACGCGATCAAAGGGCTCACCGAGCCGGTCGTCAACGTGCGAGGGCTGGCCTGAGTGGTCCGCGTCCTGGCCTTCGTGCCCTCCCCGCCGTTGCTGCTCGACGCCCTCGGTGGGGCCGTCACGGCGCTGCGAAGTGCCTGCCAGCAGGCGATGTCGGTGCTCGACGGCTGTGACGTGCTGGTCGTCGGAGCGTCGCCGAGGCAGGGCCGGATGACGGGCAGCGTCGATGCGACGCCCTACGGCGCAGCCGGCCGACCAGCCGACAACCCGCTCCCGCTGGCGTTGGCCGTCGGCCGGACCCTGCTCCCGGGCGCGTCGCTCTACGGCGTCACGGCCACCTCCCAGCTGCCGGAGGTTGACGGCCTGCTGGTCGTGGGCGACGGCACCGCCCGGCGTACCGAGAAGGCCCCCGGGCACCTCGACGAGCGGGCCGCCGGCTTCGACGCTGTGGTCGAGAACGCCCTGGCAGCAGGTGATCCAGCGGCGCTGCTGGCTCTCGACCCCGCTCTCGCCGAAGCCCTGCTCGTGGGCGGACTGGACGCCTGGCAGGCCGCCGCGAGGGCCGCGCAGGCGGAGGTCCGTCCCGGTGGAGCAGCGCCACGGGGCTGGACAGGTGCCGTCCACCTGGCCGAGGCGCCGTACGGCGTGGGTTATGTCGTGGCGACCTGGATCCCCGCTTGAGGCGGGCATGTTGCATCCTGTCGCCATGACGGCACCCCGAGGACCGCTGGCCGGCATCCGCGTCGTCGAGCTCGCCGGGTTGGGGCCGGGTCCGTTCGCTGCGATGCTGCTCGCCGACCTCGGCGCCGACGTGGTCCGCGTAGACCGCGTAGTCCCCGGTGGGCTGCAGCTCGGCACCGGCAAGCGCGGCGACATCGTCAACCGAGGCAAGCGCTCGATCGCCGTCGACCTCAAGGCCCCAGCGGGGGTCGCCCTGGTGCGTGACCTGATCGCTACTGCTGACGTGCTCATCGAGGGCTTTCGGCCAGGCGTGGCCGAGCGGCTCGGTCTCGGACCCGAGGAGTGCGCCGCACGCAACGCGCGGCTCGTCTACGCACGGATGACGGGCTGGGGCCAGGACGGACCGCTTGCCAACGTCGCCGGCCACGACATCGACTACATCGCCCTGACCGGGGCGCTGTGGGCCACCGGGCGCAAGGACGAGGCACCGGTCGCCGCGCTGAACCTGGTCGGCGACTACGCGGGCGGCTCACTGTTTCTCGTGATGGGCGTCCTCGCGGCCCTGCTCGAGGCCCGCAGCTCAGGGCTCGGCCAGGTTGTCGACACCGCCATGGTCGACGGCGTCTCGGTGCTCACGACCATGTTCACCGCGATGGCGCAGCTGGGGGTCTGGGACCTCGGTCGCCGGGCCGCCAACATTCTTGACTCCTCCGCCCCCTGGTACGACGTCTACCCCTGCGCTGATGGCAAGTGGGTGGCCGTCGGCGCCCTGGAGCCGCAGTTCTACGCCGAGCTCGTCCGCGCCTCAGGCTTTCGGGACGACCAGGACGCCAGCCGCTTCTTGCAGGCCCCGCCTGACCAGTGGCCGGGGCTGAAGCAAGAGTGGGCCGCGCACTGGCTGACTCGCGCTCGCGACGAGTGGACCGCCATGCTTGGGCACACCGACGCCTGCGTACAACCGGTCCTCGACTGGGCCGAGCGCGAGCAGCACCCGCACCTGGTGGCCCGGCAGACCTACGTCGAGGTCGACGGCATCACCCAGGCCGCGCCCGCCCCGCGGCTGTCACGAACGCCGCTGGGGATCCACCGGCCCCCGCCGCTGTCGGGCGAACACAGCCGGGAGGTCGCCGCCGAGCTGGGCCTGTCCGAGGAGGACGTCGAGGCCCTGCTCGCAAGCGGCGCCCTCAGCCAGCGCCTGGAGTAGGCCAGCCTTCTCGACGGCCGCCTACCATCCAAGCCAACCGGCAGGGCAGGGTCTGGAGGAGGAGCACGTCGTGAGCAGCTGTGACGGACGCGTCGTCGTGATCACCGGAGCCGGTGGGGGCATCGGCCGGGCGGAGGCGCTGCTGTTCGCGAGGGAAGGGGCGCGGGTCGTCGTCAACGACGTCGCCGCCGACGGCGCGCACGCTGTCGCGGAGGAGGTCCGGGCGCTCGGTGGTGAGGCGGTCGCCAACACCGACGACATCAGCGACTGGGACGGCGCAGGCCGGCTCGTGCAGACAGCGCTCACGCACTTCGGTGGCCTTGACACCCTGGTCAACAACGCCGGGATCCTGCGGGACCGGATGTTTGTGAACATGAGCATCGACGACTGGGACGCGGTGATGAAGGTCCATCTGCGCGGCACGTTCGCGCCGACCAAATACGCCGTGACCTACTGGCGTGAGCAGTCCAAGGCGGGCACCCCGAAGGTCGCCCGCATCGTCAACACGTCCAGCCCGTCGGGGATCTACGGCAACATCGGTCAGGCGAACTACGGCACCGCGAAGGCCGGCATCGCTGCCTTCACGCAGATCCTGGGCGAAGAACTCTGGCGGTACGGCGTGCTCGCCAACGCGATCGCGCCCAGTGCTCTCACCGCGATGACCGAGGGTCTCACCGGCTTCAAGGACCGCCTCGATGAGCTCGAAGCGCGGACCGGATGGCAGAACCCGGGGGGCCCAGAGCACCTGGTCGCCCTCGTCGTTTGGCTCGGCTCGCCGCTGGCGACCGTCAACGGCCAGGTCTTCAACGTGCGGGCCGGGCACGTCAGCGTGGCGGAGGGCTGGGGGGTCGGACCGGCGTACGAAAAACAGGGTGGGTTCGAGGTAGCCGAGCTGGACGCGGTCGTGCCCGGGCTCGTCGCCGCCGCCGCAAAGCAGACCGATGCCTATGGGCGCGAGAAGACCTACGGCGCATGAGGGTCCTGATCGTCGGAGCCGGCCTGGCCGGGCTGCGCACCGCCGAAGCCCTGCGGGACAGGGGATTCGACGGTGAGCTGGTGCTGCTGGGCGAGGAGGTGCACCTGCCTTACGACCGGCCACCGCTGTCCAAGCACGTCCTGCGTGGGGACCGCCCGCCGATCTACTTGCGTGCCGAGGGTGACTACGCCGACCTGCGCCTTGACCTGCGGCTCGGCACCGCCGTCACCGGGCTGGACCTCGGGGCCCGGTCCGTCCCGACCGCTGACGGACCGGTCGCGTTCGACGAGCTGGTCGTCGCCACTGGGGCGACGCCCCGCCGGCTGCCCGGTGCGCCCGGGCATGTGCTTCGGACGCTCGACGACTGCCTGAGCCTGGCGCCCCTGCTCGTCCCCGGTGCTGTTCTCGGGGTCGTCGGAGCCGGCCTGATCGGGTGTGAGGTCGCCGCCAGCGCACGGGCGAAGGAGGTGGAGGTGCACCTCGTCGACGTCCTGCCCAAGCCTTTGGTGCGGGTCCTGGGCGACCAGGTCGCGCAGCGGATCGCCGACCTGCACGAAGGGCGCGGCGTGCACTTGCATCTCGGTACCGGTGTGGACGCAGCGTCCCCGACCCGGCTGGAGCTGTCCGACGGGACCGTGCTCGACGTCGATGCGGTGCTCGAGGCGATGGGTGTCACGCCGGCCACCGGCTGGCTTGAGGGCAGCGAGCTCGAGCTCGCCGACGGGGTGGTCTGTGACCAGGTCGGGCAGGCGGCCGACGGGGTCTGGGCGGTGGGGGACGTCGCCCGCTGGGCCGACGGACTGGGAGGCAGCATCCGGCGCGAGCACTGGACCAGCGCCACCGAGCAAGCGGCGACCGTGGCGGCGGCGATCCTCGGGGAGCGCGAGCCGGTGACCACCCCGCCATACTGGTGGAGCGACCAGTACGACGTGAAGCTGCAGGGGTTCGGGCAGACGCACACCGACGATGACGTGCTGGTCCTCGAGGTGGGCCCGAAGTCCAGGCCACTGGCGCTCTACTCGCGGGACGGGCGGCTGACCGCCGTCGTCGGTTTCTCCGCCGGAGCGTTCGTCTACAAGCTCAAGGACCTCGTCGAGGCGCAGGCACCCGTCGCTGAGGCAGTCACGCTGCTCACGAGCTGACGGCCAGCAGCCGGAGCTCAGCCGCTAGTGGCCGATACGGTCGGCCCCACGTGCCTTGTCCAGGTTGGTCAACCGCAGCTGGCCCTTCGCGACCAGGACGCCGGCCTCATCGGTCACGTTGACGTCCCACAGCTGCTGGGTCTTGCCCCGGTGGA
>JAYUBO010000326.1:0-2253 GCA_043740815.1 Frankiales bacterium | reverse complement strand
CCGGCCGCCGCCAGCGAGGCGTCATCCAGCGAGGAGTGGGTCGTGCTTGCCACGTGGACGGCCTTGGTGACGGTGCCTCCCAGGGACGTGGCCCGCTTGACCAGCCGCAACCGGTCGAGCAGCGCGAGCCCGGCTGCCCGTCCGCCGCGGGGGGTGAGGGTGACGACAGCGCCGTACAGGCCGGGGGTGAACAGGCGGGCGGCGAGGGCGTGGTCGCGGTGGGTCCGGAGGCCAGGATGGTCAACGCGCACGATCCGGTCGTCCTGCTGCAGCGCCGTGGCCACCGTCAAGGCCGTCTGGCACTGCCGGACCACCCGCAGCGGCAGCGTCGCCAGCCCGCGAGTGAGCAGCGCGGCCTCGTCCGGGGCGAGCGCCCCGCCGGTGTCGAGCCGGACCGTCCGGATCCGCTCGAGCAGCGCGACGGCTCCCACGACCACCCCGCCGGTGACGTCGCTGTGGCCACCGAGGTACTTCGTGGCCGAGTGGATGACCAGGTCGACGCCGTGCTCCAGAGGGCGGCAGACAACGGGGCTGCAGAAGGTCGCATCCACGACGAACGGGACGCCAGCGTCGCGGGCGATCGCCGACAGTCCCGGCAGGTCCGCCACGCTCATCGTCGGGTTGGCGAGAACCTCACCCCACAGGACCGCCGTCTCGGGCCGCAGCGCAGCGCGTACGGCGGACAGGTCAGTGCCGTCCACGAAGGTGGTCGTGACCCCGAACCGCGCCAGCTGACGCGTCAGGAGGGTCCAGGTGCCGCCGTACACCTCCCGCGGCGCGACGACGTGGGACCCGCTGGCGCACAGGGCGAGCAGGGTGCTCGAGATGGCGGCCATGCCGCTGGCGAAGGGCTGCGCCACAGCCAGGCCGGACGGGTCCTCCAGTGCGGCCACCGCATCGGCGAAGGCCTGCGCGGTCGGGTTGTCGGTGCGGCTGTAGGACCACCCGGGCTCACGGCCGGCGAAGACGTCAGCCATCTGCTGTGCGGTGTCGAAGACGAACGTCGCCGTCCGGTAGACCGGTGCTACCAGGGGCTGCTGACCCACGACGGGCGCGGGCGGGCCGTGGACGGCACGGGTCCCGAGACCTCGCTGCTGGTCGCTCACTCGCTCTTGGTCTCTCGCTGCATGACGCTGCGGACCATCTCGACCGGAGTCATCCCCTCGTGGCACAGCGCGACGACATGCTCGGTGATAGGCATGTCCACGTCGTGCTTCTGGGCCAGCGCGAGGATCGACCGGCAGCTCTTGACGCCTTCGGCGGTCTGCTGTGTCTGAGCGAGGATCTCCGTCAGAGTCAGCCCACGGCCGAGCTTTTCGCCGAACGTGCGGTTGCGCGAGAGCGGCGACATGCAGGTCGCGACGAGGTCACCGAGGCCGGCCAGGCCCGAGAACGTCAGGGGGTCGGCGCCCAGCGCCATGCCCAGGCGGGCTGTCTCGGCGAGTCCGCGCGTGATCAGCGAAGCTTTCGTGTTGTCCCCGAAGCCCATACCGCCAGCCATACCCACCGCGAGGGCGATGACGTTCTTGACGGCCCCTCCCAGCTCGCAGCCGACCACGTCGGTGATCGTGTAGGGCCGGAAGTACGACGTCAACGAGGCGGCCTGCAGCCGCTCCGCCGCCTCCAGGTCGCTGCACGCGACCACCGTCGCCGCGGGCTGGCCGCTCGCGATCTCTTTGGCCAAGTTGGGTCCCGACACGACCGCAACCCGTGACAGCGGTACGTCGGCGACCTCGCAGATGACCTCACTCATCCGCTTGGTGGTGCCAAGCTCGACGCCCTTCATCAGGCTGACCAGCAGGCTGTTGTCGTCGAGGGCGGAGGCGACAGCGGCCAGGTTGTCCCGCAGGGTCTGCGAGGGGATGGCGAGCACCACAAAGTCCGCGCCGCGGACAGCCTCCAGGGCGTCCGAGGTCGCCGAAAGCCCTGCCGGCAAAGCGATCCCAGGCAAGTAGTCAGGGTTCTCGTGGGTCTCGTTGACAGCCCTGGCGAGCTCCTCCCTGCGCGACCACAGGACGACCTCGTTGCCGGCGTCCGCGAGGACCTTGCCGAAGGCGGTCCCCCAGGAGCCGGTACCCAGCACAGCGGCTCGTGTCATGCCGGCCTGCTGTGGCTGTCGGGGTCGTGGATCACGGTCGGCGCGCTCTGCCCCCGCAGCGGCTCGAGCATCGTGCGGATCGCGGTCATGATGGCGTCGGTGGCCTCGTGCAGGACCTCCGAGGTGAGCTCCTTCCCGTGCCATGGGGACAGGTC
>JAYUBO010000325.1:0-1521 GCA_043740815.1 Frankiales bacterium | reverse complement strand
CGCCCACGGCGACGCCTGGCTCACTGCCGTCGAGGAGTCCGAGCTGCTTTCGGCGGACGACGCCGATCTGGACCTCGAGGCCTACCTCGACCATCGGGCGACTCCGGTGCTGTTCGGCTCCGCGGTCCTCAACTTCGGGGTCGCGCAGCTGCTCGACACGCTGCTCGAGCTCGCTCCCGCGCCGGGCGCCCGGGAGGACGTCGTCGGTGAGCGCCGTGCGGTGGACGCGCCGTTCAGCGGGTTCGTCTTCAAGATCCAGGCCGGCATGGACAGCGCCCACCGCGACCGGCTCGCCTACATCCGGGTCTGTTCCGGGGTCTTCGAGCGCGGGTCGGTCGTGACCCACGCGGCGTCGAAGAAGCCCTTCGCCACCAAGTACGCCCAGCAGGTCTTCGGCCAGGACCGGCAGACCGTCGACGTTGCTTACCCCGGTGATGTCGTCGGCCTCGTGAATGCGTCCATGCTGAGGGTCGGTGACTCCCTGTACGTCGACTCCGCAGTCACCTTCCCCCCCATCCCATCCTTCGCGCCCGAGCACTTCGCGGTGGCCCGCTCGACCGACAGCGGGCGCTACAAGCAGTTCCGGCGAGGCATCGAGCAGCTCGAGCAGGAGGGCGTCGTGCAGGTCCTGCGCTCCGACCGACGTGGCGACCAGGCTCCTGTGCTCGCGGCTGTCGGCCCGATGCAGTTCGAGGTCGCGACGCATCGCATGAAGGGCGAGATGGGTGCCGAGATCACCCTCGACCGGCTGCCGTACTCCCTGGCCCGACAGACCACCCGCGAGTGGGTGCAGCAGCTCGACGCGCGGAGCGGCGTGGAGTGCCTGCTGCGCGACACCGACGGACAGTGGCTGGCACTGTTCGCCGACGTCTGGCGCCTCGGACGCACCCAGCGGGACTTTCCCGACGCGGTCCTCGCGCCGCTCGTCGCCTCCGCCGAGTAGGGCCGACGGTGATCACGGCCGCGCCTGCCCGCTCGTGGGACGACGTCCAGCTCGTCTTCGGCAGGGGTGACCCGCAGCGGTGCCAGTGGTTCAGTCTCGGACGTCACGAGTGGACAGCGCCGCCGTGGGAGGAACGTGCCGAGCGGCTGCGCGACACCCTCCAGGGACTGCTCGCCTTCGACGGTGACGATCTGGTGGGGTGGTGCGCTGTCGGGCCGCGTCCGTCGTACCCGCTGCTGGCGACCTCCCGCTCACCCGTGCCGTACGGGGACGCAGCGAAGACCCCACAGACGAGGGCGTGTGGGCGATCACCTGCTTCGTGACGCGAAAGGGCTACCGGCGGCAGGGCGTGCTCGCGGCGCTCGTCGCGGCGACGGTGCCCTAGGCGCGCGAGCGGGGCGCCCGGGCGTTGGAGGGCTACCCGATGGTGGCGCCGATCGGCAAGGAGGTCATCTGGGACGAGCTGTTCGTCGGGGCGGTGAGCTCCTTTGAGGAGGCCGGCTTCGCCGTCGTCTCGGCACCGACCAAACGTCGCCGCGTCATGCGGATCGACTTCGGCGCCGGAGTTGGCTAACGGC
>JAYUBO010000324.1:0-17402 GCA_043740815.1 Frankiales bacterium | reverse complement strand
GTCCTCGAGCCGGCCCACCTGGTAGCCCTGCATCGCGGCCTGAAGCGCGCAGATCGGGTCGATCTCGGTGACGATGACGCGGGCGCCCTGGGCGCGCAGTGACTCGGCCGAGCCCTTCCCGACGTCGCCGAAGCCGCAGACCACGGCGGTCTTGCCGGCGAGCATGACGTCGGTGGCGCGGAAGATGCCGTCGACGAGGGAGTGCCGGCAGCCGTACAGGTTGTCGAACTTGCTCTTGGTCACCGAGTCGTTGACGTTGATGGCCGGGAACAGCAGCGTCCCGGCGGTGGCGAACTCGTAGAGCCGCATGACGCCGGTCGTGGTCTCCTCTGTGACGCCCTTGATGCCGGCAGCGATCTTGGTGAAGCGCTGCGGGTCCGCGGCGAGCGAGCGACGCAGGGTGTCCAGGATGACGGTGTACTCCTCGGAGTCGTTCTCATCCGCGCTAGGCACAACGCCCGCGGCCTCGAACTGGACGCCCTTGTGGACAAGGAGCGTCACGTCGCCGCCGTCGTCGAGGATCATGTTGGGGCCACTGCCGTCGGGCCAGGACACGACCTGCTCGGTGCACCACCAGTATTCGGGGAGGGTCTCGCCCTTCCACGCGAACACCGGGACGCCTGCGGGGGCCTCGACGGTGCCCGTCGGGCCCACCGCGACGGCGGCCGCGGCGTGGTCCTGGGTGCTGAAGATGTTGCAGGAGACCCAGCGCACCTCGGCGCCGAGCTCGACCAGCGTCTCGATGAGCACCGCCGTCTGGATGGTCATGTGCAGCGAGCCGGTGATGCGTGCACCGGTGAGCGGCTTGGACGCGCCAAACTCCGTACGCATTGACATCAGGCCGGGCATCTCGTGCTCGGCGAGGCGGATCTCCTTGCGCCCGAACTCGGCGAGGGAGAGGTCAGCGACCTTGAAGTCCTGGCTGGACATGGGGTTCCTTAACTTGTCGGGTTCTGGTGAGGGCTCATACGTGAGGGGTTACAAGTTGAGCAGGTGTTGGTGCTTGTCCTGCTCGAAGGCGAGCCAACGCTCGTCTGCTGCAGGCAGGTCGGGGGGCTCGAGGGCCTCGGGCGCCGTGGGGATCTCGTCAAACCACCCGTCGAGGGCGCTGGCCAGCTCGCTCTCGCGACGCAGCCGCAAGGCAAATCCGACGTCGCCGAGCTCGACGCCGTGGGTTTCCAACAGGGCCCGTAGGGAGCGCAACCGCTGGAGCTGGGCCGGGCCGTACAGCCGGTAGCCGGCCGAGGACCTGGCCGGCTCGACCAGGCCGAGCTGCTCGACGTAACGCAGCATCCGCGGGGACCACCCGGTGGTCGTCGCTGCTTCGTTGATCGTGAGAGCCATGCCGACAACTCTAACAGGCTCGTGTCAGGGCGGCACCACCAGAGGCGTTATCTCTGACACAGTCCTGTCAGGGCTGCTTCCGCAAACGGTCCAGGCTGTGGGGGTCCCGGAAAAGGGGTAGGCAGCAGGTATGGACATCAGCGAGCACTACCGCCGGGTGGCCGACGCCTTCGGCCACGTCGTGGCCGGCGTCAGCGACTGGACAGCCACGACCCCGTGCGAGCAGTGGGACGCTCGCGCCTTGACCACACACGTCGTCGACACGCACCGGCGCGTCCTCGCCCGCCTGCCAGGCAACCCCCCCGAGCCTGCGGTCCTCACCGTTGACGCCGACCTTGCGCACGCCTGGGCGGCCGTCCGCACCAGCCTGGAAACCGCTCTGGCTTCGGACGCGGACACCGAAGTCGAGAGCTTCGGTGGGCCGGCCCCGTTCGGCCGGGTGGTCGACACGCTGCTGTGCGCCGACACCCTGCTGCACACCTGGGACCTCGCCCGGGCCAGCGACCAGGACGACACCCTCGACCTGGCCTGCGTCGCCAGTGCGCAGTCGTTCCTCACGCCGATGGGCGACATGATGCGCATGCCCGGAGGCTTTGGTGCGGCCGTGACGGTCGCCGATGACGCCTCCGCCCAGGACCACCTCATCGGGTTCACCGGCCGCAACCCCGAGCCGTCCCTCACCTGAGCCGGCTGCCCTCAGCGGGCTGCCCTCAGGCGCTGGTTCTTCCCCCGCGGCCAACCCACGTCGGCAACGAGGGTCAGGAAAGGGCAAGCAGATGGGAAGGGGCGCGGTCAGCCCCGCCCTCGCGGCTGACCAACACCTCACCCGACAGGTGGAGGACCCAGCGGTCGGCCGTGTCGAGGTCAGCCACCTCGTACCGGTCGACGCCAGGCTCCTCGCAGGGCGTCCGGGCCCACGCGTGCACCACGGTCCGGGTCGCGGCCACTGGCTCGCAGACCTCCACCAGCCGCACCTTGCGCGAGGACCCCACGGACAGGGCGAGCATTCGGGCGACAGCGAGGTCGAAGGCGGGACTTGTCCCGGCGAAGCCGGCAGCGACGGCCCGGTGCTCGTCGTCGCCGCGCACCCACAGCAGCTCCTGCCCTGACGAACCACCGCGCAGCGCCCAGCCATCCTGCTCGACGAGCAGCCGCAGCACGTTGCCCGACGTGTCGACGGTCAGGTCGACGCTGTCGCCGGTGTTGCGCGTCCCGACGTATCGCCATCCGGCCGGACCGGAGCCACACGAGAAGCGCTCGACGTCGCCGCCGACGGCGTAGCTGCCTTTCATGCCCGCCAGGTCGACAGGTAGCGGTCCTGCTCCGCGGTGAGGGTGTCGAGGGAGGTGCCGAGTGCCGCGAGCTTGGTCCCCGCGACTTCCCGGTCCAGCGCGGCAGGCACCTCGTGCACCCCCGGCGCGAGCGACGTCCCCACCAGCCACTCCAGTGCCAGCGCCTGTACGGCGAAGGACACGTCCATGACCGACGCCGGGTGGCCCTCCGCGGCCGCAAGGTTGACCAGTCGCCCCTCGGCGACGAGCAGCAGGCGTCGACCGTCGGCGAGCAGGTGCTCGTCGACGAAGGCCCGCACCCGCTGGGTCTGTACCGACACCTCGGCGAGTGCGACGACGTCGACCTCCACATCGAAGTGGCCGGAGTTGGCGAGGACCGCCCCGTCCTTCATCACCGCAAAGTGCTCCGCACGTAGCACCCCGCGGTTGCCCGTCGCCGTGATGAACACGTCCCCGGCCGGGGCCGCGGCGGCCATCGGGAGTACCCGGTGTCCGTCCAGGACAGCCTCCAGCGCCCGCGACGGGTCCACTTCGGTGACGACGACGTGCGCCCCCAAACCCCTTGCCCGCTCCGCAATCCCGTGCCCGCACGGCCCGTAGCCAGCGACCACGACGGTCGTCCCGGCGAGCAGCACACCGGTGGCCCGCAGCACCGCGTCCAACGTCGACTGCCCCGTGCCGTGTCGGTTCGCCACCAGCCGCTGCACCGCGGTGTCGTTGACCGCCACCATCGGCAGGCGCAACGCCCCGTCGGCCGCCATCTGCCGCAGCCGCAGGACCCCGGTGGTCGTCTCCTCGATCCCGCCGCGCACGCCGGCCAGCAGCGCGGGGTGGGAATGCAACAGGTTCACCAGGTCACAGCCATCGTCCAGCAGGTAGTCAGGCCGGGCGTCGAGGACGGCTCTCAAGTGCCCGCCGTACTCCTCGAGGGTGACGCCTTGCCGAGCAAAGACACCCACGCCCTCCTGGGCGAGAGCCGCCGCGACGTCGTCCTGCGTCGACAGCGGGTTGCTCGCCGCGAGATGCACGCTGGCACCCGCGGCGGTCAGCGTCCGGACCAGGGCCGCGGTTTCGGTGGTGACATGCATGCAGGCCGCCAGGACCAGGCCATCGAGGGGGCGCTCGTTCGCGAAGCGCCGCCGGAGCAGCCCCAGGACGGGCATGGCGCGCTCGGCCCATGCGATCCGGCGCGCGCCCTGGTCCGACAGGGCCGGCTCGGCGATGTCGTACCCGTTATGGCTGCCATTCACGTGCATGCGGGGCAGACTACGGGCGTGAGCAACTTCCAGATCCAGGACTGGGCCCCTCTCGTGGAGAGCGGCACGCCCTTCGCCCGCACCCTCGGCTCGCGGCTGGTGTCGATGGCCGAGGGTGAGGTCGTCCTGGCGTTCACGGCTCCCGAGAGCCTGCGCAACCACCTGGGAGGTCCGCACTCCGCGGCGTTGTTCGGCTTGGCTGAGACGGCGGCGGCCGGGGTCGTCATGTCACTGTTCGAGGACCTCGTCGGAGCTGGGGGGGTGCCGCTCGTCAAGGGCGCCGAGATCAGCTACCTGGCGATCGCCCAGGGCCCGGTCACGGCGACGGCCCGCTTCGCCGGCGACGCCGAAGGGATCCGCGCGTCCTTCGCGAGCCGCGGCATCGCGGTGTTCCCTGTCGACGTGGCCATCCACACAGCCGACGGGGCCCATACCGCGCAGATGCGCGCCCAGATGGCCCTCAAGCGGCTCTGACCCGAGAGGCCCGCGGCGCCCGCGCGACCCGCCCGAGCCAGGCCACGACTGCTGCGTGCGGCACGGTCAGCGCGAGTAACGCGACGAGCACAGCTGACGACAACCCACCTGTCACCAGCACGAGGACGCCCACACCGACGATCGCGACAGCCGTGGGCCCTGCCGCACCTTTGACGAGAGCAAGGGTGCGGGCCCTGCCATCGCCGTACGGCTGCAACGCCGCCAGGCGCACCAGATGTCTCGAGGCGTGCCAGCCTGCGAACCAGCCGCCGAACACGAGCAGGGCCGGGGCCACCGCGGTTGCAAGGACGACCAGGGCCAGCTCCCCGGCGGGCCACCAGTTGTGAGACCGCAGCGCGACGCCGAGCCCGGCCAGCACCAGCAGCAGCGCCGCGGCCAGTACCACGGCCCGCCCCGAGGCCACCAGGCCGGGCAGCGCCGGGTCGAGCGAGGCCAGCAGCGGCCGAGCCTGCGCGGGCCGCAGCAGGAGTGGGCCGGCGACGATCCAGATTCCGACGGCAGCCGCCGGCAGGACGAGGCCACGGCCACCTCGCAGCCGGTCGAACGCATACTCGCCCTCGGCGAAGTGAGCCGCGGAGAGCACGAGCAGGACGAGCACGGCAGGTGCGGGGTCGGCAACAGCGAGGGCCGCTGCCGCGAGGGCCGCGGTGGCATAGCCCACCAGGAAGCCCGGGTGCGACCGCCAGGCTCGTCCGCGTCCCCAGCCGACAGCAAGATGGTCAACCGCTCCGTGGGGCAGTCCGAGCACCCCGGCGACGACCAGCACCGCGGGAGCAGCGGAGGCCGCCAGCCCGGGCGCGACCAGGGCGGTCAGCACGACCGCGACGAGCACGACCACCGACCCGCACGACACGATCCGGGCGACGACGCGGCTGTTCCAAGGCGTCCGCACCAGCCTCTGATCAAGCACGTCCTTAGCCTCGCACCACGCTCGATCTCGCGCCACAGCACGTTCAAGTTGCGCTCTGGGCTCTACGGGGACACAGTTTCTCGCGGCCCATCCCCTCGTGCTGGTAAAGGCCAGCACCCCTTGAGGAGCGTTCATGCTGCTTGCCTCCGGTGTCAACATCCCTGAGATCACCTCAGGGCAGTACAACACCGTCTACAACCTGTTCTCGCTGTCCATCGCCAGCCTCGGTTTCACCGGCATCTACCTGCTGCTCAGCCAGCGGCGCGTCCTGGAGCGCTACCGCAACGCACTTGTCATCAGCGCGATGGTCTGCTTCATCGCGACGTACCACTACTTCCGCATCTTTGAGAACTTCAAGGCCTCCTACGCTCCCACCGCCAAGGGCGGGGGCGGGGTCTACAAGCTCACCAACATCACCTTCAACGAGGCCTACCGGTACGTCGACTGGTTCCTCACCGTCCCGCTGCTGCTCGTCGAGACGATCGCCGTACTGGCGCTCGCCCGCTCGGTCGCCAAGCCGCTGCTCGCCAAGCTGGTCTTCGCGTCCGCGCTGATGATCGGCCTGGGATACCCCGGTGAGATCGCCACCAGCGACGGCACCCGCCTGCTGTGGGGGGCCCTGTCGACGATCCCGTTCATCTACCTGCTCTACGTGCTGTTCGTCGAGGTCAGCAAGTCCCTGGACCGGCAGCCCGCCGAGGTGCGCAGCACCGTCGGCAAGCTCCGGATCATGCTCGTGGGCCTCTGGGGCGTTTACCCGATCGCCTACCTGTTCCCGGTGTTCGGCTTCGACGGTGCGTCCGGGTTCGTGGCCCGGCAGGTCGGCTACTCACTGGCCGACATCTTCGCCAAGGCGGCCTTCGGCCTGGTCATCTTCAAGATCGCCCGGATCAAGTCCGAGGTCGACGACCCGGCGTACCGCGAGGACCACGCGGGTGCCGTTGCGCCTGGCATCGGCACGGACCACGCACACGCCTGATCTGCGTCCCTGACGGAACGGCGACGGCGAGGAGGACGACGGCATGGACTACCTGCTGTTCGATCTGCTCGCCGTCGCCGTTCCGGCGGCCTTGCTGCTCGTCCGTGCGCGGGGCAGGCGACAGGTGGTGCTGCCAGTAGCGGTCCTCGCCGCCGTTGCCGTCGCCTGGACCGCTCCCTGGGACGGGCACCTGGTGCGAACGGGCGTGTGGTCCTACGACCCGCACGCGGTCCTGGGCCAGCTCGGGTCGGTGCCGGTGGAAGAGTTCGGCTTCGTCGTGCTCGAGGTTGTCCTGGTCGCCGCCTGGCGGCTGCGTACCGCGCGCTGGAGCCTGCCGCCCGAGCCAACACCGGCCTCCGGCGTGACCCTGGGTGGGGCGCTGGGCTGGCTGGCCCTGGGTGTGGTCGGAGCGGTCCTGCTCGTCTTCGGTGGCCACCTGCGCTATCTGGGCCTGCTCCTGGTGTGGGTGGCTCCTGCCTTCGCTCTGCAGCACGCCATCGCCCACGACGTGCTGGTCGCGCAGCGGGGGGCCCGTCTGCTGGGTGCCGCTCCGGTCGCCCTCTGGTTGTGTGTGTGCGACCGACTCGCCCTGGCACGAGGCATCTGGACGATCAGTCCGGTCAGCGCCACCGGCGTCACCCTCGGAGGGCTTCCCGTCGAGGAGGCCCTGTTCTTCTGGCTGACCTGCCTGCTCAGCGCCGACGGGCTGCTGCTCGCCACCCATCCGGCCGTCCTTCGACGGGTCAGGAGGCTCCTGGCGCGACCCACAGCGGGACTACGCGCCGCCGCGGTCCAAGTCGGGCTCTAGGTACATCTGCCGAGCCAGCGGCTCGGCGGCCCTGACCCGAGCCTCAGCGGCATCGATCGCGCGGGCCACCTCGCGCAGGGCCAACCCGGGGGCGACGGCGATCTTGGCCGCAACGAGCAGCTCCTCGGGTCCGAGGTGCATCGTCTTGAGGTGGATCACTCGCAGCACCGAGCTCCCGTCGACCAAGGCCGCCCGGATCGCGTCGACGGCCTCCGGGGAGGCGGCCTCGCCGATGAGCAGCGCCTTCATCTCCACCGCCAACACCACCGCGACGACGCCGAGCAGGAGCCCGATCGACACGGTCCCGACGCCATCCCACACCGGGTCACCGGTGACCAGGGCCAGCGCCACCCCGGCCAGTGCCAGCAGCAGGCCGACCAGGGCCGCGAAGTCCTCCAGCAGAACCACCGGCAGCTCGGGCGAGGTGGCCCGCCGGATGAACGCGGGCCAGGACACCGTCCCCTTCAGGGGGCGGGCCTCGGCGATCGCCGTACGGAACGAGAAGCCCTCGGCGACGATGGCGAACACCAAGATCGCGATGGCGACCACAGCGAAGTCCAGTGCGTGCGGGTGGCGGATCTTGTCGATGCCCTCGTAGAGGGCGAACAGCGAGCCCAAGCTGAACAGCACCAACGCAACGACGAAGGCGTAGAAGTAGCGGTCGCGTCCGTAGCCAAACGGGTGCCGCTCGTCGGCCTCGCGGCGGGCCCGTTTGCCTCCCACGAGCAGCAGCACCTGGTTGCCGGAGTCGGCGAACGAGTGCACGGCCTCGGCCAGCAGGGACGACGAGCCAGTCACGAAGAAGCCGACGAGCTTCGAGGCCGCAATGGCAAGGTTGGCCCCGAGAGCAGCGACGATGGCCTTGCTGCCGCCACCGGCGCTCACCGGCCCGTCGCGCCCTTGAGCTCGGTGATGGCGTCCACCGGCGTCGGGTCCAGCCCCTGCGCGAGGGCCAGGTAGGTCGACGCCCAATCCCCCAGCGTGACCAACGACGCGATCCGCTGGAAGCTCGAGGAGCCCTCCGCGATCAACTCGCTGACGCCGACCCCCCGGGACCTGGCGAGATCACGCACGACCCGCGCCCGCGCAGCGACCGCTGGGTGCTCCTCGGTGTCGCGCAGCAGCACCAGGTGCAGCTGGGTGGTCTCGCTCTCCTGGTCGTCACCGCGATCGCGGAACAGGTCCTCGCTGGGGGTGCGGCGGCCGGCGAACGGCCCGTCGAGCCCGACGACCTGATTGTGCCCCGCCTCCGGGAGCACCCCCCACGTTGCCGGCACCTTGGCATTCTCGTTGAGCTGACAGGCGAACCGGTATGCCGAGACGCCCGCCAGCGCAGAGCTTCCCCACACGACGGGCAAGGCTCCGAGCAGCGACAGCGACAGCGTCTTCGAGGGGTTGAGGACGGTGCCGGCGTCAGGACGGTTGCGGGCCGCGAGCTGCTCGAGCAGGACGGCGGTGGCCTCGACCTCCTCCAGGCTGCACGACAACAGGCCAAGGGCGTCGCCGGCCATGACCAGGGGGGTGCTCAGCGCGAAGACCGAGGCTCGGGGCTGGCGTCCCTGGGTCACCGGCACAAACAGCGCCCGGCCCCGCCGCGCCAGCTCCTCGACCGGCGAGCCGGCCGCACTGACGACGAGCAGTCGGCAACCCCGGCGTACCGCTTCCTCCAAGGCCGACAGGGTCTCCTCGGTGGAGCCGGAGCAGCTCACCGCAACGACGAGGTCGGAGGCCCCCACCCAGGTGGGTAGACCGAAACCGCGGTGGCTCGTGATCGGAACCGGGCAGGTCGGCCCGGCGACGGCGGCCAGGATGTCGCCGGCGATGCCCGAGCCGCCCATGCCGAGCACGATCACCGACCGCGGACGGTCCTGGTCTGCCAGACCCAGCACGCCCGCCTCGATGCTGAACGAAGCGGCCTCGCGCACCTGCGCGGCGCTGGAGGCGACTGCCCGGAGCATCCCGGACGGGTCAGCCTCCTCGAGCCCGGCGGCACTGTCGAGCAGGTCGTCGGGGTTCACCTCAGGCCCGTCACGCGGACGGTGTGCGGGCCTCGTCGACCAGCAGCACCGGGATGTCGTCGCGGACGGGGTAGGCCAGGCCGCAGCCGGTGCAGACCAGCTCGCTGGCGGCGTCGTCCACCGTCAGCGACGCCTTGCAGTCGGGGCAGGCGAGGATGTCCAGCAAAGCAGGATCAAGCTTCATGCCGCCACCCTAGCGGGACACCCGTCTGGTGCACTGGGCGTGCGGGTCAGCTGCGGATGAGGGAAAGGACGGCGTCCCGCACGGAGGCCAGCTCGGCCTCGGTGCGGGCCTCGACGTTGAGCCGGAGCAGCGGCTCGGTGTTGGAGGCCCGGATGTTGAACCACGCACCGTCGCCCAGGTCGACCGTCAGCCCGTCGAGCTCATCCATCCCGCCCAGGGCCTTGCCGTCGTACGCCGCCTTGATGGCCGCGATCCGGCCAGCCTGGTCCTTGACGGTGGAGTTGATCTCGCCCGACGGGACGTAACGCTCATAGGAGGCGAGCAGCCCGCTCAACGGGCCGTCGGTGTGACCGAGGGCCGCGATCGTGTGCAGCGCGGCAAGCATCCCGGAGTCGGCGTTCCAAAAGTCGCGGAAGTAGAAATGTCCGCTGTGCTCGCCGCCGAAGACGGCACCAGTGCGGGCCATCTCGGCCTTGATGAACGAGTGCCCGACGCGGGTCCGGACCGGTGTGCCACCGAGCTCCTGGACGACCTCCGGGACCGCCCGTGACGTGATCAGGTTGTGGATGATGGTCGAGCCCGGCTCCCGGGCCAGCTCGCGGGCCGCGATCAGGGCCGTCAGCGTCGACGGGGACACGATCTGTCCGCGCTCGTCGACGACGAAGCAGCGGTCGGCGTCGCCGTCGAACGCGAGCCCGAGGTCGGCCCCAGCCGCCAGGACGGCCTTCTGCAGGTCGCGCAGGTTCTCCGGGTCGATCGGGTTGGCCTCGTGGTTCGGGAAGGACCCGTCGAGCTCGAAGTAGAGCTCGGTCACCTCCAGCGGCAGTCCCTGGAACGTCGTCGGGACGGTGTGGCCGCCCATCCCGTTGCCGGCGTCGACCACCACCTTCAGCGGCCGGATCCCGGCCAGGTCGGGCACGAGCTGCTTCATGTACGTCGCGTAGGCGCCCAGCACGTCCTGCTGCGTGACCGTGCCCTTGTTCTGGGAGGTCGGGATGCCCTCGGCGAGGAAGCGTTCGGCGTCCTCACGGATCTGCACGAGGCCGCTTTCCTGCCCGACCGGCTTCGCCCCCGCCAGGCAGAGCTTGATCCCGTTGTACTTCGCCGGGTTGTGCGAGGCGGTGAACATCGCCCCTGGGATGCCCATGGACCCGGCGGCGTAGTACAGCAGGTCGGTGGAACCCAACCCGGACTCGACCACGTCCACGCCCTGCGAGGTCACGCCGTCGGCAAAGGCGGTCCCGAGCGGGACGCCACTTTCGCGCATGTCGCGCGCGGTGACGATGGTAGGAGCGCCGGTGAAACGGGCAAAGGCCGCGCCGAGCGCTCGAGCGATGTCGGCGTTGAGCTCGTCTGGGACGACACCACGGACGTCGTAGGCCTTGACGATGCTGGAGAGGTCGGTCACGTGCCCGACCCTAGTACCGGAGCCTGCCGGCCTGGAAGGGCGATCAGGTAGCCGAAGGGGTCACACCCGGAGCTTTTGCGCCTTGCGCAGCACCGCGGAGACGTCGAGGCCGGTGCCGGCCTCGGTCCATGACTTGTGCTCGCACACGTGACACGAGGCGAAGTCCACGACGGAGCCGTCGGTGAGGGTCATCGTGATGTGTGTGACGCGGGTCCCGGTGCACTGCGTGCAGACGGCCAGCTGGCTGGTGGGCGTGGTGACGAGCGACATCGGGACTCCGTCGGTCACGTGGACGGCGGCTGTGACGGCGGCTGCAAGGCGGCCGTCACAGTCGTGGTCCGAAGGTCGGGGGATACCCCTGCTTCGGCGCACCCCTGAACTTCCTTGAGGATCAGGCGGGTCTACCCCAAAAGCGGTTAAATCTCACGATCGCCAGGAGGCCCAGTCGGCTCAGCTGGGTGTCGGCAGCGCCCTCAGATGCCCGCGACGACCATTCATCTCCGGCAGGCTGGAGCGAGCCTGGGAGGGCCGGGCCGCCTCGCGGACCGCGTCGGCCAAGGCCTCGAGGTCGTCGCTGCTGCGAGCTCGAGTCTGCGTCGGGTCGGGGTCGTGCCGCATCACCTCCCACCCACGCGGGGCCGTCAACCGGACCGCATGCGCTTCGCAGAGGTCGTAGGTGTGGGGCTCCGCGTAGGTGGCGAGGGGACCCACGACAGCGGTCGAGTCGGCGTAGACGTAGGTGAGCGTGGCCACGGCGGGCAGCGCGCACGCGGTGCGGGAGCACCGCCGGACAGGACTCACGTAGAGGGACGCTAGCCGTCCGCTGCCGCTGCCACCACCAGGTGACCCGTGTCGCGTCCTACCCAGCTGGGTTGTGACAGCCTGGGAACGTGGCGGGCACTTCCGGACGACGGCGCGAGCGGCATGGCCGGGGGCTCCGAGGACGACTGGTGCCCCCCGCGGTGACCGTCAACGGCACCGAGGTCCGGCTACCACTGTCCCGGAGCAGGGCAGAGCGCTTCGACGATCTAGTGCGCGAGGCGATCCGCGAGCTGGAGCAGCGCTGGGCGGCGGAGCTCGACATCGTGGAGTTCGCCGTCGAGGACGTGCCCCCGCCGGGGACCGGGTGGGACGAGGGCGTCGTGGCCGACGAGACGGCCGGAGGACCGGTGCCACTGGGTCGCCTGCTGGTCGCCGACGGGGGGGCGCCGGCGCGCGTGGTCGTCTACCGGCGACCGCTGGAGGCGCGAGCCACCAGCCGCGAGGACCTCGCCGAACTGATACATGAGGTCGTCGTGGACCAGGTGGCGCAGCTGCTCGGACTCGACCCGGATGTGGTCGACCCGCCCTGAGGTCGCGCTGAGGTGGGGCCGACCGGTCAACTCCCGATGCGGGGATCCTGGACGACGGCCGGCCGGGTGACCGTCTGCGAGGGACCCTGCAGGTCGAGCAGCGTCGTCAGCGGCCCGTGGGCGCCGCGCTCGCGCAGGTAGCGGGCGGCGTACACCGGACCAGACCCGGCGAGCGGGCGGACCTCGACCGCGAGCTGGATCTGGGTCGACGGCGGGTAGAACGTCGACAGCTTCAGCGCCACCGTCCTCCCGCCGGGGACCCTGATCGTCTTGGCCGCCGGCAGGGAGCCGGCGGTGCCGAGGACCCGGATCGGCGACACCGTCACGGTGGCGTCGCTGTCAGGTGCGGTCAGCAGCAACGTGCTCTCGGTGGGCCGGTTCAGGACGAGGTCGGTGAGCAGCGCCGGACCGCTAAGCGGCAGGCTGCCCGTGGTGTAGGCGAACTCACGAAGCGGCCCGCCTTGGGCGTCGCGGACGAAAACGCTGGCCAGCACCGGGTCGCCCTGGCTGCTCACGCGCACGCCGAGCTGGGAGGTCGCCGCCGGCGCGTCGAGGCTGACGCCCACGCTGGTGCCCGCGCGGACCGAGACCTGGTCCAAGCCAGCAGGGACGAATTGTCCGTCGGACGTCGTCAACTGGACGGACACGACCGTGTCGTCGGTACCGGGGTTGCTCACGATCAGGGTGCGGTTTCCGGAGCCGACGATCGCCGGCACACCAGGCACCGTCACCGACGTCGCGGGCGGGACCGACTGCGGGATCCAGTCGACGCCGAGCGGCGTCGTCCCAGACAGCTGTGATTGGCGCAGCCCGGCGGCAACGCGGCCGCGCCGGCTGTGCACGTGGACGGTGAGCAGGCGGCGGTCGGGCGCGAGGGTGTCCATCGCGACCAGGACCCGGCTGTGTGGCGCGATCGCGATGCCCTGACCCTGCCGCTGGTCGGCCGGGCCGGAAGACGTGAAGACGCTGACGTCGACGGTCGCAGGGGTGTCGTCGACATTGACGAGCACCAGCGTCGTCTCATCAAGAACCGTTGTGCCACCGCCGACGAACCACGCCTCGGTACGGGGCGCATCGCATCGCAGCCCCGCCAGGCCGCGGTTTCGGCCAGTCTCGGCGCGGGTGACCTGCTCAGCCTCGAGACCCGCCGACAGGGGACCTCGGGCGGCGACGACGAGGGCATCGCTGTCAAGGGTGGTGCCTAGGCCCACCGCGACCTGACCAGCCGCCTGCACGGGAAGGACCTGCGTGGTCGTCGGGGCGCCGTTGGGGTGCGCCTGGACGGAACCGCTGCCTGGGGCTGGGGCAACTCCCGCAGTAGCGACGCCGGACAGGGGCGCTGCCCCCACGCTGACCCGGCTCAGGACACCGAAGTGGCGGACCTGGCGAAGGTCAGGGCAGACAGCGGTGGCCCCGACGACGTTCACCTGGGAGGCGTTGACCTCAGAGGCGTCAATCTGGGAGGCGTGTGACGGCACGGAAACGTGCCGAGTCGACAGCCCACCCGCAACGGTGACAGCAGCCGCGAGCAGGGCGACGACCACGGTGCCGACGGGAGCCCGCTGCGGAACCCGGGAGACCCGGGTCTGGCCGGGCAGGTCCGACGTCACAGCGCCACCACCGGCACGAAGCGGGTCGGTACGACGTCCGCGTCCTCGTCCTCCAGGGTGACGTCGTCCTCGAGGCCCCGACGGCGGCGGCCGCCGGGGATCGACAGGACCAGCACCACGACCACCAGGGCGGCCTGCACCCACAGCGCACCGGTCCGGCCGGCGCGGTAGGTCACGACCAGGTGCCCGCCCTTGGTCGGCAACACAAACCCCTGACCCCACCCCCACGCGGTACGACCCTCGAGCGCCCGTCCGTCGAGTGTCGCCCGCCAGCGGGAGTCGGCAGCGTCAGCGAGCACAAGCAGCCTGCCGGCCGGACCGGCCGGCAGGCGAACGCTGGCCGACACGGCGCCCGCATCCAGAGCCGACGGTGGGCTGGCCCGCAGGGCGTCGGAGGAGGGAGCGCGGTCCCCCGCGAGCGCGGGCCCCGCCAGGGCCGGCGCCAGAACCGACAACCTCGAGGCCGGGGCGACGACCTGCCACAAGATGACGGAGCCGGAGGTCCGGCGTACCAGGCCCGGCTGGGCGTCCAGACCGGCAGCGAGGACGTCCGTCCCTGAGGTTGTGCGCAGCGCGACATAGCGGACGGCACGGGTCGACAGGGCCTCTGCGGCGTCACTGCCGAGCGGGGCCACGAGGTCGGCGACGACAGCGTCAAGGGCCCGGCGCTGGCCCGAGCTGCTGGTCAGCGTCGCGTGATCGAGGCGGATCCCGTCGGCGTCCTGGAGTGAGTAGGCGACCCGTCCGTCTGCGCCGGGTGCCACGACCAGCAGCCGCAGCCCCGGGCGGGACTCGAGCTCGGCCTGGGCGAAGGCCGGGAGTAGGGCGCGGTCGTCGCGCACCAGCAGGTCCCCCACGCCCCGGACGGCCCACAGACCGGCCGTGACCACCGGCAGCGCGGCAGCGAGGACGGTGATGACGCCCGCGAGCAGTTGGCGGAAGCCGAAACTGGCCGTGGCTAGCCGGGTGCGGGCGCCTGTGGCGGCGACGAGCGCCGCACCCAGCACGGCCACCGCCATCACCTGCAGGGCTGTACCGGTCCAGACCGGCTGACCAGCGACCGACAGGGAACGCAGGACGACGGCCTCGGCCAGAGCCAGCACCGCCACCGCCTCGAGGGCGAGAGCCAGCCGACGGAAGGCAAGGCGCACGGTCCCGGCGAGCCCGACGACGAGCAGCCCCGCGGTCACCCACACAGCCGGCAGACCGGGACCCCCGGGGCTGAGCAGCAGCAGGTGCCACGACGGCAACGAGCTCGGGGCCAGCTGCGGGACCGCGACGAATACCGAAGGGTGGCGGAACGCCTCGAGGGACCACGGGAACAACACACCAGCGGGTACGGCGGCGGCTATCAGACCGGCCAGCGCCCTGCGTCGGCCGCCCGGCAGGGCCAGGTTGATGACCGCTCCCACCACCAGCACGACGGCGCCCAGCGGCCACAGCAGCGGGGCGAAGGCGCTCGTGACGCCGAGGCCGAGTCCGAGCGCCCAGGCGCGCCACCAGCCGTTGACGCGCGGGTCGTCGGTCAGAACCCGGCCGGCGACCAGAGCCAGCACGGGCAGCGCGACCTGCACCGCCGCCGCGTCGAGCCGTCCGGCCGTAACTGCTCCCGTGGCCACTGGCAACAGAGACCAGGTGGCGGCCGCCCACAGGCGCAGGTAGCGGTGCCGGACGAGCCGGGTGGCGACCAGGTAGGCACTCAGGCCCGCCAGCGGGACGCTCGCCAACAACAGCACGTCGACCGCCAGCCACGGCTTGCCGAACACGATGCTCGACAGCGCCGCGAGCGCCGCCGTACCCGGAGGGCAGGGACGTCCGGTGCCGACGGTCACGTCGTGCCACGCTGCGGTGTAGGACGACCACAGGTCCCGCGCCCCGACCGGGGCCCGGAGCAGGGTGCCGCCGGACATCTGGCCGCCGGCGAAGGGTAGGACGGCTCGCTCGGCGACCAGGGCCAGGGCACTCAGCGCGGCCGTGAACAGCACCGCCGGGCGCAACAAGAACCGTCGCAGGGTCCCCGTTCGCCGGATATCGAGGGTGTCGAAGTCGTCTTCGTTGTCCGGCCCTGGGTCTCCCAGTGCGCCAAGCGGGTTGGCTCCAGCGGTGCCGCCGCCAGACAGCCAGTCACCGAGGGCACCGAGCCGCGCCCGGATCCGAACCCGGCGGGAGGCGAACAACGGACGGAGGTCTCGCCCGGAGACGGTCCGCAGGCCGGCTCGGAAGCGTCGGGCGCCAAGCAGCCGACCCGGTCGGCCAAGGACCGCGCCAAGGGCTCGCCACTCGTCGCCGGCGGCGGTGACCTGACGGGTGAGCAGCAGGGCCAGCGACCGGAACACCGTGGCGAGAATCAGCCGAGGCAGCAGGCCCACCAGCCGCAAGGCACTGACGTGCGCCAGCAGGACGAACAGCGCGTTCTTACGGTCGGTCCCGGTCGCCCGGCCCAGCGCCGCGTCGGTCTGCCGGTATCCGGTCGTGGCGGCCCGAGCGTGGCGGACCCGCGCCTGCGGTACGACAACCACCCGATGGCCGGCACTGTTGACCTTCCAGCCGAGGTCGAGGTCGTCGCGGAAGACGGGTAGGTGCGGGTCCAGTCCCCCGACTGCGTCCCAGACGTCGCGTCGAACCAGGGCTCCAGCGGTGCCGACAGCCAGGACGTGCCGGACCCCGTCGTGCTGGCCCTGGTCGTACTCGCGCCGCTCGAGGCCGGTCTCCCGGTGCCCCGCGGCATCGGTCGTCAGGCCCACCTCGACGAGCACCCGCGGGTCGTTCCAATCGCGGGCCTTGGGGCCCAACAGGACGGCGGACGGACTCTGCTCGGCGTGGTCGAGCAGGGCTTCCAGCGTCGTGGGCTCGACGGCGAGGTCGTCGTGCAGCAGCCACACCCACCGGGTTGACGGGACGGTCTGCAGGGCGGCTGCCACGGCCGCGCCGTATCCCGTGGTGCGGGGCAGCCGCAGCACCTCGCCGTAGGCGGCCGCCATCAGTTGGGCGCTGGCGTCCGTGCTGCCGGTGTCGACGCACACAACCGCTGCCGGGGTCCTGGTCGAGGCCGCCAACGCCGTCAGAGCCGCCGGCAGCCAGGCAGCCCCGTCGTGCCCGACGAGCACTGCGGTGACGTCTACAGGGACTGGTCCGGAGAGCTTTGCGGTTCGGGTGCGGGGTGTGCGACGAGGGTCACCGGCCGGGTCGGGCAGCGGCTGCTTGCTACGGGGTGGCATGCGGTGTGGACCGTAAGTCGGCGGGACCCACGGCCGGCCGGTCGGGGCGGCCGCACGTCGTCGGATGGATTCTCCACCCTAGTGGTTGGGCCGGTGCGGACCGGACCGCTCAGCTGGCTTGGCGCTTCAGACGCCGACGCTCGCGCTCGGACAGCCCACCCCAGATGCCGAACCGCTCGTCCTGCATGAGGGCGTACTCCAGACAGTCCTGCTTGACCTCGCAGCCGACGCAGATGCGCTTGGCCTCACGGGTCGAACCGCCCTTCTCGGGGAAGAACGCCTCCGGGTCGGTCTGGGCGCAGAGCGCCTGGTCCTGCCACGCGAGCAGGCCTTCGTCTTCGGACCCGCCAGCGCCCCCGGCGGTCCCTCGGGTGAGCTCCATCATCGTGTCTCCTGCGGTGTCCGGGTCGCTGCCGTTGCGGTGACCTCTGTGCCGCGGGCGCCGGCAGGTTCGGCCAGCGCGCCGGGGGAACGACACGTAGGGAATTACACGCGTGTCTTGCTTCCCCGTCAAGGCTTTGGGTGGTA
>JAYUBO010000323.1:0-9798 GCA_043740815.1 Frankiales bacterium | reverse complement strand
CGGCTCGTCCCCAGCCCGCAACACCAACGGCTCCGCACGCGACATGAGCCATTGTCTCAACCACAGACAACAAAGTCACTTCCAACACGCGACACTAGTGTCCTGCGCCTGAAATTCGCAGGATAGGTTGTTAGATTGATCTCTGCCACCTCGCGGATGTCCCAAGGCTCTGTTGAAGTTGACCGAGGAGGAGCGCGTCAACCTGCAGCGGTGGGCCCGTCGTCGTACGTCGTCACAGGTTTTGGCGTTGCGGTCTCGGATCGTGCTGGCCTGCGCGGAGGGCGAGGACAACAAGTCCGTGGCAGCGCAGCTGAGGTGTTCGCAGGCGACGGTAGGTAAGTGGCGTGGCCGGTTCGTCGAGCATCGCTTGGATGGGCTGGCCGACGATGACCGCCCGGGGCGTCCGGCGAGCATCACCGCTGAGCAGGTCGAGGACGTTGTGGTCGCGACGCTTGAGTCAGTGCCGGCGAACGCGACGCACTGGTCACGGCAAAAGATGGCCGAGCGCAGTGGGCTCAGTAGGTCCACGATCGGCCGGATCTGGAAGACCTTCGAACTCAAGCCTCACCGGGCGGACGGGTTCAAGATGTCCAACGATCCGCTGTTCGTGGAGAAGGTCTACGACGTCATCGGGCTCTACCTCAACCCGCCCGAAGCGGTGGTGGTGCTCAGCGTGGACGAGAAGAGCCAGGTCCAGGCGCTGGCCCGGTCCCAACCGGCGTTCCCGATGATGCCCGGCATGCCAGAGAAGCGGACCCACGACTACGTCCGGCACGGCACCACCAGCCTGTTCGCTGCCTTTAACGTCGCCGACGGCACCGTGATCTCCAGCCTGCACCGGCGTCACCGCAGCATCGAGTTCACCAAGTTCCTGACCAAGATCGACGCCGAGGTCCCCGCCGACCTCGACGTCCACCTGATCTGCGACAACTACAGCACCCACAAGCACCCCACCGTGCTCAAGTGGCTGCAGGCGCACCCGCGCTTCCACATGCACTTCACGCCGACCTACTCGTCCTGGATCAACCAGGTCGAACGGTTTTTCGCCTACGTCACCGCCGACTTGCTCGTCCGCAGCGACCACCGCTCCGTCCAGGCCCTCGAGAAAGACATCCGCGAATGGGTCAAAGCCTGGAACGACAACCCCAAGCCCTTCATCTGGACCAAATCCGCCGATCAGATCCTGGTCTCACTCGGGCGACTTCTTCAACGAACTACTGGCGCAGGACACTAGGGTCCTGCGCCCTAAGTTCACAGGAGGGACGAGGTCGAGCGGCTGTTCGACTACGTCACCGCCGATCTACTCCCACGCAGCGACCATCGAAGCGTGCAAGCCCTCGAAGCCGACATCCGGAACTGGGTCAAATCCTGGAACGACAACCCCAGGCCCTTCATCTGGACCAAGACCGCCGAACAGATCCTCAGTTCACTCGCCCGACTTCTTTAGCGAACTAATGGCGCAGGATACTCGTCTAACGAGCCACAAGGGCCCGCTCGTTCAAGGGCTGCCCACCGGTAAGTCCCACTTTCCGCACGGATAACCACGAACATGCGGCGTTTTTCGCGGTTGGATCATCTGTCGTCGTCTGGGGCGCGAGACCGTAATTGGAGCTTCAGCCACCTGTCCGGCGTCCTAGCACGCCTATTGATGCTCCGGCGATCACGCCAACGAGGAGGGCGGCCACGGATGTGACGGCTCCTGGCTTGGTTGACATGTTGAAGACCACGGCTAGCGCTAGTCCGGTACTGGCGTGACTGGCTATCCACGTGACTGGGCTGCGAAGTGCCACATGTATTGGTTGGGGCAGTTCGCCTGCAGGTGCCCCTGCCAGAAGGGTGTCGAGGCGTTTGGCCCGTGGTGCGAGTATGCCGCCACCGACCGCGAGCAGCACGACGAGGGCCACGATGGAGCTGAGCACCCAGCCGTCCCGGTAGCGATAGGCGGGGTGGTCAAGGTGTAGAAGCCAAGCACCTAGGGCGAAGAGAGCGAGGATCAGAATGGGGAATAGCGGCTCGATACGTCGTGGTGTCTGGCGTAGGGCCTGCACCTCTGCTGTGGTCGTGCAGCGGCGAGCGGACCATTCAGCGCTGTGGAGCGCACTGGACACCCCAATGGCGATGAGCACGACCGCGATGTGTAGGAACAGCACGACGTTGGCCAGGTGCATGTGAACTCCGAGTCAGAAGGGAACGGGGATCGCGAGCAGCCCGGGAGTGGGGGCTCGACCGGCGAGTGCCCGGCAGAACTCGATCGCGTCCAGTTGCAGGTTCTCGCCACCGGCGGCACGCGACCAGGTGCCACCGGCCGGGCCGGTCAGCGTGAGCCTGTAAGGCGATGCGTGGCGCGAGGACCACTCGGAGACGACTTCGGCAACGAGGATTCCGTCGTGGTCGGCCGTGAGGTCCAGGTCCTGACTGGTCGCGTGCGCGATGTCTATGCGGTGCATCCAGGTGTCGCGGGTCAAGATGGTGTCGAACAGGAAGCCGAAGGTCCACCGCTCGGTGGCAGCACCGGGGGCGCTGCTCACGGGTTGTGCCTCTGGCATCGCACGGTTTCGCATGAGACCGGGAGCTCGGGTGCGCCAACGCAGCATGCGCGGTGCGACGGTGTGCAGCCGTTGGGTGATCTGTTCGGGGGTCAGTTGCTGTCTGTCAGCGACTTGACGGGCTGTGAGCGCGTCGATGTAAACCGCACCTCGCTTCGCGGCGCGGCTCGCTGGTAGGTGCTGGGCCGCGTTGCGGCGGAAAGAGGAGAACATTTCTGCCATGCCCAGAACGTGGCTGCTCAGTGCCCGCACATCCCAGGCCGGGCACGCGGTGGGGCTGCGCCAGTCCGCTGCGCGCAGGCGGCTCAGTTGCGTCTGGAACCGGTCAAGCTCGGTAGCGGCGAGAGTCATGGAGCGCTGGTGATCGAGGGCCGGGCGACGGGGATCTGGGGTGCTGTCCTGCTGTGTCCGTGGTTCGGTCATGGGTTCCTCCGTGATCGTGGGCGCGCCAGTCCGACAGCGTCGGCGTACATGTCGATGGCTCGGGGAAGCAGGCGGGCCCACCGATCCCCACCGGGGTCGTTAGCCAGCTGCGCGTCAGCCATGCCCCCGACGACCGCGACGAACAGGTCGCGCTCATCTTGATCGGGCAATCCCGCATCAGCGAGGTTCTCTGCGAGTAGCGTGAGCACTTCCACGGCTGGCCCGTAGGACTGGGGGCTCGGCGTGAAGTCCGACATGACGCGCTGGTTCATCAACTGGAAGCGTGCGATGTCCGCGACGGCGAAGTTGAAGAAGGTCAGCGCGATCTGCTGCAGGCACGCACGCGGATCCGTCGGGAGCGTAGGGCTGGCGGCGGTCACCGTCTCCAGGTACTCCGACCACGCTTGACCGAACATCGCGTCGATCACCGCGTTCTTGGAGGCGAAGTGGGTGTAGAGCGAGGGGGGCCGCATGCCCATGCGCTGGGCGATCTCACGCAGCGTCAACTCCGACAGAGAGTGTTCCCGGGCGATCGCCCACGCATGGGCGAGGATCTCAACCCGCGTCGACTCACGTCGTTCGGCAGCCCTATTGCGAGTAGGTGGAGCGATCATGCGTCCGACACTGCCCCAACAAGGCATCACCGTCAAGCATGAAGTCGTACCGGTGACCTCCGAACATCAGGCCGTCGAACATCGCCCTGACAGGCAGGAGCCGGCAAAGACAGATGAACGACCTTCAACCGGTGCGCGCTCCTCAACGCTGCCGTTGCCGTCCTGATCACCGGCCTGCCCTCATCCGTCGCCACCGTGACCCGAAGCTGACTCAATCATCAGCGGGCAAGGATCGAGAGGCTCGCCGCAAAGCTGCGTAGCCAAAGTTCACATCCCTGCCGTTAGCCAAGACCGTTTGGGAGCCGCCAGCCGACCTCGGTCTCACTCGAAGGGCACAGGTCTTATGCACGCCCACTCAGCCGGGGGTGAACTCACACGACCGTGAGGATCTCCGCACCGGCGTCGGTAACGACCAGGGTGTGTTCGAACTGGGCGGTGCGTGAGCGGTCCTTGGTGACGGCAGTCCAGCCGTCGTCCCACATCTCGTGGTGCCAGTCGCCGATGGTGATCATCGGCTCGATGGTGAAGGTCATGCCGGGAACGAGGACGTCGCGTGCCTGCGGGTTGTCGTAGTGGTAGACCTGCGGCTCGCTGTGGAAGGCGCGGCCGATGCCGTGGCCGACGAAGGCGCGCACGACGCCGTACCCGCGGGACTCAGCGTGCGCCTGGATGGCGCGGCCGATGTCGCGGACGGTGCCGCCGGGCTTGACGGCGGCGATGCCCAGCTCAAGGCACTCGCGGGTGACGTCGACGAGCGCTTGTGACTCGGGGTCGACGTCACCGACCAGGAAGGTCGCGTTGGTGTCGCCGTGCACGCCGTCGAGGTAGATCGTGACGTCCAGGTTGACGATGTCGCCGTCCTTGAGGACGGTCGAGTCCGGGATGCCGTGGCAGATGACCTCGTTGACCGAGGTACATAACGACTTGGGGAAACCGTTGTAGCCCAGGGGAGAGGGGTAGCCGCCGCGTTTGAGGCACTCTGCGTGGGCGATCGCATCCAGCTCGTCGGTCGTCACGCCAGGACGGACCGCCGCGCCGACTGCGGCGAGCACCTCGGCGGCGGCCTTGCCGGCCAGCCGCATCTTGGCGAGCGTCTCGGCATCCTTCGGGGCGGAGCTCTCGCGCACCCCGGGACGTCCCTTCGGGTCATTCGCGTACGGCGGCCGGGCGATCTCGGCGGGCACCTCGCGACGGGGGCTCTGCCTGCCGGGGCGGACGTAGCGCTCAGCCTCGCGGGCAGCCTCGTCGCGCCGGGCCTGCTCCGTCGCGGCGCGGGCCGGGTCGAGGTCGGCGATGCGGTGGCAGCGCTTGTACTTGCGTCCGCTTCCGCAGTGACAGGGGTCGTTGGCGGTGAGGGTCGGTGCAGTCATGGTCCTGTGAGCGTAAGGCTTCAGGCTGGAACTGCCGTCCTTGAGCGACGGCCTGTTCGGACCGCGACGAAAGCGGAGGCAGCAGCGAGCACGACAGCAACGACCACAGCACGCAGGGCGAGGGAGCCGTAGACCGACGCGGCCGAGCCGGAGAAACGGAGTGATCCGACGACGCCGGAAGCCGAGATGGTCCCGTGGTCGGCGTTACTGATCCGGACGCGGCTGTCGGCGGCGTTCTCGCGGCTGTCACCCATGACCCACAACCGGGCCGCCGGCACCGTGACCGGCCCAAAGGCCGACGTCGCTCCACGTACATAGGGCTCTGGCAGCACCTTCCCGTCGACGGTGACGGCCGTGCCGGAGGACGCCACGGTCTGCCCTTCGACCGCGATGACCCGCGCGATATGCACGCCCCGACTCTCACCGACGTCCCCATACGACCGGAACGTGACTACCTCGCCGCCGTGCACCGTGCCCGGGTGGCGCCCCATCGCGACCGTGCTTCCGGCCGGCAGGCCCGGGGCCATCGCGGCCGACGGCAGCCGCTCGACCTTGTAGACACCGACCAGCAGGAAGGCCATCGCCAACACGAACCCCACGCTGAACGCGGTAGCGCCCACCAGCAGGGTGCGTGCTCGCTTGCTCATCCGCGGGGGTCAGTGCGCCCGGGCGGTGGCGGCGACCGCCAGCTCGCGAAGCACGGCGACGGCCTCGGGGGTGACGGCCGTGTCGTCCAGCGCAGCAAGCGCCTGAGCGGTGCGGTCGGTGATGAGGTCTTCGACGCGATCGACGGCGCCGGTCTCGATCAGCATGTTCTGTAGCGCCTCGACGCCGGCGAGGTCCAGGGCCGGGTCGCCGAGCAGACGGCGTACCAGGGCGGCTTGGCGGTCCGTGGCGCGCTCTAGGGCGAGGGCGACCAGGGCGGTGCGCTTGCCCTCGCGCAGGTCGTCGCCGGCCGGCTTGCCGGTGACGGACGGATCGCCGAAGACGCCGAGAAGGTCGTCGCGCAGCTGGAAGGCCTCGCCGAGCGGCATGCCGTAAGCGGTGTAGGTCGCCAGGACCTCCGGCGACGCGGAGGCGAGGCAGCCGCCGAGGTGCAGGGGCTCGACGATCGTGTACTTGGCGGACTTGAAGCGGGCCACCCTGAGTGCGGACTCGAGGGTGCTGTGGCCGCGGACCTGCTCGAGCAGGTCGAGGTACTGCCCGGCCATCAGCTCGGCCCGCATCGTGTCGAAGATGTGCCGCGCCTCGGCGTTGATGATGCCGCTGCTCATCAGCTGCTCGTCCGCCCAGGCGAGGCACAGGTCGCCGAGCAGGATCGCTGCGCCGTTGCCGAACGCGTCAGCCGAGCCCTCCCAGCCCTCGTTGGCATGCAAGTTGGCAAAGCGGCGGTGTACGGCGGGCCGTCCGCGTCGGGTGTCGCTGCCGTCCATGACGTCGTCGTGGATGATCGCGCAGGCCTGGAACAACTCAAGGGCCGCGGCGGCCTGCACGATCTCGTCGCTGTTCTGACCGCCGGCTCCGAGGTGGCCCCAGAAGCAGAACCTCGGCCGCAAACGCTTGCCACCCGACAGGAACTGCGCGACCTCCTCGGTCATCGGCGCGAGCTCCTCACCCATCGCCCGCAGCGCCGGCTCGTGGTCGGCGAGGAAGCCGTCAAGGGCCTTCTGGATCCGCCCGAGGAGATCGGTGCCGTCAAGAGCTCCCATGATCGGAGCCTAGTCTTCGCGCCTGCCACTCAGCGACAGAAGGACGGTCACTACCCAGGGCACGGGTATGGCCGGCGCCGTCCCCGACGCGCAGCATGTGGCCGAGTCGCTCGAGAGGGTGCAGGAGCTGGTCGCCGACTAGCCTTCTCGTATGGCCAGCCGTGCGATCTCCGACCTGCTCGCGACGGGGGAGCGGCTGTTCTCCTTCGAGTTCTTCCCGGCCCGGACGCCCGAGGGCGACAAGCAGCTCTGGCAGGCGATCCGCGAGCTCGAGTCCCTTCAGCCGCACTACGTCTCGGTGACCTATGGTGCGGGCGGTACGACGCGGGCCACGACGGTCGCGATGACCGAGCGGATCGCCAGCGAGACCACCCTGACGCCGCTTGGGCACCTGACGGCCGTGGGCCACTCCGTTGCGGAGCTCCGCAACATCGTCGGGCAGTACGCCGCGGCAGGCGTCCGCAACGTGCTCGCCCTGCGCGGCGACCCCCCGGGCGACCCACAGGCCCAGTGGCAGCAGCACCCGGAAGGCTTCGCGTACGCCTCCGAGCTCGTCTCCCTCGTCAAGGAGAGCGGCGACTTCTCGGTCGGTGTCGCCGCTTTTCCCGACAAGCATCCGCGTTCGCCTGACCTCGACGCTGACGTCGAGTTCTTCGTCCGTAAGTGCCGCGCCGGGGCCGACTTCGCGATCACCCAGTTCTTTTTCAGCGCGGACGACTACCTGCGGTTGCGGGACCGGGTGGTGGCGTCGGGGTGCGATGTGCCGATCATCCCGGGCATCATGCCGGTCACCAACGTCGCGAGCATCGAGCGGATGGCCGTGCTGTCCGGCGCCGCCCTCCCGACCGCCTTGACAGACCGCCTGCGCGCGGTCGCCGACGACCCGTTGGCTGTCCGCGAGATCGGTATCGAGGTCGCCACCGAGCTGTCTGACCGGCTGCTCGCCGAAGGCGCTCCCGGCCTGCACTTCATCACCTTGAACCGATCCACCGCGACCCGGGAGATCTGGTCCCGCCTCGGCTTGTCCGCCGCCACCTGAGCCTCGGCCGAGCATCGGCTGAGCATCGGCTGAGCATCGGCTGAACCGAGGCCACCCCGGCTGCGTCCCACCTTCACGAAATCCCCGTGGAGGTCCTGTGAACCGCTTCGTTGTTGCCGCTCCGCTCGTCGTCGCCGCCGTCGCTGGGGCCTTCCTGTTCGGCGGCGGCTCCGCCCCGAAGGTCGCGGTAGCCGCCGACCCGCCGGCAGCCACCAGCGGGGTCCTCGTCGACGGCTTGGGCAAGACCACGGGCACGCCTGACGTGCTGCGAGTCGTCCTCGGCGCAACGCTCAGGCGCCCGGACGTCAGTGCCGCCCTCGCGGACGCGAACGCCCGTCAGACCCGGCTGCGCGATGCTCTGGAGCGGGCCGGCGTGGCGCCTACGGACCTGCAGACGTCCGACGTGAGCGTCTACCCGTCGTAGGACAACAAGGGCCGCCCCGGCGGCTACCAGGTGTGCGAGGCCGAACTGCTCAAGCAGGCCCGTGACAACGCCTACGCCGACGCCGACGCCAAGGACAAGGCCCAGCGCTACGCCCAGCTATCCGGACGCACCCTGGGCGACGTACAGCTGATCGCCGAGTCAACGCAGGCGCCGCAACAGCTGCCCGCGGCCCTGGATTCCTTCCGTTCCTTGTCCCCCGCCGCCGCCAAGGTGGCGGACGCCCCCCTCGACGCGGGCAGCTCGCAGGTCAGCGTGTCGGTGACGGTCCGATGGGCGCTGCGCTAGCCCCCCGAACCCTCTACGGTGCGGGCATGAGGCTCGTTCACCACGTGCAGACCGCGGCGTCACCCGCGCAGGTCTGGGCCATGCTCGGCTCGCCTAGCCGCTGGCCGGAGTTCGACGTCTTCCTGGCAAAGGTACGAGGACCCGACCGTCCCGCCGCGGTCGGTCAGCACCTGGTCGGGATCTCCCGCTGGACCGCCCTCGGCATTCCCCTGGACGTGTTGGAGGTCGAGCCCGAGAGGCGCCTGGTGATGCGGGTGCGCACCGCGCCCGGCATCACCGAGGAGCTCACGTTCGTGCTCACGCCGACCACCCGCGCAGGCACGTCGATCTCGGTGTCGGTGGTGGTCGACGGGCTGTTTGCCGGAGTCGCCGCGCCCGTGCTGTGGCTGACGAACGGCCTCAACGCTCGGGTGCTGGCGGCCAGAACCCATCACGTCGCCCGGCACGCCCGGCGTACGGCCAAGACGGTGGCGTGAGGCTCCAGCCGGACGCGCTGCTGTCGCAGGCACAGTGGCTCGACCGCTGGCAGGACCTGCACGGCGGCTTCGACCCTCGGCAGGGCAGCGCGTGGGTACGCCGGTGGCTCGCGCTCGTGCACTCCGTGGCGCGCCCGTTGGCGCGCACCGGCGTCCACCCGGACCTGCTCACCCTGGCCTCCCTGCTGGTTGCCGGTGCGGTCCTGCTCACGCCTTCCTGGGCCGGCGTCGTGCTGGTGCTGCTGTCCGCACTGATGGATGGCCTCGACGGTTGCGTCGCGGTGCTGCAGCAGCGGACGTCGCGGTGGGGGTTCTTGCTCGACAGCGTCGCGGACCGGTGCAGCGACATGGTGCTGATCCTCGCGATGGTGCAGTTGGGGGCGCCCGGCGCCCTGGGTGCCGGCTGCGGCTTCGCGGTCCTGCTGCTCGAGTACGCCCGTGCCCGGGCGGGCAACGCGGGCAGCGGCGAGATCACCGTCGTGACCGTAGGAGAGCGCCCGACCAGGGTGATCGTGGCTGTGTTGGCGCTCGGGACCGGGCTGGGCGAGGTCGGCCTGTGGGTCCTCACGGTGCTGACCGGGGTGGCCATAGGGCAGCTTCTCGTGGCGCTGCGTCGCATGTGGGCGCGCGAACCGGGCTAGTTTGCCCGCATGACCGATCCGTGGGGCGTCCAGGACCAGCCGACCACGTCCGTCCCGCCGCCGCCGCCGGGCTACCCGCCCGCCGACGGCCAGGCCTACGGCCAGGCGTACGGCCAGGGACTGCAGGTGCAGAGCGGCCCGCCCGGCACGGTGCGCTCCACGGGCAAGACGATCCTGCTGTTTGTCGTGACCCTCGGGATCTACTCCTACGTGTACAACTACCAGGTCCACGACGAGATGAAGCGGCACA
>JAYUBO010000322.1:0-10683 GCA_043740815.1 Frankiales bacterium | reverse complement strand
CGAACCGACCGCCCGGCGTCGGTGAGCTGCCCTTCGAGCAGCCAGCCACGTTGTTCCAAGCCGGTGACCGCAGCCGCCATCGACTCCAATGACCAGCCGCGCGTGCCTGTGTAGGACAGCAGCGGCATCCCGACCCACAACTCTGTCAGCACGTTCATCTCCACAGGCCCGACGCCCGCCGCGGTAGCCGCCGCGACGTGGCTGTCACCGCGGTGCTCGCGGATCAGGTCGCAGGCCCACCACAGCCGTTGCACCGGGTCGGTGGGCCGGCCGCGCTCACGCAGCCCGCTAAACAGCGGCCGCCCGGTGCCCGAGGCCGGCTCGGCCGCATCGGCCAGCAGGTCGGCTACCTGCGTCGGGTCGTCCCCGGCCAGCACCGCCCGCAGGCTGTTGGTGGTCGCGGCTGCCCGCGCCGCGACCAACTGCTCCCGCGGCACGATCGCGCGCGCCGCCTCGTACAGGCCGGCGACCAAGCCCGGTTCGAACCAGGCGAACGCGGAGGCTACGACCGGCCCCACCGGCTCGCCGAGCGAGGCCGCCCGGCCGCCGACGTAGGAGGTCAGGAAATTTAATCCCAGCCCAGCCAACGCCGCGTTGGTCCCGGGACACCACACAGCATGCATGGCGATCGGCTCGCAGGCGTCCCGCAGCTGCCGGGCCGCGCTGCCCGCCGTGACTGCCGCAGGCAAAGGCGTGTCGTTCGGCCGCGGCATGAAGAAGGCGGCGACAGCGTCGGCGTAGTCCATCAGGTCTCCGGGATGGGTGAGACAGCGGGCAACTCGGCGCGAGCACTTCCTGTGTCTCAGGGTCAACCTCGGTCAGGAAAGTCACGTGGAAGCAGTTGATCAATGTAGCCAGACCGACAGTGAAGCAGATCTCGATCTGCCACTCGTTGCTGAAGTGCGCGGCGAGCATCTCGAATGTCCGCTCGTCGATGAAGTGATCCTGATCGCGCGCTAGGCCCAGCGCACGATGGCCGACTCGTCCGGCTCCTAGATCCCCTCCGGCAGCGGCTCGCTCTGCAGTCCTGCGCGCGCCGCTGAACAGGAGGACGCCCGCCAGAGAAACCCAAAGAACGAGGCACATGAGCAGGCGGTATGAGCGTGCCTCGGCCAACGCCGTGGGCGTAACCATGGCCGGATCAACCGCGAATACGCATCCCTCGGCGACCGAAGCGGTGGGCTCCAGCCCCTGCTAGCGGTAACTCTGTTGTCGGCCTGCGGCCACAATCAGCGGCCCGGATGCGGCGGTCCCTACCAACCGTCTCCGACCCCGCGAAGCAGTTGAAGTGAGCCGCGGGTAGGTACCCCCGCTACCCAAAACTATGAGGGTCCGCTCAGACGGGAGAACGACGCACGCCCAACCGCCCGCCCTGGAGCGATAGTCAGAGCCTGACTCTCGCCAGGAGCGCGACTCGCGGTATGGCGGACGTCGCAATCGCTGTGGGCAGCACTTGGCGGGCTGGATGGTCCTGCTGGATCGTTGACGACGGCCCTTTTCTACCCGGTGGCGCTGGCATGTTCTCGTCAGGCTTGTAGGGCAGTTGGCTCAGGATGGTCGCAACGATCGGTTCGAGCAGGTCGTAGAGCTTGGCGCGGTCGAGATGTGCGAGGGGTTCGATCCCGACGACCGTGTGGCCCACGACAGTCTGGCCGTTGCGGTCCGACCCATGCGCGATCAAGCCTTCGCAACGGCAGTAGAGGAACTGGTATCAGCCGTCCCGGTGAACCAGACGGCACTGAACCAAACGCAACAGTGACTGAGCCCTGCGTTGTGGTGGCCGCGGTGTCTCGGTCAGGCGGCGCTGAAGACAACGTCAGGGTGTTGTAACGCCGGAACAATCTCCGCTACGTCGTCGGCAGCGATCACCGGTGGTCGCCCAACGAACCCAGTGCGGACGGTCACGAAGTCCTCGCTGAACACAAGCTCACCGAGGTAGGCATCTCCGTCGTAGGTCTCGAGCACATACAGCGCATCGCCCACAGATGCGGGCTTGGGCAGGGAAGGCATGGCATCTCCAGAGAAGTTGATCTCTGCATAACGGCCATCGGAGCAATAACCTTCCTTCCTCTAGGTCGTCCCTGATCGTCTATGCCGTGCAGCTTGCGGGAGAGCAGTTCGTTCCCGGCCTGAACCCCCCTGCCGACAGGCGGTGTCAAGCCCTGCTGCGTCCACTCAACAGCCACGAACGCTGTCAGCGGCAAATGAGTACGTCGTGACGTCGTACGCTCATGCTGGTTTCGTGGAGGCTCAGCCGAGGCTCGACAGGCGGAAGGAATTTCCAGCAGTGGCGGGTGGCGGGAAGGGCTCGTCGACGTACGTCGACTTCAGCGGGGGACCCGGCTTCGGTGAGCTGCCGGTGACCTGGATTCACGGGGTACCCGCGGGGATCCGCTGCGACGACCCACCGATGCAGGTGCACGTGTACGACGAGCACACGATCCTGCTTCGTCAGAGCAAGGCCCTGACCTATGAGGCGCCCTTCCTCTACCTGCTGTTCGGCAACGAGCGCGCCCTGCTGCTCGACACCGGTGCCGTGGCCGACCCGAAGCGGATGCCCTTGCGCACCACCATCGACCTTCTGATCGAGGACTGGCTTCGCCGTCACCCACGCACGGACTATGGACTCGTCGTCGCCCACACCCACGGCCACGGCGACCACGTCAGCGGGGATGCCCAGTTCACCGATCGCCCGAACACCACGGTCGTGGCTCGCGAGGTGGCTGCCGTCAAGGAGTTCTTCGGTTTCAGCGACTGGCCGCGTGAGACCGTCCGTCTCGACCTCGGCGGAAGGGTGCTGGAGGTCACCGGCATACCGGGCCACCACGAGGCATCGGTGGCGATCCTCGACCCGTGGAGCGGGTTCCTGCTCACCGGCGACGCGGTGTACCCGGGCCGGCTCTATGTCAACGACCCGCCGGCGTTCCGCGACAGCCTGGACGCGCTCGTGTCGATGACACAGACCCGTCCGGTCAGCGCGGTCATGGGCTGCCACATCGAGATGACCACCACCCCGGGCCTGGACTATCCGCTCGGCACTACCTACCAGCCGGACGAGCCACCGCTGGCCATGTCCGTGGCGCAGCTGCGGGATGTCCGTGCGGCGGCGATCGTCGCCCAGGACCGGCCTGGCGTCCACCGCTCCGACGACTTCGCCATTTACAACGGCCCCTGTACGCTCGCCATGGTGCGGCAGCTTCTCCGACGTACGGCGCAGACGCTCCGGACGCGGCTGTCCACGGCGTGGACGGCACGAGAGCGCCGGCTGAGCTAGCAACGGAACTGTCGAGCCACCTCCACAACAGGAGCTGCAGGTGCGCAAGGCCTTAGCCGAACCGCTGCCCCTAAAGGGAGGTAGACGGGATGACAGCGCGCGCATTCGACGATCGCGAGTCCGAGCAGTCGACCCCAAACCTGCACTCCCAGTGGCGTGACCGGTCGAAGGCACTTTGCGGCAAATGAGTGCGAGCATGGCAACGCTTGGCGACCGCGAACGAACATTTGCGGCTCGCGACGAAGCTCGGGTTCAACGAAGCCGGGCGGTTCCAAGAATTCGGCGCCGCGAAGTGGTTCGGCATCAAGCCCGCGATTCCCAGCAACAAACTGAGCTGCCTTCTCGTGGCGGATGAGCCTGCCCCTTTGCCGGGGCCGTCCCACAGCGTGGCAAGGTCCCTTCAGGCTGCACGCCTGTGGCGTCCGTCCGTGCAGTGCGCAGCATGTTCCGCCTTCTCCGACGCCAGATCTCGATCACTTTGACGCCAAGCACTCCACTTGTCCAGCCGGTAGCAAACCGCCTTGTGACGGCCTTGCTCTTTGGCACTGCGAACCCACAGCCGGTAGATGGGTGAGATGTCCGCAGCGCGGAGCCGCAGCTTTTTTCCCGCTTCCGCCGCCTGCTCGAGTTGATCGTCCGCAATCTCATGCTCGCTCCGAGCTCGGTCTCGACTCATGGCGCTGACCAACTGCTTGGCGAGCGACAGCCGCTGCTGTCCTGCTGCACGGAGGAGCATGGGATCTCCCGGCCGAGCCGCCAAGCCTCGCTCGGCAGCCTGGACCGCCTGCGGCCAGTTGCCGAACTCGGCCTCGATGCGTGCCCACGCGAGAAACATGCCCCGATCGCTATAGCCGAGATCGGCCGCACGTTGAAATTGTGTGCGCGCGTCAGCATTACGCCTGGGCTGCCACGCGACGTACGTCATCCCCAGCATCGCCAGAAGGTGCTTGTTATCGGGGTTATCCCGCGTGGCCGTTACGAGAAGCTGCTCAGCATCGGCGATTTTTCCCGCGTTCAGTAGAAGCCGAGCCTGTCGCGCCAGATCTCGCACATGGACGACCTCCGCTCTGGAAGGGCTGTGCCCTCGATCGCCGCGAGCGCATTCTTTACTTGCTGCTCCCTCGGGCTGCCTTGGACTTCCGCTCGAACGAGCACCGCCAGGTTGCCGTCGATCGGTCGGGCAACGACGGCAAGCACCTCAAGCACGCGTCGCGCCTGCTTCGACAGCATGTCCATCTCGCGCTGCAAGGCATACCGCCGTACTGCATCACCATCACGGTCCGCCCAGTCGACAAGCGGCCAGGGCGTCAGGCAGAAGGAGACCGCCATGGACAAGGTGCTGCTCACCCCAGTCGAGGCCGCGAAGGCCCTCGGAATAGGACGCTCGAAGCTCTACGAGCTGCTGCAGTCAGGACGACTCCCCTCAGTGCGCATCGGGGCTTGCCGGCGGATCCCGGCCATCAGTATTCACAGATTCGTCCTCAACCTCCCCACGGTGCGCTGACCCCTGCGACGGTCCAGGTCAGGGGGGCCACATGACCCGCAAGGCGAACGGCGAAAGCAGCATCTACAAGGACAGCAACGGTCGCTGGCACGGCTACGTATCACTCGGCTTACGCGAGCACGGCAAGCCCGACCGGCGCCACGTCTCGGGCAAGACGCGAGGCGAGGTCGTCGCGAAGGTGCGGGAGCTCGAGCAGAAACGGGACGCCGGTCAGGCGCCGGTGGCCGGCAAGCCCATGACGGTCGGCCAGTGGATGGACCATTGGCTCACGATCGCCAAAAGGAGCGTCCGCGTGAAGACCTACATCAGCTACGAGAGCTACGTGCGCCTGCACATCAAGCCCGCCTTGGGGCATGTCCGCATTGACCGCCTGCAGCCTGAGCACCTCGAGGCGTTCTACGCCCACCTCGCCGACGGAAAGGGCCTGTCCCCCTCCACGCAGCTCCAGCAGCACCGCGTCATCTCCCGGGCCCTGAAGATCGCACTCCAGCGCGGCCGAGTGGCGCGCAACGTGGCGACCCTGGTCCAAGCTCCGACGCTCAAGCGCACCGAGATCGTCCCCTTCACGATCGAGGAGGCGCAGAGGATCCTGGCGACCGCCGCGAACCACCGCAACGCCGCCCGCTGGTCGGTGGCCCTCGCGATGGGGCTACGCCAAGGCGAGGCCCTGGGCGCCCGCTGGCTGGACCTCGACCTCGAAGCCGGGACCTGGCGGGTGACCCAGGGCATCCAGCGCCAGGCCTACCGGCACGGTTGCGGGGACGAGCCGTGCGGGCAGAAGCCACTGAGGTGCCCGAAACGCGTCGGAGGCCTGTTGATGGTGCCGCCGAAAAGCGACAAGGGCAGACGGAACATTGGCATCCCCGAACAGCTGGTGAACTCGTTGAGGGCCCACCGTGCAGCCCAGGGCGCCGAGCGGGAGGCCGCTGGGTCGCTCTGGCAAGAGCACGGCCTGGTGTTCGTCCAAGCAACCGGAGCGATGATCGACCCCAGCCGCGACTGGGAGGAGTGGAAGCGGCTGCTCGCCGAAGCCCAGGTCCGGAACGGGCGCCTGCATGACGCCCGCCACACGGCAGCGACCCTCCTGCTCGAACAGGGCGTGGACGCCCGGATCGTGATGGAGATCCTCGGCCACAGCCAGATCACCCTGACCCAGAACACCTACCAGCACGTCATGCCGAAGGTCATCGCCGACGCGACCCAGCGGGTAGCAACGGTGCTGTTCGCTCCAACTGCAACCACAACTGCGCCACCGCCAGAGAAGCAAGAACCCCCTCGACCTGCATCACCGCAGGTCAGAGGGGGTGTAGCAGAGCTCCCCCACCTGGACTCGAACCAGGAACATTCCGATTAACAGTCGAACGCTCTGCCAATTGAGCTATGGGGGAATCGCCGGTGGACCGGCCAGAAGACGATAGCGCAAGCGGTAGGTAGGTCGACCGCATAAGGGGTACTGGCGAACAGGGGGACCAGGTAAGCAGCACGTGGCACTCGCCCCACCCCCTACAGAGCGATCTCCCTGACCCAAGGAGCACGTCATGGGCACCATGGCCCACTACCTCGAAGTCAACATCCCCGCCGAGACCACCGACGCTTGGTGGCGCCGGCCCACCACCGGGTCTGGCGCCAGGCCCGAGATCGAGGTCTGACCGTGCCGCGGCTGCGTCGGGTGAGCCCTAGCTCCTCCGGGATCACGCGAGTACGACGAGGTGATGGCTTCGGCTACCTCGACGCCAACGCCTCCGTGGTCGATCCGGAGACGCGCGCCCGGATCGAGGCGCTTGTCCTGCCTCCGGCGTGGGACGACGTCTGGATCTGCCCGCTCCCTCACGGGCACATCCAGGCCACCGGGGTCGATGCCGCCGGGCGCCGTCAGTACCGGTACCACGACCACTGGCGGCTGGCTCGCGACCTCGCCAAGCACGAGCGGGTGCTTGACTTCGGTGCTCTCCTGCCGCAGGTCCGCGAGCGGGTCCAGGCCGACCTCGAGTCGGACGGCTTAACTCGCAAGCGGGTGCTGGCCTGTTCGGTCCGTCTGCTCGACCTCGGCTTCTTCCGGGTCGGCAGCGAGCGGTACGCCGCCCGCAACCAGACCTTTGGGCTTGCCACGATGCGCAAGGAGCACGTGACCGTCTCCCAGGGCGTCGTGACCTTCGACTACACGGCCAAGAGCGGCAAGCACAGGGTGCAGTCCCTGGTGGAGCCGGAGATCGCCTCCGTCGTACAGGCGTTGAAACGGCGGCACGGCGGGGGACAGGAGCTGCTGGCCTGGAAGGACGGCACCCGCTGGGTCGACGTTCGCAGCGGCGACATCAACGGTCACCTGCAGGCCCTGACCGAAGGTGACTTCACGGCGAAGGACTTCCGGACCTGGTCCGCCACGGTTCTCGCGGCCGTCGGGCTCGCGGTCTCGACCGACGCTGACTCCGTGACGGCGCGCAAGCGAGCGGTGACCCGCGTCGTGCAGGAGGTGGCGCACTACCTCGGCAACACCCCAGCGGTGTGTCGCGCGTCCTACATCGACCCGCGGCTGATCGACCTCTACGACCAGGGGCTGACCGTCCGCAAGGACCTGCGACTGCTCGGAGACGGGGTCACTGCCGAGCAGCCCGCGACACAGGGTCGGGTCGAAGCAGCGGTCCTGCAGCTGTTGCGCGGACCGGCGGAGCGGGCCCTTGCCGGCTGACGGCCGCGTCCGAGGGCCTGCCGAGGTCGCTCAGCTGGCCGCAGCTCAGCTGACCCGCCGCTGACAGGACCGTGAAGGTGCGGCACCCTCGCCGTATGGACTCCCCCTGGTACGCCGTGCGATGCGTCTTCCGTTCGGCGTGGACCCACACCAGCGAGGACGTCGTGCCGGACGAGCAGCTGTACGAGGAGCGCATCACGCTCTGGCAGGCGACGTCCGTCGAGGAGGCCATCGCCCTGGCAGAGGCAGAGGCTGAGGACTACGCCGGCGACGAGGACGAATACCTGGAGATCGCGCAGGCCTTCCTGCTGTACGACGCCCCGACCCAGGGCACGGAGGTGTTCTCGCTGATGCGGTCAAGCAAGCTCGAGCCGGACGAGTACCTCGACACCTTCTTCGACACCGGATCCGAGCGGCAACAACCCTTCGAGGAGTCCCCCGAGGACTAAGCCGCAGCTAGCGGTTGGACTGGTAGACGAACACGAGTGTGGCCGTTACCACCAGGACGGCGATCACGGCAGCCGTGATCTTCACCCAGCTGTACGGACGTTCCCCGATGACCTTGCCGGTGTTGGCGTTGACGTACACGTCGAAGACGGCGCCACCGAGCACGTAGGTCGCGACCCACAGCGGCAGCAGCAGCAACCGGAACAACACGTCCGTGTCGTAGGTCTGCATCGCGGAGACCTGTTGCTCGTCACCACCGATGTCGGAACGGCAGTCCCCCTCGATGACCGAGGCCATGTACTGCCGTGCTGCGCCGAATCCCTGCTCGGCCTCGACGTCGTACCGCGGCGTGTCGAAGCCGGCGAGGTACTGCGCCTCGTAGCCCGTCGCCGCCGCACTCGACCACGGCCCGAGCTTGTCGAGGGTCTCCCGGTCGGGCTGGTTGACGGCGGGCTCGAGCACGTCGACGAAGTCGCGGCTCACCCTCCCGGAGGCGGGGTACCAGCGGGTGTGCTGCACCTGCCGGGTGCGGGTGACGGTCTGGCCGTTCTCCTGCGTCGTGTAGGACTCGGTCGTGTAGTAGTGCTCGCCGCGCCGGCCGGTGTAGTCGGTCGTCGTGCGGTCGTCGAAACCCCAGTGCGGCAGGTAGGTGCCGCGCATCGACTCGGTCGTCCCGACCTTCTTGAGCTTCGTCGGCGCGAACCAGCGCGATGACACCCACTGCTTGAAAGCGGCAACCGCGTTCGCCTGGTCCACGACGAACGGCACTACCCCGTCGGGGCCTTTGAGCTGCCCGCCAAGGTCGTCACTGACGACGATGGGTCCCCGGCAGGACGAGCAACGACCGGCGATGGCCGTGGTCTGCTGGGCGTTCCCACAGTTACGGCAGGACAAGCTGAACGGCGGCAGGTCCACCACCGGAGTGCGGGCTTCCCCGCTGTACGCGACGAAGTCGAGCTTGGCGCTTCCGGCTGCGGGAGCGTCGATGTCGAGTGTCGCCCCGCAGTAGGGGCAGGTGAGGCCCGCCGTGCCAGGGGCGAACTCGAGCGCCGCCCCGCACGAGGGGCAGGCGAACTGGTGCTGGGTGCCGGCGGGCTCCGGCACGGGCGTCGGCTCTGGGCCCCGCGCGGGCGTCGGATCGGGGGTCGGCTCGACGGTCAAGGCAGCGGAGGCGGGGTTGTGCCCTTGAGCTCGGGGACGTCACCGAGCCGGGTCCACGCGGCCATCCCCGCCTTCCACACCAGCGTGTCGGCGGTGACCCCTGCGCGGGTGGCAACCTCGCCCGGGGACAGCGGTCCGATCTGTTGGCCGTCGATCCCGGCATACCACTGGGTGCTGCCGGGCAGCGGCGGTGGCGCGGCGACAGGAGGCGAGGCAGGGGCGGGCACGTTGACGGCTGTCGGTTGCAGGGCATGGGCAAGCTGCGCGCCGAGGGTCGCCCCGATGCCGATGCCGACCCCCGCGCCGGCCATGCCACCGGGATTCTGCGCCGCGTCGGTGATGGCCGACGCCGCCTGGAACTTCGCGTACTGGTCGAGGTTGCCGAGCACCCCCATCTCGGTGCGCTTGTCCATCATCGCCTCGACCTCGGCCGGGAGGCTGACGTTCTCGATGACGAAGCGCGGAAGCTGCAGGCCGAGGTGCTTGAGGTCCTCACTGATGACGGTGGCGAGCTTGTCGGCGATCTCGTTCTGGTGCGCGGCGAGGTCGAGGACCGCCACGCCGCTGGTGGCGAGGGCGCTGACGACGCGGCTTACGACCGACTGACGGATGAACTCATCGACCTCGTCGGTCTTGAAGGCGGGGTCGGTGCCGACCAGCTCACGCAGCAGCACGGCCGGGTCGTCGGCCTTGAACGAATAGGTCCCGAAGGCACGAACCCGCACCATCCCGAACTCGGGGTCGCGCATCATCGCCGGGTTCTGCGTCCCCCACTTCTGGTCGGTGAACTGACGCGTCGCGACGAAGTAGACCTCGGCCTTGAAGGGGCTGTCGAAGCCATACTTCCAGCCCTTCAGGGTCGACAGGACCGGCAGGTTCTTGGTGACCAGGTCATAGCTGCCGGGGGAGAACACGTCGGCAATGGTGCCCTCGTTGACGAAGACCGCGACCTGTCCTTCGCGGACCACGAGCTTCGCGCCGTTCTTGATCTCGTTGTCGTGCCGGGGGAAGCGCCACACGATGGTGTCGCGGGTGTCGTCGGTCCACTCGACGATGTCGATGAACTCGCTGCGGATGCTGTCGAGCAGTCCCATCGGTGCTTCCCGTCAGGTGGTGATGTGGCTGTCAGGGGTAACCGGGCAACCGTACGACCTCACCCCAGGGTGCGTCGAAGATCCAGCACCATCGCCTCCGCCTGGGCGCGCAGCAGCGGGTCGTGCGGGTCGGTGCCGCCTTCGAAGACCAGCTGCCACTGGAGCAGGTCCTGTCCAGGGATCCGTCGGCCCACCAGTCGTACGGCGCCCTCCGGGGCCAGGGTGCGCCGGTCCGACCAGCCGATGCTCGAGGTCACCCGGGCGCGGACGGTCTCGGCAAGGCGGGCGTCCTGGGCGAGCTCCCAGGTGTGCTGCGCGCCGGTGCCTTCGACCTCCGAGGTTTCCACAAGCGTGAGCAACGGCGGCTGCCACAGCACCTTCTCGACCTGGGTCCAGGGAAGAACCGTCGTACCGGAGTTAAGACCGGTCGCCGTGGCAACCAGCGGCGTGCCGTCGGGCGTGAGCCCCCAGGCCAGCCGGCGCTCGTCGGTCTTGAGGGCCCGGACGGCGTCGGGTA
>JAYUBO010000321.1:0-2495 GCA_043740815.1 Frankiales bacterium | reverse complement strand
GCGTTGTCGTGCAGCACGGCCCGCAGCCAGGCCTCGCCCAGGTCCAGCCTCTGGAGGGCTTCGAGCTGGTGCGCGAACGGGTACGGCGTGTTGGGGAAGTCGCTGCCCAGAAGGACTCGGTCCTGCAGGTCGACCAGCTGCGGGAGCAGCTCCCGTGGGAACGGCGCCCGGGCCTCGGTGAAGTCGGTGAACACCATCGTGGTGTCGAGGTGGACCCGCTCGTACCGCTGGGCGAGACTGAGGAACTCGGCGTACTCGGGGGTGCCCAGGTGGGCGATGACGGCGGTCAGCGAGGGATGGCGGGCCAAGACCTCGCCGAAGGGGCCGGGACCGGTGAACGCCCCGGGCACCGGGCCCGAGCCGCAGTGCGTGACGACCGGGATGGCCGCATCGGCGAGCACCCCCCACACCTCGTCAAGGAGCGGGTCGCGCGGGTCGTACGCTCCGACCTGCAGGTGGGCCTTGACGACCTGCGCCCCGGCCGCGAGCTGCTCGGTGACGTAGCCCAGCACGCCCCGCTCGGGGAACAGCGTCATCGTGTGCAGAACGTCCTCGTGCCGCGCGGCAAAGTCAGCCGCCCATGCGTTCAGCCAGGCTGCCATGCCCGGCTTGTGGGCGTAGACCAACGACGAGAAGGCGCGTACGCCGAGCGCCCGGAGCCGGGCCAGCCGGTCGGCCTCCTCGGTGCGGTAGGCGATCGGCCAGGGTGCGCCGGTCAGCGGGCCGACAGCGTCGAAGTAGGCCCAGACCTTGTCCATCACCTGCCGGGGCATGAAGTGCACGTGGATGTCGATCAGCCCCGGCAGCCCCAGTGCCTGCCAGAGGGCTGGGACGTCAGCGTCGTCCACTGGCGCGCTTGCCTGTGCCGCGCGACTCCTGCGCGCGACCCTTGACCGCACGGCCCATGGCCTTCGCGATGTCCCGCTTGGCATCGCGCTCGCTCAGGGCCTGCCGCTTGTCGTGGCTCTTACGGCCCTTGGCGAGGGCGATCTCGACCTTTGCGTGACCGTCGCTGAAGTACAGCTGCAGCGGCACGATCGCCAGCCCCGACTCCTTGGTCTTGATCGTGAGCTTCAGGATCTCCTCCTTGTGCAGCAGCAGCTTGCGCTGCCGGCGGGGAGCGTGGTTGTTCCAGGTGCCCTCGGTGTACTCGGGGATGTGCGCACCCATCAGCCACGCCTCGCCGTCCTGGATCACGGCGTAGGCGTCGATCAGCGAGCAGCGGCCCTGGCGCAGCGACTTGACCTCCGTGCCGGTCAGCACGATGCCGGCCTCGAAGGTGTCCATCAGGTCGTAGTCGTGGCGGGCCTTCTTGTTCTGGGCGACGAGCTTGCCTCGACCGGTTTCGCGACCGGAGGCGGGCTGAGCGGAGGACGTCGGCGTGGGACGCGCGCTCATCCCCGCCCACCGGTGTCGGCCAGCAGCCCGGACAGGACCTGGACAGCACGCCAGAGCGCGGCGTCTCCCGGCTGACTGGCGCTGGCGGAGCCGACCTCGATGTCAGGCTCGATCCCGACCCCCTCGACGGAGCGTCCGGAGGGCAGTGTGTAGCGGGCCACCGTCAGGGCCAGCGAGCTGCCGTCAGCCAGCCGGTACGGCTCCTGGACGGTGCCCTTGCCGAAGGTCCGCGAGCCCGCGACGACGGCCCGACCACGGTCCTGCAGGGCGCCGGCCACGACCTCGGCGGCGCTGGCCGTGCCACCGTCGACGAGCACGACCAGCGGCGTGCGGGTGTCGCCGTCGCCAGCGGCTTCCAGGCGCTGCGGCTGCTCGTCACGTCGGGTGTAGGTGACGACCTGACCACCGTCCAGGAAGGCCCCGGCCGTCTCGACCGCTTCGCTCAGCAGACCCCCGGGGTCGCCCCGCAGGTCGAGCACGATGCCCGTGGTTTTCTTCTCGCGCAGGCTCCTTACGGCGTCCCGGACCTGCCGGCCCACGCCCCTGCTGAACGCCGGGACGGTGATCCGGCCGACCCGGCCCTGCACCATCGAGGAGGTGACCTCCAGCGCAGGGACCTGGGCGCGGGTGAGCACGAGGCTGCGCAGCGACGTTCCTCTACGCAGGACCAGGCTGACCGTCGTACCGGGGCGACCCCGCAGTGAGGCCGCGACGTCGGCCGTACCCAGCCCGCGGGTGGTGCGGTCGTCCACCGCACGCAGCTCGTCACCGACGTGTACGCCCGCTCGCTCCGCCGGGCTCTGCGCGGCGACCTGCGAGACGTCCAACCGCTGGCCACCTCGACGCAGCCACAGTCCGACCCCCGCGTACGAACCACTGGCGGAGGTGCCTTCTGCCCAGGAGCCCCACTGGTCCCCGGCCGCGCTCAGCATCGCCTTGATGGCGGCCGCGTCGAGGGCCTGCCGGTCGACCGGCTTGAGGGACGAGTCGGCGATCTGGTTCGCCGCGTCGTCCAGCACCCTGGATGCTGTCGGCAGGTCGCTGCCGGGGGTGCCGCCAGGGGTGCTGCCAGCACCGGCGACGACCCCTAAGGTGAA
>JAYUBO010000320.1:0-19556 GCA_043740815.1 Frankiales bacterium | reverse complement strand
CAACGGGGAGGGTGTCGTGGATCTCGTCCAGGTGTCGATCGACCCGCAGGGGGGCGTTCTGTTCAGCTGCAGGGTGTGCGGGGAGCAGTGCCCGGCGCCCGAAGGCGTGCCGCTCGACCAGGCAACGCGGGAGTTCCTGGACATGCACCCTGCCTGCAACGTGCCCGAGCTGCATGAAGACGGCTGCCCCGTCGGGGCCTGATCGGGCTCTGACCCGGCTAGGGCAGACGAAAGGCCCGGCCCTGCTTTGCAGCGAGCCGGGCCTTCGTCGTTCCTGAGTTGGACGCTAGGCCGAGACCTTCCAGAGGCCTCGTCCGTGGGTCGCGGCGTAGACCACGCCGTCCGGTCCGAGCCGGAGCTGCATCACCGTGACGTACGGGAAGCCTGCTACCCGCTTCCACGAGGCGCCCTGGTCGGTGCTGGTGAGGACACCGAGGTCGGTACCGAGGTACCAGCCCGAGGCGGCGACCACCAGCGACGACGCGGGAACGTCCGGCAGCGCGGTGCTGGCGTCGGTCCAGGTCAGACCCCCGTCGGTGGTGCGGTAGAGGTGACCGATGCCTGCTCCGGGTCCCTCGGTGAAGCGCCGGCTGAAGCCGTTGACCACGACATAGGCCGTCTTGCCGGTGGCGTCGGCCGGGTCGATCGTCGCACCCGCAAGGAAGCGGTTCGGGACGGTCGAGGGCAGGCTGACCTGGTGCCAGCTGCCGCCGGCGTTGGTCGCGACGCCGCGGGTGAAGCCGTTGTTGTTGCACGGACCGCACCAGGTGACCCAGCCGATGCCCTTCTGCAACGCGGTCGCGGTGATCGCGTGACCGGCACCGACGTCGAACGCATTGGTCCAGTCGGCACCGCTGGCGATCGCGTAGCCCTTGCTCTGGGTCCAGACATACCGCCCGCCGGCCAGCCAGTGGTCGGGGTTGGCGGTGTCCGCGGTGAACGGCGCGATGAAGCGAGCCCCCGGGTCGCCGGGGTCGATGCTGCGGATGGCCGGTGTGGTGCCATCGGAGACGCCACAGTTGTTGGTGACCGACATCGCGAGGAAGACGTACTCCGCCACGATGTTGCAGCCCTGACCGGCTCGCGGGTCAACCAGGGTGTCACCACCGTCGCCGCCGAACGGTGACCCGGCGTTGGTGTCGGTGCCGAGCTGCAGCGACTGGCCGTTGTCCTGCAGGCCACCGCTCAGCAGGCTGGTGCCGCTCGTGGTGCCGACGCCGACCGAGTAGTACTGCAGCGTATCGAGGCCCGCGTTCAGGCTCCGCCAGTCGCTGGCGTGGCCGCCCGCGTCGAGCGTCCCGCGGACCGGGCGGCTATAGGCGCCACCGTCGTTGCCGACGTAGACCCGACCGTTGCCGACCGCGATGGCGTGCTGGTCGCTGTGGGTCGTCTTGGAGCAGGTGTTCTTGGCCGGGTCGAACGACCAGCACGGGAAGCTGAAGTTCCAGTACGGGCCAGGTGTCGTCCAGCTGCTGCCGCCGTTGGTGGTCTCGAAGACCTCTTCCAAACCGAGCCAGACGTGGTTGGCGTCAGCCGGGTCGACTTGGATGAAATTGTTGTACCAGACCTGTACGCCAGGGCCGTAGCCCTTGCCTTGCAGGCTCTGCTTGAGAGCGGAGCCACTGCCCGCCAGCTTCGTGCTGTCGGCGATGACGCTCCAGGGGCCGTCGACGTTGCCGCTTTTGGAGACATAGACGCCGGCCAAGTAGCTATTCACGGTGCCGGTCGCCTTGGCGTAGAGCACCGTCGACTCGACGACCGTATAGAGCTTGGAGCCGTCCGCTGAGTAGGCGAACTCGGCGTTGCCGATCTCCTTGGGGTTGATCGCACCGGTCGGGTTGACCTTGGCCCAGCTCACCCCAGCGTCGTCGGAGCGGTAGAAGCCGTCGTAGGTGTCGCCACCGCGCCAGGCGATGTCGGCCACCATGTGCCTGCCCGTCCCGTCCGGCTGGACCGCGACGTCGTTGACGATGTTCTTGTACGCCGCATTGGGCGCCGCGGCGTCAGGTCCGCCGGGCAGGTAGCTCGGGTTGGGGGCGTAGAGGAACGTCCAGTTGTTCGCGGTGCCGGCGGTGCTGTGTGCCCACAGGCCGCGGGTCGTCGCGGCGATCACGCGTCCCTGGCCGTCGAAGCGGACCTTGTTGATGCTGGTGCTCTCGAGCTCGGTGCCGCCGACCCGGTTGGACGGAGCGAAGCTGCCCGTGGCCGGGTTGGCAAGCCGGTAGACCCCGGACCCGACGTAGGACGTGCCGCCGGTGTTGCCCTCTCCTGTGGCGTACCACAGCGAGTTCGTGGCGGCGTCGTACTCGAGGTCACCGGTCGACAGGGTCGGCAGGTTGTCACTGATCGCGGTCCAGGAGACCTGGCCGGCGTTGTCGAACGTGCCGCGGAAGACGCCACCGTCCGCCCCGCCGGCGAACACCACGTTGTCAGTGGTGTCGTAGGCCATCCCCGTGATGCGCCCGCTCACGATGCCGGAGCCACCGGTGGAGTTGGAGGCGTTCGGGTCGCGGTAGCGCAGGTCGTCGCTGTTGTAGGGCTTGGTGCTCAGCTCCTGCGAGGAGCCGCCGGCCTGAAGACCGCTGAGGGACGCGAAGGCCGTGGAGTACGCGCCGGCGGCGACGATGCCGGGGGCGGTGCGGGCCTGGGCGTACTGCTCGGCCTGCGACCGAAGCTCGGCGGACTCACCGCCACCGCCGCCGATCACGCCGAAGCGCTCCGTGGTGGGGGCGTGGGCGGCGCCGCGCAGCGCTGCACGGAGGTCGGCGGTCGTCGAGGGAGCGGCGCTGGTGACGGGACCGCCCGTCGTCGCGACCGCAGCCGTCAGGCCGGCAACGGCCGCGAACGCAAGCGGCCACCGCCTACGGGATGAAACAGAACGCATGCGTGTCCTCCGATGTCGGCACCCGACACTGGACGGGTGCCGGCCGACCGTATCCGGGACGATGGCCCGTGACTACAGCAATGTCGTCACGTTTTTGCGGTTCACCCACTTGGCCGCAGAAAGATCGACGGTGTGCTGTCGCTTTGGCATCTCAGCTGATGTGGGCTTGCCCGACAGCGGCGATCGGGCGGTCCGAGGGTGCTCCGGAGCCGTCCCGCTTGCCGACGGCAGGCGGCAGGTCGACCGGGTCGCCGTTGGCGGACGCCGCCCAGGGGGTGCTCCCGGCCCAGCCCAGCACAAGCAGCGCCTCGCCCGACAGCAGCCGCTGGCAGCGGACCCCACCGGTGGCCCGGCCTTTGCGCGGATACTCCGACAGCGGGGTGACCTTGACGCTCGAGCAGACCCCGACGCCCTTTCCTGTCTCGGGTGGCAGGCCCCCGGCGGTGACCACGACAGGCTCCTCGAACAGCCTGTCTCCGCCGGAGAGCGAGACGGCGCTGAAGCCGACGAGGAACGCCCCTGCGTCCAGCCGCATGCCGGCCATCCCGCCAGCCGCCCGGCCCTGGGCGCGAACCGCCTCCGCCGGGAAGCGCAGCAGGTCACCGGTGCTGGCGAACAGCACCAGCTCCTCCTGGCCGTCCACGAGCTCGACGGCGCCGACGACCTCGTCACCCGGCTTGAGGCTGATGACTTCGACGCTCTCGCTGCGCGTCGGCCAGGGCTCGGGGGCGACACGTTTGATGACTCCTTGCCGGGTCGCCAGCGCGAGGCCCGGTCCGTCGTCGCGAAGGGCCGCAAGCCCGACCACCCGCTCGCCCCGCTCGAGGCTGAGGAACTCAGCGGCAGACGCGCCACCGCGCAGTGAGATCGCTCCCGTCGTGACGGGGGGGACCTCGGGGATGTCCAGCACGCCGACGCGCACCATCCGACCGGCGGTGGTGATCAGTGCGAGGTGGCCGCGGGTCGTCGTACGAGCGGTGGCGGTGATGACGTCATGGCGGTGGCGCCGCCCGCCAGGCTGCGTCTGGCCTTCGTGGACCGGTGTGCGAGCGAGCAGCCCGGTGCTCGACAGCAGGACATCGCAGGGGGCATCGGCGACCTCGAGGTCGGAGGCGCGGCGGGTCACGAGCGCCTTGAGGTCTCCTCCGACGAGCACGGTACGACGGGGGGTGCCGTGCTCCCGCGCGACGGCGGCGAGCTCGTCGCCCAGGACCCGCTTGAGGACCTCCGGGTCGTTGAGGATCTCGAGCAGCCCGGCAATCGTGGCCCGAAGCTCGGTCAGCTCAGCCTCGAGCTTCTCGACCTCGAGGGCGACCAGGCGGCGCAGCTGCATGTCCAGCACGAAGCCGGCCTGCACATCGGTGAAACTGAACCGATCCATGAGGCTCTCGCGGGCCACAGCCACGTCGGGGCTCGACCGGATGAGGCGGACCACCTCGTCGATGTTGGCCAACGCGAGCAGCAGGCCCTCCACCAGGTGGGCGCGCTCTTGCGCCTTGCGTAAGCGGTAACGCGAACGACGGGTGATCACCTCACGGCGGTGATCCAAAAACACCTCGAGCATCTGCTTGAGCCCCAGCGTGCGGGGCTGGCCGTCGACCAGCGCAAGGTTGTTGATGCCGAAGGACTCCTCCAGCGGCGTCAGCCGGTAGAGCTCGCCCAGGACGGCCTGCGGGTTGAAGCCGGCCTTGATCTCGAAGACCAGGTTGGTGCCGACCGACCGGTCGGTGAGGTCCTTGACGTCAGCGATGCCCTGCAGCCGCTTGCCGTTGACGAGCTCCTTCACCTTGGCGATCACGCGCTCGGCACCCACGCCGTAGGGCAGCTCCGTCACCGTGATCGCACTCTTGCCGCGGGCCAGTGGGCCGACCTCGGCGGTGGCCCGCATCCGGACGACGCCTCGTCCGGTCTCGTAGGCCTGGCGGACCTCCTCCATCCCGAGCAGCTGGCCGCCGGTGGGCAGGTCGGGCCCGGGCACGATCCGCATCAGGTCATCGAGGCTCGCCAAGGGGTGGTCGAGCAGGTGCCGCGCTGCGTCGACGGCCTCGATGAGGTTGTGCGGGATCATGTTGGTCGCCATGCCGACCGCGATCCCGGCCGTGCCGTTGACGAGCAGGTTCGGGTACGCCGCGGGCAGGACCGACGGCTGCTGCTCGGAGCCGTCGTAGTTGGGCTCGAAGGTGACGGTCTCCTCGGTGATCCCGTTCAGCAGCTCCAGCGCAGCAGGGGAAAGCCGCGCTTCGGTATACCTGGCCGCCGCGGGGGAGTCGTCGGGAGAGCCGAAGTTCCCGTGCCCGTCGACCAGCGGCACCCGCATGGAGAAGGGCTGGGCGAGCCGCACCAGGGCGTCGTAGATGGCCATGTCGCCGTGCGGGTGGTACTTGCCCATCGTGTCCCCCACGACCCGGGCGCTCTTGACGTGGGCGCGGTCCGGGCGCAGCCCGGCGTCGTACATGGAGTAGAGGATCCGGCGGTGGACGGGCTTGAGGCCGTCGCGCGCATCGGGGAGCGCCCGGCTGTAGATGACCGAGTAGGAGTACTCGAGGTAGGAGCTCTCGATCTCGTCGACAATCGTGGTGTCGAGGATGATCCCGTCGCCTTCGAAGGGCGGGATCTCCTTCGTCGTCAGGCGCTTGCGGGGTGGCATGTCGTCCCCGCTCAGGTGTCGAGCGCCGCGCGGTCAACGCGGCCGGCGCTGTTGATGATGAACTCGCGGCGGGGTGCGACCTCGTTGCCCATGAGCAGTTCGAGGGAGCGCTCAGCCAGGTCTATGTCGCCGAGGTTGATGCGGCGCAGCGTCCGGGTCGCCGGGTGCATCGTGGTTTCGGCGAGCTGGTCTGGGTCCATCTCGCCAAGTCCCTTGTACCGCTGCATCGGCTGCTTGACGCGCTTGCCGGACGCTTCGAGGCGCTTCACGGTCTGCAGCATCTGCTTCTCGGAGTAGGTGTAGATCGGGTCCTTGGACCCGCTCACCTCGATCCTGTGCAGCGGGGGTACGGCGGCGTAGAGCCGCCCCGCCTCGATGACCGGCCGCATGTAGCGGGCGAACAAGGTGATGAGCAGGCAGCGGATGTGGCTGCCGTCGACGTCGGCGTCGACCGTGATGACGATCTTGCCGTAACGCATCTGGTCGAGGTCGCAGGTGCGGCCGGTGCCGGCCCCGACGACCTGGATGATCGAGGCGCACTCGGCGTTGGCGAGCATCTCGCCGACGCCGGCCTTCTGGACGTTGAGGATCTTCCCGCGCAGGGGGAGCAGCGCCTGGTACTCGCTGTTGCGGGCCAGCTTGCCGGTGCCGAGGGCGGAGTCCCCCTCGACCAGCCAGAGCTCGGTGCGGCCGACGTCGGTGGAGCGGCAGTCCGCGAGCTTGGCCGGAAGAGTCGAGGACTCGAGCGCCGTCTTGCGGCGGGCGGCGTCCTTGGAGGCCTTGGCGGCCTGCCGGGTCTGGGCCGCGGCGCGGACCTTGTCAAGGACGGTCCGGACCTGCGCCTTGGTCCGGCGGTTGTCCAGGAACTCGCTCTTGAGGCCCTTCGTGACCACGTCGGCGACGATCCGGCTGACCCCGTTGGTGCCGAGCTCGTCCTTGGTCTGGCCCAGGTACTGCGGCTCGGGGACCTTGACCGTGACGACCGCTGTCAGCCCCTCGAGCACGTCGTCCTTAGCAACGTCGTCGTCTTTGACCCTCAGCACCTTGGCGGTGCGCAGCGCCTCGTTGAGGGTCTTGACCAGGGCCCGCTCGAAGCCGTTCTGGTGCGACCCACCGTGCCCGGTGCGGACCACGTTGCAGAACGACTGGCTGACGGTCTCGTAGGCGGTGCCCCACCGCAGCGCAATGTCGACCTCGCAGTGCCGCTCCACGGTGGTGGTGACCAGCTGGCCCTGCCCGTCGAGGACCGGCACCGTCTCCTTGTAGTTGCCGCTGCCGGTGAGGTGGATCGGGTCGCAGACCCCGCGGTCAGGCGCGAGGTGCTCGACGAAGTCGACGACCCCGCCGTCGAAGCGGAACAGCTCCTCCGCGTGGCTCGCCCCGCGCACGACCAGGGACAGGCCCGGGACGAGAAAGGCGGTCTGCCGCAGGCGGTCGCGGATCGCGGTGACGTCGGCCGCCGAGCCCTTGGCGAACAGCGCCAGGTCGGGCCACCAGCGGATGGTGGTGCCGGTCTGCCTGGGCGGCGCCTTGCCGGCGACCGACAACCCGGCGCGCGGCGTGAAGGCGGCCCGCGGACCGTCCCCGTCGAAGACGCCCGCGACCCCGCGCTGGAAACTCATGGTGTGGACCCGGCCACCCCGGCGGACGGTCGCGTCCAGCCGGGCGGACAGCGCGTTGACGACTGAGGCCCCGACGCCGTGCAGGCCGCCGGAGGTCTTGTAGCCCTCGCCGCCGAACTTTCCGCCGGCGTGCAGCTTGGTCAGCACCAGCTCGACGCCGGTCAGACCGCTCTTGACGTTGACGTCGACCGGGATGCCGCGGCCGTCGTCGTGGACCTCGACCGAGCCGTCGTCGTGGAGCACGACCTCGACCCGGTTGCAGTGTCCGGCGAGGGCCTCGTCGACCGCGTTGTCGATGATCTCATAGACCAGGTGCGTCAGACCCTTGGAGTCGGTCGACCCGATGTACATGCCGGGCCGCTTACGCACCGCTTCCAGGCCCTCCAGGACCGACAGGTCCTTGGCGGTGTAGCCCCCCCGCTGGGGTCCCGGGTCGGGTGCTGGGCTGGTCAAGCTTCTCCTCGGGAACGGTATCGCGGCAAGGTGTCCATCATCCCATGCGGGACCGTAGGGACCGGGTGCGACACGATGGCCGGGTGGGGGACCTGCGTACGCTGCCAAAGGCGCATCTGCACCTGCACCTGACGGGCGGAATGCGGCCCGCGACGCTCGTCGACCTGGCCACGGAGCAGGGCCGCACCTTGCCGGCCGGGCTGCTCGACCCGACCAGCGTCGACCTCGACGCGACCGGCCTGCGCGGCTGGCTGAGGTTCCAGCGTCTGTACGACGCCGCGCGGGCGCTGCTCGTCGGGGAGGCCGAGGTACGTCGGCTGGTGACCGAGATCGTCGAGGACCAGGCGGCGGCCGGCGTGGGGTGGCTGGAGCTACAGGTCGACCCGTCGACGTACGCGCCGCGGCTCGGTGGCCTGCAGCGCACGGTCGAGGTGGTCCTCGACGCGTTGGCCGTCGCAGGCGGTGCGTACGGGGTGGGCACGGGCCTCGTCCTCGCCGGCAACCGCACCCGCAACCCCGCCGACGCCGAGACCCTCGCCCGGGTCGCGAAGCGGTTCGTGGGGCACGGCGTCGTCGGGTTCGGGCTGTCCAACGACGAGACCCGTGGGGACACCCGCGAGTTCGAGAAGGCCTTCCGGATGGCCCGCGAGGCCGGGTTGCTCGCCGTACCCCATGCAGGGGAGCTGAGGGGGGCCGGCAACGTGCGGCTGGCCGTCGAGCGGCTCGGGGCGCAGCGCGTCGGCCACGGCGTGCGGGCCGTGGAGGACCCCGACCTGGTCGAGGTGATGGCCTCCCTCGGGGTGGCGTGTGAGGTGAACCCGGTCTCCAACGTGGCCCTGCACGTGCACGCGTCGGTGCAGGACTCGCCGTGGCGCGAGCTGCGGGCGGCTGGTGTCCCGGTCGTGATCGGGGCCGATGACCCGCTTTTGTTCTGGGCAGACCTGCTCGACAACTACGCCGTGCTGGGCGCTTCGGACAGCGAGCTCGTCGACCTCGCCCGCTGCTCGATCCAGGCCAGCGCTGCGCCCGCAGCGACCAGGTCCGCACTGCTCGCTGCCCTCGACACCTGGCCGGGCTGACGACACGGACGTGGGGCAGGTGGGGCCGGTGGTGGCGGTGGGACCGCCTGGCGTGGCACGATCACCTAGCAGCACGACAGCATTGCGGGACCACCTGCACCGAGGCCGCTGGGGAAGGCGCACCTCGACCCTGGGAGGAACCGTGTCGCTGTCCTCGACCGCGGCAGGAGTGATCTTCATCCACTCCTGCCCCCCTGCGCTGTGCCCGCACGTCGAGTGGGCCGTTGCCAGCGAGCTCGGCACCAGGGTTTCCCTCACCTGGACCGCGCAACCCGCCGAGGACGGCACGCTGCGCGCCGAGTCCGCCTGGCACGGCCGCAGCGGGACCGCCGGCAAGATCGCGGCAGCCCTGAAGAGTTGGAAGCTGCTCCGGTACGAGGTGACCGAGAACGCCAGCGCGGGCAACGACGGCGAGCGGTACAGCGTCACGCCGGACCTCGGCATCTACCGCACGATGATCGCCATCAACGGCGACGTCGTGGTGGGGGAGGACCGGCTGCGCACCCTGCTGGCCACCGCCCAGGGACCGCAGCTCGCGCACGGCATCGACGCCCTGCTGGGCAGCGCCTGGGACGACGAGCTCGAGCCCTACCGCGAGGCCGGCGAGGGCGCGCCGGTCACCTGGTTGCACCAGGTCGTCTAGGGGCAGGCCTCACGTCATGATCACGACCTTGGCGCGCCTGGACGCCCTTGACCGCCGCCTGTTCCGCCAGGCCGCCCTCCGCGAGTCCACGGTCCTGGACCGGGTGCTGCCACCGCTGACCCACAGCGCCGACCATGGGCTGCTCTGGTTCGGCGTCGCCGGGATCCTGGCGGCCGCAGGCCAGCGCCGCGCGGCCGTCCGCGGGCTGTCGTCGCTGCTGCTGGCCAGTGTGATGGCCAACGTGCCGGCCAAGCGCGCCGCCCGGCGGACCCGCCCGTCGCTGGTCCCGGTGCCGATGCCTCGCCAGCTGTTCCGGCAGCCCTCGACCAGCTCCTTCCCCAGCGGACACAGCGCGAGTGCCGCAGCCTTCGCGGTCGGCGTGGCGCTGGAGCAGCCGCTGATCGCCGCCCCGGTCGGGGTCCTGGCCGCCGGCGTCGCGTACGGGCGGGTGCATACCGGCGTGCATTACCCGGGGGACGTGGTCGCCGGGCTCGCCCTGGGCGCTGCCTGCGCCGTCGCGGTCAAGCGGGCCTGGCCGGCCAAGCCCGCCCGGCCCGCCGTCGGCCGGACCGTCGCTGACGCCCCGGCCCTCACCGACGGCAACGGTCTGGTCCTCGTGATCAACACCGGTGGGGGCTCGGCCGACCGGGCGGACGCCGTCCAGGCGCTGCTCGCCGAGCAGCTCCCGAAGGCTGAGCTGGTCAAGGCCGGTGAGGACCTCGAGGACGTGCTGCGCCAGGCCGCCGCGCGGGCGACCGTCCTGGGTGCGATGGGCGGCGACGGGACGCTGAGCTGCGCGGCAGGCATCGCCCTGGAGGCGGGCCTGCCGCTGGCCGTCTTCCCCGGCGGCACCCTCAACCACTTCGCCGGCGAGCTCGGCATCACCGGCCCGGAGGAGGTGATCCAGGCCCTCCGGGAAGGCTCCGCCGTACAGGTGTCCGTGGGGTCGACCTCGCCGGACGGGGACGGCGACTACTTCCTCAACACCTTCGCGATCGGGGTCTATCCGGAGCTGGTCAAGGAGCGGGAGCGGCACGAGGAGCGGCTGGGCAAGTGGCCGGCGATGGCCCTCGCGACGGTCCGGATCATCCGTGGCGCCGAGGCGCTGGAGGTCACCGTCGACGGTGTCGACCGGCGGCTGTGGACGCTGTTCGCCGGCAATGGCCGCTACCACCCGGCGGGATTCGCGCCGTCGTGGCGCGAGCGGATGGATGACGGCTGCATCGACGTACGGCTCATCGACGCGAGCCACCGGCTCTCCCGGACCCGGCTGACGCTCGCGGTCCTCGGCGGTCTGCTGGGCCGCAGCCGCGTCTACGAGGAACGCATCGTCGCCCGGCTCCCCGTCAGCGCGCGCGAGCCGGTTCACGTGGCCCGCGACGGCGAGGTGATGGAGCCGACCAGACGCCTGGTCCTGCGGGCGGCGTCGCGGGCGCTCACCGTCTACCGGCCGTGAGAGGCTGCGCCCATGAGGGAGCCCGCGGCTGACCTGCGGGCCATCGCGTTCTGCCTGGAACGCGCCCTCGAGCCGACCTACCGGGTGCGGGCCTTTCGCACGGCCGGCGCTGTCGTGGACAGCCTGAGCCGCACCGAGCTCCAGGGGCGTGCTGACGAGGGGACCCTCGGTGAGCTCCCCGGGATCGGCGCGGTCACGGCTCTGGTCATCAGCGAGTCCCTGGCCGGCGAGGAGCCCAACTACCTGCGTCGCGTCTCGACCCTTGGTGGTACGCCGGTCTCTGACGGAGCCGCTTCCCTGCGCTCGGCCCTCAGAGGGGACTGTCACGTTCACTCCGACTGGAGTGACGGTGGCTCGCCGATTGCTGACATGGCCTGGGCTGCAAGGGGACTGGGCCACGAGTGGATGGTCCTGACCGATCACTCCCCACGGCTGAGGGTCGCCCGTGGCCTGACCGCGGAGCGGCTACGCGCCCAGCTCGAGGTGGTGCGCGAGCTCAACGAGCGTCTTGGCGCGGAGGCGGCGGCGGGCGAGCGCCCCTTCCGGGTCCTCACCGGGATCGAGTGCGACATCAACGAGGACGGCACCCTCGACCAGGAGCCGGAGCTGCTGGCCGAGCTCGACCTCGTCGTGGCGTCGGTGCATTCCAAGCTGCGGATGGACTCCGCCGACATGACGCCGCGCATGGTGGCCGCGATCAGCAACCCGCACACCGACGTCCTCGGGCACTGCACCGGCCGGAGGGTGAGGGAGAAGAAGCGACCCGAGTCAGCGTTCGAGGCCGACCTCGTCTTCGCGGCCTGCGCGCAGTTCGGGGTGGCCGTGGAGGTCAACAGCCGGCCGGAGCGCCTCGACCCGCCCAAACGCCTGCTGCGCGTGGCGATCGAGGCCGGCTGCCAGGTCGCCATCGACACCGATGCGCACGCCCCGGGCCAGCTCGCCTGGCAGGAGCTGGGCTGTGAGCGCGCCTACCTCACCGGTGTGACACCCGACCGGGTCGTCAACACCTGGACGGCCGAGCAGCTGCTGGCCTGGACGGCCCGCTGACGCTCCCTTGCGTCCTAGGAAAGAGTTCCCTGGGCCAGCGTGGCGGCTAGGACGCAGGGGGCTGTTCGGCAGGAGTTGCCCTGCTAGCCGCTCACGTCGCTGGCGCCCTGCTCACCCGAGGCGGCAGGCTCGGGTGGGGCCGCCCGTAGCTGGTAGCGGTCGACCGCCTTGGCGGGGACGTCGGCCTCGACCTCGCCGCGCGCGGCGAGCTGCTGCAGCACGGCCGTGGCGATGGACTCCGCGTCGATGTGGAAGTGCCGACGCAGGGCCGCCCGCGTGTCGGAACGGCCGAAGCCGTCGGTCCCCAGCGAGGACCAGTCACCCGGGACCCATCGGCTGATCTGGTCGGGAACGGCCCGCATCCAGTCGCTGACAGCCAGGACCGGACCGGTGCTGTCTTTGAGGGCCTGCGTGACGTACGGGGTGAGCGGAGCCTCGTCCGGGTGGAGCAGCGCATGCTCCTCGCAGGCCAGGGCGTCGCGGCGCAACTCGTTCCAGCTGGTCGCCGACCACACGTCGACGCCGACGCCCCAGTCGGCGCGCAGCAGCTCCTGGGCCGCGAGGGCCGCCGGCACCGTCACACCGCTGGCCAGGACCTGGGCCTGGGTCGCGACACCCTCGGACTGCCGGAGCCGGTACAGCCCGCGCAGGACACCCTCGCGCAACGCGGGCAGGTCCGGCATGGCGGGCTGGGGGTACGGCTCGTTGTAGACGGCCAGGTAGTAGAAGACGTTCTCCGGCGACTCGCCGTACATCCGCCGCAGGCCGTCCTCGACGATGAAGGCGACCTCGTAGGAGTAGGCGGGGTCGTAGGCGATGACCGCGGGGTTGGTCGAGGCCAGCAGCAGCGAGTGGCCGTCCTGATGTTGCAGGCCCTCGCCATTCAGAGTCGTACGACCGGCCGTGGCGCCGAGCAGGAAGCCGCGCCCGAGCTGGTCGGCCATCTGCCACATCTGGTCGCCGGTCCGCTGGAAGCCGAACATCGAGTAGAAGATGTAGACCGGGATCATCGGCTCGCCGTGGGTGGCGTAGGACGTCCCCGCAGCGATCGTCGAGGCCATCGAACCCGCCTCGGTGATCCCCTCGTGCAGGATCTGCCCGTTGACAGCCTCCTTGTAGGAGAGCAGCAGGGCGCGGTCGACGGCGTCGTAGCGCTGGCCGAACGGCGAGTAGATCTTGGCGGTCGGGAACATCGCGTCCATGCCGAAGGTGCGGGCCTCGTCGGGGACGACGGGGACGAAGCGCGGACCTATCTCCTTGTCCTTCAGCAGGTCCTTGAGCAGCCGGACGAAGGCCATGGTCGTGGCGACAGGCTGCTTACCGGACCCCGCTTTGAGCTCGTCGTAGACCTCGGGCCCGGGTAGCGGGAGGGACTGCCTGCGGACGACCCGACTCGGCAGTGACCCGCCGAGAGCCGTCCGCCGCTCGCGCATGTACTCGATCTCGGCGCTGTCCGGACCGGGCTGGAAGTAGGGCGGCAGACCGCTGTCCAGAGCCTTGTCGGAGATGTCGATGTACAGCCGGTCGCGCAGCTCCTTGAGCTCGGCGTTGGTGAGCTTCTTCATCTGGTGCGTGGAGTTGCGGCCCTCGAAGTCCTTGCCGAGGGTCCAGCCCTTGATGGTGTGGGCCAAGATCACCGTCGGCTGTCCGACGTGGTCGACGGCGCTCTGGAAGGCGGCGTGGACCTTGCGATAGTCGTGGCCGCCGCGCGGCAGTCCCTGGATCTGACCGTCCGTCAGGTGCTCGACCATCTTGCGCAGTCGCGGGTCGGTGCCGAAGAACTTTTCACGGGTGTAGGCACCGCCCTCGACCGAGTAGGTCTGGAACTGCCCGTCGGGCGTGGTGTTCATCGCGTTGACCAGGACGCCGTCGACATCCCTGGCCAACAGGTCGTCCCACTCGCGACCCCATACGACCTTGATGACATTCCAGCCGGCGCCGCGGAACGACGACTCGAGCTCCTGCATGATCTTGCCGTTGCCCCGCACCGGCCCGTCCAGGCGCTGCAGGTTGCAGTTGACCACGAAGACCAGGTTGTCGAGCTCCTCGCGGGCGGCGACACCGATGGCGCCGAGTGACTCCGGCTCGTCCATCTCGCCGTCGCCGAGGAAGCACCAGACCTTCTGGTCACTGGTGTCCTTGATGCCACGGTGCTGGAGGTAGCGGTTGAAGCGCGCCTGGTAGATCGCGCTGATCGGGCCGAGCCCCATCGAGACGGTGGGGAACTCCCAGAAGTCCGGCATCAACCGCGGATGCGGGTACGACGGCAGGCTGTGGGCGCGGCTCTCCTGTCGGAAGCCGTCGAGGTCCTCCATGGACAGCCGACCCTCGAGGAACGCCCGGGCGTAGATGCCGGGGGAGGCGTGTCCTTGGAAGTAGACCTGGTCACCGCCGCCGGGGTGGTCCTTGCCGCGGAAGAAGTGGTTGAAGCCGATCTCGTACAGCGAGGCGGCGCTGGCGTAGGTGGCAATGTGCCCGCCGACACCGATCTCGGGCCGGTTGGCACGGCTGACCATGATGGCCGCGTTCCAGCGGACGTAGGCGCGGATGCGGCGCTCGACGTGCTCATCGCCGGGGAACCACGGCTCGCGTTCGGGGGGGATCGTGTTGATGAAGTCGGTGCTGCGTAAGGCCGGGACGCCGACGGACTTCTCCCGCGCCCGCTCGAGCAGCTTGAGCATCAGGAACCGCGCCCGGCCGCGGCCGCTCGCCTCGAGCAGGCTGTCGAAGCTGTCGAGCCACTCCTGCGTCTCGGTGGGGTCGACGTCGGGGAGCTGGCTCGGCAGCCCGTCGCTGATCACGCTGAACCGCTCTCCGGCCCGTGGGCCGCCGTGCTCTGCCACTGCTGCGCCTCCACCTGCTCGACCGGTTTCCATCCCATACAACCCCCTACTGACCAGTAGGGAGCGTCGATCACCTCATGGGTGGTGGGCCGTCGTGCTGTGGTGCTCCTCGCCTTCGGGGTCAGGATGGATCAGCGCCGCGGTCAGGCGCTGCACGTCGTGCAGGAGCCGGTGCTCGGCCTCGACCGCGATCGTGTGGGCAGCCGCCAAGGACAGGTCGGCGGCCAGCACGACCTCCGCCTCGGCGCGCAGCGCGTGCCCGACCCAACGGACGCGGACCCGCCCGATGGAGCGGACGCCAGGCGTCAAGAGCAGGACCGCCTCCACCTCGTCCACCAAGCCCTCGTCGACAGCGTCCATCAGGCGCCGGTAGACCTGTTGAGCGGCGTTCTTCAGGACCGACAGGATCGCGACGGTGATCAGCAGTCCCACGACCGGGTCGGCCTGCTTCCAGCCGAGCCCGACGCCGGCGGCGCCGACGACCACCGCGAGCGACGTGAAGCCGTCGGTACGCGCGTGCAACCCGTCCGCAACGAGGGCGGCCGACCCGATCTCGCGCCCCACCTGAATGCGGTACCTCGCGACGACCTCGTTGCCGAGGAAGCCGAGCAGCCCCGCCGCCGCTACGGCGTAAAGGTGGTCGACGTGCTGGGGGTGGATCAGCCGCTGGATGGCCTCGTAGGCGGCGAACACCGAGCTGGCGATGATGAAGCCGACTACCGCGATGCCGGCCAGGTCCTCGGCTCGGCCGTAGCCGTAGGTGTAGCGGCGGTTCGGTGGCCGCCTGCCGATGCTGAACGCAATGGCGAGGGGCACTGCGGTGAGCGCGTCAGCGACGTTGTGGAGCGTGTCCCCCAGCAGGGCCACCGAGCCGCTCCACAGCACTACCAGACCCTGAAGCAGTGCCGTGACGCCCAGCACGGCCAGGCTCACCACGAGGGCGCGGGTGCCCTTGGCGGAGGTCTCCAGAGCCTGGTCCACGCTGTCCGCCGCGTCGTGGCTGTGCGGGGCCACCAGCTCCCTCAGCCGAGCCAGCAACCCGGTCGGGTGGAGGTGCTCGCTGGCGTGCGCGTGGTCGTCAGCGAGTGTGTCGTGACAGTGGTGGTCGTGCGCGGGTTGGGGGTCGGAGGGGGCGGCCATGTCGCCGAGTGTGCCCGGTCGCACGGCGCGTGGCACTTGCGCCCGGGCAGGAGGTCAGGTGGACTACGGCCACGCCCGCACCGCGTGGGCCGAGGAAAGGGGTTGTCGAGGGTGAGCACGTCCGCGGACCACGCCGGAGCGCGTGGCCTGGCCGAACGTCTGGGCATCGAGCCGGCGCAGGTCGTGCAGGTCATGGGCGCGGAGGACCTCGACGACGTCGACGGCTCCCTGCTCGACGACATCGCGGCGCGTACGGCCACCGAGTTGATCTACGGCGAGGACTCCGATGAGATGGTCGATGTCGTCGTCCTGTGGTGGCGCGAGGGCGACGGCGACCTCGTCGACGCCCTGGTGGACTCCTTGACCAACCTCGGTGACAGCGGCGTGATCTGGCTGCTGACCCCCAAGGCTGGGCGCGAGGGCCACGTCGAGCCGTCGGACATCGACGAGGCAGCGCCGACGGCTGGCCTGTCTTCGACGCGCAGCACCAGCGCCGCTCCCGAATGGTCCGGCACCCGCCTCGTGGCGCCCAAGGCCAGCCGGGCCAAGCAGCGCCGCTGACCCCCGAGCAGGTCCGCCTGCTGCTGTCGGACCGTGGTCGCGACCTCGTCGACCGGGCCGGCGCGCTCGACCTGGCCGACCGTATCGGGGCTGCCGAGGCCGTCCGGGCCGACGGGGAGCTCGGCCGACTGGCCCTCGAACAGGCCCGGCTCAAGGTTCGTGCCCTCGCCAAGCACCCCGACGGGGACCTCCTGTGGTGGACACCGGAGGCCTTGGAGCAGTCGACCGCGAGGCCGGTCGCGGAACACCACGCCCTGCGCTTTGCCGGTATGACGAGGGTGCTCGATCTCGGCTGTTCCGTGGGCGGGGACCTGATCGCCCTGGCCAGGGTGGCTCCGGTGTGCGGGGTCGACCGCGACGAGGCACGGCTGCTGCTCGCCCGCGCCAACGCCGCGGTCCTCGGCCTCGACGTAGGCCTCGTGTGCGCCGACGTCACGACGCTGCGGCCGACGGGCGCGGTCTTCGCCGACCCGGCCCGTCGGTTCGGTGGCCGGCGCGGCTTCGACCCAGAGTCGTGGTCACCGCCGCTGTCAGTGGTGCTCTCCTGGCCGGTGTCTGCGCTCGGGGTGAAGGTCGCTCCGGGAATCGACTACGACCAGCTGCCCAGCGACCTCGAGGTAGAGATCGTCTCCTTGCGAGGGGAGGTCAAGGAGGCGGTCGTATGGGGTGGGACGGTTCGGTGCGGGGTCCGGCGTACCGCCTGCGTGCTGCCGGGACCCCATGTCCTGACCGACGTGGGAGCCGCGGTTCCCGCGGTCCGGGAGCCCGGACGTTTCCTGCTCGAGCCGGACGGTGCGGTGATCCGTGCGCACCTGGTCGCCGAGCTCGCACAGCAGGTGGACGGCTGGCTGCTCGACGCCTCCATCGCCTACGTGGCCGCCGACGCGATCGTCCCGACCCCCTTCGGCGCGTGGTACGAGGTGCTGGACACGCTGCCGTTCTCCCTGAAGGGACTGCGGGAGCGACTGAGAGGGCATGACGCCGGCCCACTCGTGGTCAAAAAACGCGGTACGGCGGTCGAACCCGAGGTCCTTCGCCGGCAGCTCAAGCTCACTGGGTCCCGCGAGGTCACGGTGGTGCTGACGCGTAGCGCTGGGCGGCAGGTGGCACTGGTGGTGCGGCCGGTCGCGAGGCCGTGACCGATGTCAGCGGCGGATTTTGCCCAGGAGCTTGCCGACGCCACCGGTGACGGCCGACAGGCCTCCGACGCCAGCCTTGAGAGCTGCCCCGCCGGGCAGGCCCGGGACCTCGGACAGGATAGGGGCCAGGCGCATGAACTGCGGGAGGTGCTGCACGGTGAGGCGGCGCGTGAGCAGCAGGGACGGCAGGGTGATCCGCCCGGCAGACACGTCGAGCAGGTCCGCGACGCTGCCCCGGACCCCCACGCCCTGGTAGGTCCCGGCATCGACCTTGTCGCTCGTCCAGCCCAGCTCCGAGGCGGTGAAGGACCAGCCTCCGGTGGGCGTCTGCGCGGTCACCTTGATCGCTACGGCGTGCCGCGCGGCGAGGGCGCCGGTGACGTCGATCAGGGCCGCCAAGCCCCGGGACAGCAGGAACGCAGACGGGGGCTCTGCCCCGCAGGGCCGCAGGTCGAGGGCGTGGACGGCAAGCTCGTAGCAGCCGGCGCTGAGCAGCGATAACAGCGGCAGCTCGCCGACCGCCGACCGCACGAGGGCACGCCCCAACTCGTTGGGCTCAGGGCCTTCGAACCAGGCCTCGAGGTCGTCTCGCGAGCGCTGCAGGGCGGCCAGCACGTCCTCGACGGAGGAGCTCGAGTGCGCCGTGATGAGAGCGGCGTTGGCCTCGTTGACAGCCACCGCGTCCTTGGAGGGTGCGCCGCCTCTGTTGCGAGCTGCCGTCACAATCCTCGGCAGCACGTTGTGGTCGTCCCACGTGCCGAGGTGGATGCACAGGTCTCGTCCGGTCCAGCCCGGCAGTCGCGACGGTTTCGTCAGGTCGGCCGAGTGCGCCACGGCCAGGAAGTCCTCCCACGCGCCGACGACGGCGTCACCGAGGTCCGGGACGGGGGTGTCGGCCAGACCGCACGGGCGGGGGAAGAGCTGGGCACCTACCATTTGGGCATCCTGACCTGATCGAGTACGAGGAGCACATCATGGTTGACGTGGACGCCGTCGGGGGTGGTCTTGACCTCGGTCGCGAGGTGGGTACGCAGGCCCCGGACTTCGAGCTCGAGGACCAGGACCGCAACGTCGTCCGCCTCTCGTCGTTCCGGGGCGAGAAGAACGTGGTGGTGGTCTTCTACCCGTTGGCGTTCACGGGTGTCTGCCAGGGCGAGCTCTGCGCGATCCGCGACGAGATCGTCGACTTCTCCGGCGACGACGTGCAGACTTTGGCGATCTCGGTGGACTCCGGTCCGACGCACGCCAGGTGGGCCGCTGAGCAGGGCTACACCTTCCCGCTGCTGGCCGACTTCTGGCCGCACGGCGCTGTGGCAAGGGACTATGGCGTTTTCGACGAGGACCTCGGCCTGGCCCTGCGCGGCACCTTCATCGTCGACAAGGCTGGCCTCATTGCCTACAAGGTCGTCCACGCCATCCCCGACGCCCGCGACCAGGTCGAGTACAAAAAGGTCCTGGCGTCCCTCGCCTGACCTGCCTGCAGCGGGCCAGGGCCGCTTCGCCCGTAGGCTGCGTGCTGCCGGGCGTGTAGCTCAGCGGTAGAGCGCTCGCCTTACAAGCGAGTGGTCGGGGGTTCGATCCCCTCCGCGCCCACTGCAAGCGTCTGCCCTGCAAGAGACACCACTACTTTTCCGCGCCACCATCAGCGCGTCGGGGACATGCGTGCGCACGAACAGCCAGCGGTGCGGGGCCAGGTAGAGCCGGAAGGCGTAGTCCACGGCGAACGCTAGCCAGATCAACACATCCAGCACCTGCACCGCCGCCCTCACGCCGGGGTCCATGTGCTCGTCGATCACCGGAACGGTAAGCACAATCAAGAACGCCACCGCCGCCAGTAGCGGCCCGGCGGTCCGGGCCTCCCAGGTCTGCAGAGTGAATGGACCGACATGGCGCACGGCGGGGATCATGGCCACTAGCCCCGCCGTTGCAATAGCCGGCTGATCTTGGTGGTCCGACACGGGGTTGAAAGCGCGAAAGTGCCTGGCGTTGCTGGGAAACTTGTCTTGCTGAGAGACAAGGATTCACAACTTCGAGAGGCACTT
>JAYUBO010000319.1:0-4111 GCA_043740815.1 Frankiales bacterium | reverse complement strand
ACGCCGGCGCGGCTGCGGGTGATGCCTCGCAACGCCCACCTCAGGTCGAGCTTGCGCCCGACCTCGCCCGCACCGCCCGGGACGTCGCTGCGCGAACCCACGCCGGTGATCGCGAGCACCGCTGCGGTGCGCAGCAGCAGCTCGCGCTGACCGGTCTCCTGCAGCAGCAGCCAGTCGACGCCCACGTCGAGCAGCGCCCCATGAACCGTCCCGAGACCGCTGCTGGTGACCCCGAGCGGACTGCCCGTCGTGGCCCGCAGCCGGTCGGCCAGCCCCAGCAGCCCCACTTCCCGACGGGTCCGATCAGCGACCTCACCCGCCAGGTCCGCCGCCTCGGCGGCGTCGAGCTGGGCGTCGAGATCGGCGAACAGGTCGTCCCAGCGCATGCACGCAGCCTGCCCTGTTGACGGGTTCGTCCGCAACTTCACTTGACCACAGTTGAATAATCGTTTACAAAGGCAAACATAGGTAAACACAAGCATTAGGCCTCCTTATGACGCAAGCAACCGTCTCCAACCCTGGCCGTGGCTCCGCTGTGGACCGGTTCCCTGCGCTTCTGGTGCTCGCGATCGCACCCGTCGTGACCCTGCTGTCTGCAGCACCAGCCACAGCTGCGCGCGCGTTGACCACCGCCCCGGGCGCTGCCGACCCCACAGCGCCACTTCTGGCCGCCGTCGCCCTGGTCGCCTGGGCCTGCACCGGCTGGCTGCTGCTGGTCGTCGTCACTACCTGGGGCGGCCACCTGCCGGGAATTGCCGGCCGGTGGGTGCGGCGTACCGCTCAGCGGCTCGCCCCCGCTTCGGTCCGGGCTTTCGTCCGGGTCGCTGTCGGGGTGTCGGTCGCCACCGGTGTCGTCGGCGCCCCCCAGGCCGCCTTTGCGGCCCCGGTGTCACCGGTGCCGCACGCGATCTCTTTCGACTGGCCCGGTACGGCAGCTGCGCCCCTCACCGTGGTGTTCGGTCCGGCCGTCCCCCCCGGCCCGGTCCCAGGTCACCCGACCCCACCCCCCGGCCGCCCGTCCGCCGGGCCCTCCCACACCCTGCCCTCCCACATCGGGCCCTCACGTGCGGCACAGGGAGCCGCGGCAGACGGCTCCGCGGTGCCGTCTGTAGCGGCCCCCACCGCACCGACAGGGCAGCCAGGCGCCGGTCGGCCCGCCGGCGTGGCCGCTCGCGACGTGGTCGTCCACAGCGGGGACTCGCTGTGGTCACTCGCCGAGGCCCATCTCGGGGCTACCGCCACGCCCGCCCGGGTCGCGCAGGCCTGGCCGACCTGGTGGAGCGCCAATCGGTCCGTCATCGGTGACGACCCCAACCTGATCCACCCCGGTACGCACCTGCTGCCCCCAGCTGGCTAACCCCAGCTGGCTAACCCCAGCTGGCCACCCACGACCAGGCCCGGCCAGCACCACACCCACCCATCACCGACCCGTACCCAGGAGCCCGCCATGACCGCCATGCCCGCCGAGCAGGCCACCGCTGTACGCCCCACGCTCCGCCTGGTCGCTGCACCCGCGTCCGCGCCGCCGTACGACGACGAGCCCGGACCCCGCACCCCGCTACGTCTGGTCGCCCCCCTCGAGGGCTTACCAAAGGCCCTGCCCTTCGACGACGACGCCTGGCTCGCCTCCTCCCGTACCCCCACGGCGCAGCTTCCGGCGGCGCAGGACTTCGCCCGGGTTCTGCTGCAGGGTGTCGTCGAGGTCCTGGCCGGAGTGCGCCCTCTCAAGCAGCTCCAGCGGGACACGACGCTGGAGCTCTACGCTCGCCTGAGCGAGGCACTGTCCGCCCGGCCGGTCCCTCGGGGCAACCGACCCGCCCTGCAGGCCGTCCGTTCACTGCACGTACAGGCCCGACCGGAGGGCGTTGCCGAGGTCTGCGCCACCATCCGGCGGGGATCGCAGCTGGTTGCCCTCGCCCTGCGGCTGGAGGGCCAGGACGGCCGTTGGCGCTGCACCGACCTGATCGGCGTCTGACCCACCCGGCAGCGTTCAACCGGCGGGTGCGTCGACGTTGACGACGACGGGACCGTGGCCGCGGCGTACCAGGACGACCTCAGCCACCTCAGCGCTCGGGTTGCTCTCGCGGTGCACGGTGTGCGCTGGGACGTGCAAGAAGTCGCCCGGCTCACCCTGGAGCAGCCCGTCGGCAGTCTCCACGCGGAACGCCCCGCGTACGACATAGGCGACTGTGTCGTGGTCGCCGTGGTGGTGCCAGCCACTGGTGGCCCCCGGCTCGGTCCGCACCCGGCCAGACCACACGTCCCCGAACACCACAGCGGCCTCACGCACCATGCCCGGCGTCGGATGTCCCGGCGTCAGCGCATCCGCAGCGACCTTGGTGACCGGTGTCTCAGGCATCCGCTCACGGTAGGCCGCACTGGTCCTGCCTTCCCGTGGTCGGGCAACGCGCGTGCCCAGCGAGCGGGGGCGCGGTCAGCTGCCGCCTCCGGGAGCGCCATGGCAGCGCTTGTACTTACGTCCCGAACCGCAGGGGCACGCAGCGTTGCGCGACGGGCCGTCACTGGTGACCTGCCCCGTCAACGGGTCGACAACAGGTGGCCCGCTCTTGGCTGCGGCGCCCTGCTCGTCGGGCGCCGAATAGCTCAGGGTCGACGGCCGACTGGAGCGGCCGAAGATCTCGGGTAGGACCGCGCGGGTCTGCGGCGGCGGTGCGGGGGCCTCGACGGGCTGCGGCGCGGCGGGAGGCAGCGGGAGGCCGCCGGCCTCCAGCCCCAGGGCGACCTCAACGGCCGATGCGGACAGCTCCGGATCAGCGGCCCCGTCCCGCTCCGACGGGTCGGCGGCCGGTGCAACATCGGCCGGTTTCGCCAGATCCACGCCCGGAGCAGCAGGATCGAAGCTCTGGCCCTCGCCGGGCTCGGCGAACAGATGCTCGCTCATGATCTCGCCCTGCACCTCGCCAGGGCCGCTGGCGATCAGGTCGCCGAGCTCCGGAGCCTGCTGCTCCTCGACCTGGACCTCGACGTTGAACAAGAAGCCGACGGACTCTTCCTTGATCGCATCCATCATGGCGGAGAACATGTCGAAGCCCTCCCGCTGGTACTCCACGAGCGGGTCGCGCTGACCCATGGCGCGCAGCCCGATGCCCTCTTGCAGGTAGTCCATCTCGTACAGGTGCTCGCGCCACTTGCGGTCCATGACCGACATCAGGACGCGCCGCTCGAGCTCGCGCATGACGGGCTCGTCGGTCGGGGAGATACCAAGGCCCGCTTCGCGCTTGTCGTAGGCAGCCTGGGCGTCGGTCTTGAGCTCGTCGACGAGGTACTCGGCGGTGAGCCCTTCACGCTCGGACTCGACGGCCTCGAGCGGGATCCCGACGGGGTAGAGCGTCTTGAGGGCCGTCCACAGCTTCGGCAGGTCCCAGTCCTCCGGGTAGCCCTCACCGCACTCGGCGAAGACATAGGACTCGACGGTCTCGTCGACCATGGCACGAACCTGCTCGTGAAGGTCCTCGCCGTTCAGGACCTTGCGGCGCTCGTCATAGATGACGGTGCGCTGGCGGTTGAGGACCTCGTCGTACTTCAGGACGTTCTTGCGGATCTCGAAGTTTTGCGCCTCGACCTGGGTCTGGGCGGAGCGGATGGCCCGGGAGACCATCTTGGACTCGATCGGGATGTCCTCGGGGATGTTGAGGCGGGTCATGATCGACTCGACGGCGCCGGCGTTGAACAGCCGCATCAGGTCATCGCCGAGGGACAGGTAGAAGCGCGACAGACCGGGGTCGCCTTGCCGGCCGGAACGACCACGGAGCTGGTTGTCGATGCGGCGTGACTCGTGCCGTTCGGTGCCCAGGACGTAGAGACCGCCGGACTCCACCACCTCCTCGTGCTCGGCACGGACGGCGGCCTTGGCCTTCTCGAGCGCGGCAGGCCAGGCGGCCTCGTAGTCCTCGGGGGTGTCGACCGGGGACAGCCCGCGCCCGCGGAGCTCACGCTCTGCGAGGAACTCCGGATTGCCGCCGAGCATGATGTCGGTGCCGCGGCCGGCCATGTTGGTGGCGACGGTGACGGCTCCCTTGCGGCCGGCCTCGGCGACGATCGTGGCCTCCCGCTCGTGCTGCTTGGCGTTGAGGACCTCGTGCGTGATGCC
>JAYUBO010000318.1:0-3199 GCA_043740815.1 Frankiales bacterium | reverse complement strand
GACCAGCCGGGCCGATCAACACGCGCGAGCATGTACGACGCCACGAAAGAGTCGATCTCGTTGAACCCGTCCAGGGTCACAACTGCAATGCGCGTCATGCCGAGGAAGATAGCGCCAGACGAGCGAACGCTCACCCATTTTCGGCCCTGTACAGCTGCCGATCGCCACCGTGGCGCGCCCCGTTGTCAATGACGAGGCTCCACGCTCGCTCCAGGGTGGGAATCACGCCCCACAGCGGCAGAAGAGGACGTCCCTGCAGGGGTTGCATGTCCGGCTCATTCAGTAGCCAACTAGTCCCATTCATGGCCGGTGGTTCGGCGGTCCCGCCCTGTCCCACTGTGGGAGCTGAGGGCGCCGTGGCCGTGCGTACGCTGCCGCTGTGACCGATGCGCAGGACCTTTGCCTGCTGCCCGCCGTCGAATTGGCCCGTCGCCTGCGCGCCCGTGAGTTGTCGGCTCGAGAGCTGCTCGCGGTGTCGCTGGCGCGGGTGGACGCGGTGAACCCGGCGGTCAACGCGCTCGTTACTCGCGACGACGTCCGGGCCCGGCAGCGCGCCGGTGAGCTCGACGAGCAGATGATGCGCACAGGTCCTGTCGGCCCGCTGCACGGGCTGCCGATCGCCCACAAGGATCTGCTGCCTACCGCCGGTTTGCGAACCACCTGGGGATCGACGCTGTACGCCGACACGGTCCCGGCCAAGGACGCCGTCCTGGCAGCGCGGGTCTTTGCCGCTGGTGCGGTGCGGTTGGGTAAGACGAACGTGCCGGAGTTCGGCGCCGGTTCGCAGACCACCAACGCCTTGTTCGGCTCGACGCGCAACCCCTACGACCTGGCGCTCACCTCCGGTGGCAGCAGCGGCGGAGCAGCGGCGGCGTTGGCTACCGGGATGGTGGCGCTCGCCGACGGCAGCGACATGGGCGGCTCGCTGCGTAACCCCGCTAGCTTCTGCAATGTGTTCGGGCTGCGTCCCACACCGGGTCGCGTGCCGAACCTGCCGGCCAACGATGCCTGGTTCGACCTGACGGTGCTCGGCCCGATGGGCCGCTGCGCTGCGGACGCCGCCCTGCTGCTCAGTGCGATCAGCGGCCCGGATCCGGCCGACCCCTACGCCACGATGACCGATGGCGTGGACTTCGCAGCGCCGCTCGACCGCGACTTCACCGGGGTCCGCGTCGCGTGGGGTGGGCCACTCGCCCTGCCCTTCGACCGGCAGGTGCTCGAGGCCTTCGACCGGGCTCGGCCCGGTGTCGAGCAGCTCGGGGTGCAGCTCACCGAGGCCGAGCCGGATGTGCGCGGCGCCGACGAGGTCTTCCGGGTGCTGCGCGGTTGGCACCTGGCGACCACGATCGGGGACGTTGTCGAGGCGGCCGGCGACGCGGTGGTCGACATCGTGCGGGAGAACGTCGCTTACGGGCGCACGGTCACGGCAGCGCAACTGGCCGCGGCGCTGCAGCAGCGGACGCTGCTGCTCCAGCGGGCGCAGGAGTTCTTCACCCGGCACCGGTTCCTGCTCATGCCGGTCAGCCAGGTGCTGCCGTTCGGGGTCGACACGCGGTGGGTCCGGGAGGTGGCCGGCGAGCCGATGGCCGACTACCTGGGGTGGATGCGCTCGGCGTACCTGATCAGCGTGCTGCGGGTGCCGGCCGCGTCGGTGCCGGCCGGCTTCACCCTCGCGGGCCTACCGGTAGGTCTGCAGGTCATTGGCCGACCGGGGGACGACCTGGGTGTGCTGCAGTTCTGTCATGCGCTGGAGCAGGTCTTTGCCGCCGGCGACCGGCGCCCCAACGTTGTAGCGCTCAGTACCGCCTCGCCCTCATCCCTGCTCGGTGGCTCTTGACCCAGACCAACTGGGTGACCACCAGGGGTGACGGCCACCCCAGTGCGGGTCAGGCAGGCCGAGACGCTGCCCGGAGCCAGGGACCGTCACCGGACTGCCCCGGTCAGTGGTCGATGAGGAGAAGGGGCATCTGTTTCTGCCTCCACGCCGAGCGCCGTTGGTTTTTTGGTGCAGGCACTGCCCCCCGAGGCTCGCCGAGCCCTCGGCGTTGCCCTCGTGGCCAAGCGGGTCGAGCCCGTGGATCGGCTTGTCAAGCCCGGTGCCTGCACGGGCAGGGTTATCTGTTCGGTGCAGCTCAGCCGTCGTTGGAGCGGCGCCGGCGCGGGGTCGCGACGGGGTAGCCGGGTTGCCTGCCGGGGTTGCGCCGTCCACGATCGGTGTCATGAATGAGGCGACGGTGCAGGCAGTGGTCGTGCAGGAGTACGGCGGGCCGGAGGTGCTCGTGGTCCGCGACCGTAAGGCAACCCGACCTGGCCCTGGCGAGCTGCTGGTGCAGCTGGCGGCCGCCGGCGTCAACTACATGGACGTCTACGCCCGGCAGGGCACCCGCCCGTACGCCGGCGATCTGCCGTTCGTGCCCGGCGGCGAAGGCGCCGGCACGGTGGTGGAGGTCGGCTCGGACGTGCGCGAGGTGGCCGTCGGTGACCGGGTCGCCTGGGCCGGTGTCGGGTCGAGCTACGCCGAGCAGGTCGTCGTGCCCGCGGACCGGGCGGTGCCCATCCCGGACGGGGTCGAGCTCCCCGTCGCCGCCGCCGTGATGCTGCAGGGGATCACCGCCCACTATCTGAGCCAGAGCACATTCCAGGCCCAGCCCGGGGACGTCGCTGTGGTGCACGCCGCGGCCGGCGGGGTGGGGCTGCTGCTCACCCAGCTGCTCGTCCGCCGCGGGGCGACGGTCATCGCGACCACCTCCACGCCCGACAAGGGCGAGCTGGCGCGCGGCGCCGGCGCGCAGGTCGTGACCGGCTACGACGGGTTTGTTGATGCCGTTCGTCAGGCCAGCAACGGTCGGGGCGCCGCGGTCGTCTACGACGGTGTCGGCCGCACGACCTTCGACGACGGCCTGGGCTGCCTACGTTCGCGCGGCCTGATGGTGCTGTACGGCGCGGCGAGCGGCCCGGTCGACGCCTTCGAAACGGCCCGGCTCGCAGGTGGTGGCTCGCTCTACCTCACCCGTCCAACGATGGGCTCCTACATCGCCACCCGTGCGGAGCTGCTGGCCCGTACCGGCGACCTGTTCGGGTGGGTCGCGGCCGGTGAGCTCGACGTCCGCATCGGCGCGACGTACCCGCTGGCGGACGCAGCCCGTGCCCACGAAGACCTCACCGGCCGGCGTACCACCGGCAAGCTGCTGCTCCTGCC
>JAYUBO010000317.1:0-5557 GCA_043740815.1 Frankiales bacterium | reverse complement strand
CTGGCACAGCGGACCGGCGATGCCGGCGAGGACCAGCGCGCCGACGGTGCCCATCAGCAAGGCCATCGCGACGGCGGTGCGGTCGCGGCGGGTGTCCGGCCCCAGCATCTGTACCGCGGCGCCGACGCCTGCGTAGGTCAGGGAGTTGGCGACCTGGACGGCGACGAAAGCGATCGCGGCGGCCCCGAACTGCCGGGGGCTCAGCACCCCCGCGAGCACGAAGAAGCACAGGCTCTGCGAGGCCCGCGTGCTGGCCTCGGCTGCGACCCCCCAGAGCCCGCCGCGCGCCGCTACGCGGCCCAGGGCCGTCTCGGCGACGTCGGTCACGGCACCAGCTGGTAGATGCGCGCGGCAGGCTGGTCGTAGACCAGCTTGAACCGGGTCGAGTGGGCGACAGCGCCCTCGAAGGCAGGCAGGGCGTAGTCCGGGTAGAGCTGGTAGTCGCGGGCGAAGCTCTCCTGGGCTCGGGAGAACACCAGGTAGCCGCCACTTCCGTTCTCGTTCTTGATGAGCTGTGCGGCGGCCTCGACGTCCTGTTCGGTCGGGAACAGCAGTGGCCGCTCACCGAAACGGTCGAAGGACAGCGCGGGCAGGTCGGCGCGGGCCAGCCGGAAGTAGAGCGGGCCGTAGCGGGCCGGGAAGTTCGGTGCGGTGAGCATCACGACGGCGCCCGGCTGTACGTGCACCGGGTCGAACAGGTACTGCGCCGCGCCGACCTCCTGCTGCGTGAGCTGGTTGATGTCCTCGCGCCCGAAGAAGAACGCCACGAAGCAGATGCTCAACCCGACGGTCATTCCGGCGGGCAGCAGCAGCCGCAGCCCCTGGACCGACTCGCCGACCGGCGCCCATGCCCAGCTGACGCCGACGCACAGCCAGGGCAGCGCGTACAAGAAGACACGCAGTCGCGCCTCGCCACCGTAGCTCTGGGCGAGGACGGTGAGCGCGGGGGTGAACGCCAGGGCGCCTATCACCACGGCATCGCCCACCATGCCCCGGCGCGCCCGGCGTACCAGTCCGACGAAACAGCCGGCGAAACAGCTCAGCAGCGACAGCAGCGCAAGGTCCCCGATGAGGCGCAGCGCCAGCACCGGCGAGCCATTCACGGTCTTGCTCGTGGCGTTGGCGAGCGGGTCGGCGCTGGTGAGGATGCCGAAGGTGTTGATGACGAAGTCGTAGTTGGGGACGAGGTAGCCGATGGTCGCTACCGAGGCCGCCAGCAGCACCCACCACGGCCGGACATATCCTGCGACGACCAGGGCGCCCAGCTGCAGGAGCAGGACGTACGGCGTGAGCTGGTGGCTTGCGGCCAGCACGGCGTCGAGCAGTACGGCCAGGCTGACTACCCTCCCGACGGCGCTGTGGTCCAGATCGCTGACCACCGGTGTCCGCAGCGGTGCCCGGACCCAGAAGGCGGCCGCTGTCCGGCGCTCCACCCAGGCACCCACCGGACCCGGCCGGTCCCTCAGGGCCAACAGGCAGGCCAGCAGCACGCCCAGCATCAGCAGGTAGCCGAAGGCCTGGGGTGAGTAGTAGTCCTGGCCGACCCAGTTCGAGACGGTGAACAGCAGGGTTGCCTGCCACGCGGTGCGGGTCGAGCGGCTGACGACCTGGACGGCGGCCCACACGACCAGGGCGTCCAGGGAGGCGAAATAGACCTCCGCCCAGGCGGCATAGCTCGTCGGGTCGATCAGCCCTGACGTCTGGGAGAACCAGGCGCTGAGCGAGAAGAAGCCCGGCCACCGGTGGTAGATGTCGATGCTCTTGTCGACGCTGCCGTAGAGCTCGATGTACTGCGCGATGGCGATGTGCTTGTAGGTGTAGGTGTATCGGGGGGCTTGTTCCAGGGCTGGAGCGGTGGCGTAGAGCATGGCGACGAGGACCGTCAGGTGGGCGAGCAGCGGCCGGTGCCGCAGTCGGGCTTGCTGGGACAGCCCGATGGCCCCGCCCAGCACCAGCATCAGGGCCACCCAGTACGGCCAGGTCAGAGCCGGGATCAGGCCCCACTCGCGTAGGTTGCCCGCGTCTGTGGTGGCGAGGGAGGCCGCCCACAGCGCTGCCGCCAGGACGGGGACGCCCCACTCGACCAGGCCGGTCCGGCGCTGGCGGACCTGGCGGGCGAGTGGCGGCCTTGCCACGGCGCTGATCGCCGTCACAGCCGCCCCTTCACGGCGGGTCCTGCCCTAGCCGGTGGAGTACCACCAGCGTGCCTGCTACCGCCAGACCGACCACCGTCAGGCCAAAGCCCTGCGGGTGCCAGTAGCGGAGCTGCACGAGCAGGAACGCCCCGGCCGCCTCGAGGGCCAGGCTCACACAGACTTGCAGGGCCAGAAGGCTGGCGAGGTCCACAGGTAGCCGGGCGACGAGCGGGTAACCGGGCAGCAGCGTCGCTGTGGCCAGGACCGCGGGACCTCGGACCTCTCGTGGCCCCGCCGCCGCCCCGAGCAGGACGGCCAGGACGCCCAACGCGAGGACGAGCCAGCCCAGCCGCACGCGGTCACGCCTGCGGGCCGGTCCGAGACGGTCGCCCGGGTCTGCGGCGGAGGGTCGGTGGGGGGGCCGGCGGTCGTGGCGAGAGGGAGCAGCCACGCGTCCGGCTCCGTTCTGTCGGCCTGCTGTGATGATCCTCCCACAGGCCTCCCACGGGCCTCCCGCGGCACGTCGGTGACCGCCGCTGTTGGTGACATTGGGTAGACATGTGTTAACTGATCGTGGCAAAGTGTGCAGGGGATGGGATCGTTGGTCGCCGAGGGGTATCAGGCGTTGGTCCTGGGGGAGGCTGGCTGCATGGTGGGACCCGTTCGTCGTGCTCCTGCTGTGATGACAGTCGTCCTGCTGGCCATAACCCTCGCGTCGTGCTCGCGCAGCAGCAACGACAAGCCCCGAACCGCTCCCTCACTCGGAGCCCCCCTGCCCTATGAGGCGGCCGTGCTCGCCGACGGTCCGACCGGCTTGTGGCCGCTGCGCGACGCCGACGGCCTGAACGCCCGTGACGAGGTGGCCAACCTGGCGCCGACCGGCAGCGTCGCGAGCGTCGTCGGCGGCACGATCAGCGGTACGTCGAGCCCAGGGGGCGCCCGAGGGGCGGTGTTCCTGCGCGGCGGCCGGATCATTACGGGTGTCACCGCCGGGATCGAGAGCACCGCCCCGTGGTCGCTCGAGATGACGCTGCGAGCGGACGCCTGCACGAGTGCCTGGGGCCGGGTGGTGGGCACGACCGCCCTGACCGAGACGGGCAGAGAGGGCCTCGATGTCCTGCACTTCCCGGCCCAGTTCCAGCTGAGCCCGTGCCGGCTCGGTGTGGAGCTGTGGCACCGGGGCGCCTACCTCGCCGGTTGCCACCCGGCCGGGGTCCCGGCGCTCGGGCGATGGCTACACCTGGCCATCACCTATGCGGGCCGTCGCCTTACCTGCTACGAGAACGGGTACCAGGTCGGCACCCAGCTGCTCGCGGCTGCGGCTGCCTACGCCCAGCCGGGGCCGCTGGGCATCGGCGGATCAGGGTCAGGGTTCCAGGGCCCGCTCGACGGAATGAGCATCAGCGAGGTCGCCTACTACGACCATGCACTGTCCGTCGCCCAGGTTCGGGCCCACGCGTCGCTGGTCGAGCGGGCGCTGACCCCCAGCACTCCCTGAGCCGTCGCAGGCCCGAGGTGGCCGTCAGGCCCGCGCGTACAGGGCCACCCAGTCGATCAGGACGTGACCGGCGACGCCGTTCGCAGGGGCCGAACCGCTGAGCGAGGTCTCGGTCTGCAGGACCCAGTGCATCGCCGTCGTGGGGACGTTCTGGGTGGACGTGCCGAGGACAGCGCCGTCGAGGTGGAAGGTGACTTTGCCTGGCACCCACTCGATGGTGACGGTGTGCCAGCTGCTGAAGCTTGCGTTCGAGGCGAAGCCGTCCTGGCCCCCGCTCGGACGGGCGAAGTGTGAGAAGGCATTGATGGTCCCGTCGAGCTCACCCTCGGGGCCGTCGATCTCGCCGTCGTCGGGCCAGCGGCCACTGTCCGGCCACAGCAGCCAGGCGTTCTTGTAGCCACCCAGCTGGTCGGAACGGAACCGGACGCTGTACCGGCCGTAGACCTGCCCGTAGGTGTCCCTCATGACGGGCGCGGACACCAGGTGCTGGCCACCCTCGGAGTGGATCGCGTAGTCCAGGACGCCATCGTGCACGGACAGGACCCTCGACGGCATGTAGGTGCCGTTCCGGCTGGTGTCCTTGACCCCGTCGGCGTAGGCGTACCAGTGGCTGGCATAAGCGCCGGGAAACGATCCGGTCGCGACGTCGGTCGCGAAGTCCTCGACGTACTTCTGGTGCCAGCCGGGGAGGTCCCCGTGCGGCGCTGCCTGACCCGAGGGGGAGTCCCCAGAGAGTGCTGTCGTCGTCGGCTTGCCGGCGTCGTCCCCGCTGCTCAGGGTGCGAGTAGCCGCTCTGCTGGCTGGTCTGCTGGCCCGTGAAGGCACGGTCGACGCGACCGGGCTTGCGCCGCTGGCGGTGGCCTGGCGAGCGACCGCGTGAGCCCGGGCGGACCGCAGGGCCGCGGCCCGGCCGAGCGCCCGTCGGTGCGCGGCCGAGCGGGAGGCGGCCAGCTGACGGGCCGCTGAGCGACGATGCGTGGCCAGCAGGATCCGGTAGGTGAACGGCGCGCGTCCCTCGGCTGCGGCGGTGCGGCTGGAGGGGGCGGTGACGCCGGTACTCGTGGAAGGGCCGGTCGGCAGGCTGGCCCGGACGGGTACCGATCCACCCACGAGCAAGGTGGTGACCGTGGCCAGGACGACGCCGACCCTCTGGTAACGGTGCGTAGCCATAATGGAGGAGTCGGCGGGACTACTCGTAACATTGAGTTATCAACACACAGCAGGATGCTCATCGGCTCGCGCGGTGTCGTCGCGGAATGTGACGCTGCCGTCGCGACGTCCGCCTCGCCGACTACGCAGAGTGCCTCAGTGCGGCTGGGCTTTTGCCCCAGGACGCGGCCCTCGCGGCCACCGGACGGTCACAGCCCACCGCAGCCCGGAGGTCAGAACGTGTAGGCTGCCTTCCGGTTCGCCGCCCCTTTAGCTCAGTCGGCAGAGCGTCTCCATGGTAAGGAGAAGGTCTACGGTTCGATTCCGTAAAGGGGCTCCGCGGTTCCCCCCAGAACCGGCACGCAGATCAGCACGACGAGATGGCGCACGACCCCGGGCGGTGTAGCTCAGCTGGCAGAGCAAGCGACTCATAATCGCTGTGTCACCGGTTCAAGTCCGGTCATCGCTACTCCACTACCGCTTTCCGGTAGCCTCGAGACCCACGCACTCGCTCAACCCGATGTTCCTACCCTGAACCGCCCTCGAACTCCTGAAAGCGCAGGCACCTCCGCATGGCCGCGACCGACGTCCGTCCGAAGATCACGCTCGCCTGCCAGGAGTGCAAGCACCGCAACTACATCACCAAGAAGAACCGGCGCAACGACCCTGACCGGCTGGACCTGAAGAAGTTCTGCCCCACCTGCCGGACCCACACCGGGCACCGCGAGACGCGCTAGTCGTCCTCCCTGCACCCATGGCGATCGGCCGGTCTTCC
>JAYUBO010000316.1:0-2161 GCA_043740815.1 Frankiales bacterium | reverse complement strand
TGTGCGTCAAGAGCGGCAATGCCGTGCTGCTACGGGGATCGGCGAGCGCTTATGCCTCCAACACCGTCATCGTGGACGTGCTGTCCCGGGCCGCGGTGGGATTGCCCGAGCACACCATCCAGCTCGTCCCGGGCACCGACCGCAGCTCGGTCGAGGAGCTGATGCGGGCCCGCGGCCTGGTCGACGTCCTCATCCCGCGTGGCGGCGCGTCACTGATCCAAAGCGTCGTCGAGCACAGCCTGGTCCCCGTCATCGAGACGGGCGTTGGCAACTGCACGGTCTACGTCGACGCCTCGGCCGACCTGGAAAAGGCGGTGGCCATCATCGTCGATGCCAAGACGACCCGTCCCAGCGTGTGCAATGCCGCCGAGACTCTGCTCGTCCACGCTGCCGTCGCCGACGCCTTCTTGCCGTTGGCCGTGAAGGCCCTCACGGACAAGGGCGTCCTCCTGCACTGCGACCCCCGCGCAGCCCGGTACGACGAGACGTCGGTGCCTGTTACCGACGAGGACTGGGCGGTGGAGTACCTCTCGCTCGATGTGGCCGTCGGGGTGGTCGACAGCCTGGACGAGGCCGTTACCCACATCCGCCGGTGGGGGAGCGGGCACACCGAGGCGATCGTGACGCGGGACGTCGATGAGGCCCACCGCTTCGTGAAGGGCCTCGACTCGGCGGCCGTGATGGTCAACGCGTCGACCCGATTCACTGACGGGGGCGAGTTCGGCTTCGGCGCCGAGATCGGCATCTCGACGCAGAAGCTGCACGCCCGCGGGCCGATGGGTCTGCCTGAGCTCACCTCGACGACGTACGTCGTGACCGGCAACGGGCACGTCCGCGGCTGACCTCGTCCGCACCATTGGCCTGATGACAGAAGCGGGCCGCGGGACGATAGTGAGCATGTGCGCAGGGAGCGCACGCCACGAGCGGAGGAGTACCGCATGCCCCGATACCTGATCGAGCGCGCTCTGCCCGGTGCCGGCAAGCTGACGTCTGCGGAGCTGCAGGGGATCGCCCAGAAGTCCAACGAGGTCCTCGGCGGCATGGGCGGTCGGGCGCACTGGCTGGAGAGCTATGTCACCGACGACGCCATCACCTGCGTCTACGTCGCCGACAGCCCGGAGTCCGTCCGCGAGCACGCCGAGCTCGGGGGGTTCCCCGTCACGCAGATCCGTCAGATCGGCACCGTCATCGACGCGGGTACGGCGGACGCCTGAGCAGCGGGACACCGCTGCGCACGAGGAGGCCGATTGGGGCCGCTCAGAGGGAGTTGGCGGACCCTTCGTCGGCGAGATGCCCGGTGATGGCCGCATAGTCCTCGCCGCCGTGGCCGGCGGCGAGGGCCTGCTGCGCCTGCTCGAGGCTGGCTCGGGTGACGGCCAGGTCGCTGTCGGCGCCCTCGACCGCCAAGGCCAGGTCCTTGGCCATCAGCTCCACCGAAAACGTCGTTGCGCTGTAGTCCCCGGACTGCACCATCGGCCCCTTTTGGGCGAGGTACCAGCCGTACGCGGTCTGGGACAGGACGGTCAGCAGCAGGTCCCGGTCGACGCCGAGGTCGCGGCCCAGTCGAAGGGACTCCCCGAGGCCGGCGGCGACGACGCCGAGGCCCTGGTTGATGCAGAGCTTGAGCGCACTAGCGCTGCCGATCTCGCCGATCCAGAGCACTCGATCCGGGTCCCCCCAGAGCTCGAGCAGTGGGCGGGCCGCCTCGACGTCGGCCTCGGAGCCGCCGACCAGGACCCCGAGCGTGCCGTCGGTAGCCGGCTTCACGGTCCCGGCGACCGGTGCGTCGACATACCTGGTGCCGGAGGCGGCGCAGAGCTCGCCGAACTCCCTGGCCGCAGCGGGACCGTTGGTCGTCGCGTCCACGACCAACGAGCCCGGGGCGTGCTCGAGTACCTCCGGTAGCACCTCCCGCACCGCGTCGGGGCCGAAGAGCATCAGCACGACTGCGTCGGCCCCGGTGACCGCGTCAGCCACGGTGGTGGCCTCGCAGGCCCCGAGGTCGACAAGGGCTCCGGCCTTGCCGGGGGTGCGGTTCCACACGGTGAGCTCGTGGTCGGCTCGGGCGACGTGCGTGGCCATCGCCGCGCCCATCCGCCCCAGCCCGAGGAAGGCGACTTTCATGCCGCCGACCTTAACCCCACACGGTCAGTGCTACCCC
>JAYUBO010000315.1:0-9423 GCA_043740815.1 Frankiales bacterium | reverse complement strand
CTTGATCGTTGGCGCACCTGCGTCCCTCCACCTGGAGCGTTTGCCAAGGACTGCCCCGAAAGAGGGTGAACTGTCCCGCGTTGGGCACGAAGGTGTCTGACCCGGGCGGCACTGTCGAAAGGGGGTAGGTATGCAGCGACCTGACAGTGCTCGGTCGATTGCGCCGGACGCGGACGTCATCCGCCACCAGACTCTGAGCCTGCCGCCGGAGGCGGTGAGCGCCCGGAGAGCCCGCTCCTGGGTCAGCGACCAGCTTCCCGATATCGGGGAGGACGCCCGCGACACCTTGCGGCTGCTGACCAGCGAGCTGGTCACTAATGCCGTCGTCCACGCCCGTACGCCCCTGCAGGTGTCGCTGTCCCTCACCCGCACCGACGTGCTGGTGGAGGTCTTCGACCTCGACCTCGACCTCGACCTCGGTCACGTCGCGGCGGGTATGCCAGATCGTGACGGAGGTCGAGGGCTCACCCTCGTCGAGCACCTAGCGAGCTCGCACGGCCGCGTTCAGCACCCCGGCGGCGGGAAGACCTATTGGTTCCGGCTCGCGCTCGCCGTGGAGCCCTCCAGCCTACGGACCTGAGAGCCGCCTCGACCAGGTCAGCCCGAGGGGCTCGGGCCCGCCGGCGGCGGCGCGGCGTCGTCAGCCTTCTCCTGCGCAGCCCGCTCTGGACTCTCGGCCGCCTCGTGCGCTGGGTCGAGGTTGCTGTGTCCACGCGGCCAGCCAGGCCCGCCAGGGCCGCCAGGGCCGCCAGGCCCGCCAGGCCCGCAAGGCCCGCCGCGACCCTGCTCTGTTCGCGTGACAACGAAAGCCTTGTTGAGGACGAGGCGCAACCGCTGGCCCGCCTTGGTGGTGACGTGCGCCTCGAAGCCGGCGCCCTCCACCTCGACCGCGTGGACGGTGGCTCCGGCGTACTTGGCCAACACCACCGCCTTCACCTTGGCTGCGTCGGCCGCGCTGGCTGGTGTCCTCGCTCCGTGCCCGCCTCGATGACCTTCGGCGGAGTCCGAGGCCGCCGAACCGGTGGGGGACGGGGACGGGCTGGACGCAGCCTGGGCGGAGAGCGTGCCCACGAGCACGCCACCGGCGACGACGCCAGCCAGCCCCCAACCGACCGGCTGGCGCCACCTGAGGAAGGCCTTGCTGCGGCTGGGAATGTCGTTGCTCATGGGGGATCCTCCTAGGAGCCGGGCCACGCGCCCGGACAAGGCACTGTGCCCGCGGCAACCTGTGACGGCCCTGTGACGGGACTGTGACGTGTCGGGCTGCGCCACTGCCTGGGCCATACCGGGAACCTGTTGACCCTCCACGCGGACCTCAGCCCAGGACGACGACCGTGTAGCCACCAAAGGCTGCCCCTGCCTGGCTGGCCGTGACCCGGTAGACGTGGGCGCTCCCGGCAGGCGGCGGGTCGTCGCCAGCGTGCAGGGTGACCGTGTTGCCGTCCCCGCCGACCGTATGGGTTGCCGCAGCGGTGCCACCCCCTACCGCGATCCCCAGGTCCCCGGTCGGCGTAGCCGGCGCAGGGAAGACCCCGCGGCCGGTGCGCAGCTGCAGCCACGGCACGTTGGCAGGATGCTCGCGTTGCACCGCGAGGGTCGCCGGCGCCCCGAACAGCGGACCCACCGCAAGGGTGAGCGGCGGGACCACAGGGCCGGCCCCTGCGCCCGCCCCTGCACCGAGGTCGACGACGTGCACGTTGCGCTGCCCGAGGTGCCGGTTGACCGACGCGTCCCACTCCGGGTTGGTCAGCAGGTCCTGGCAGTTGTCCCATGCCCGGATCAGCAGGCACTCGTGCCCGCCGTTGACGAACGTCGGCACCCACGGTTCGGGGCACTTCACGACGTCGTGGGACCGACCGCTCCCGCGATGACCCAGGTGCGCCTTGCCACGACCGATCAGCTGCGCACTCGTCGGGTTGAAGCCCAGCGAAGGGTTGCACCAGTAGAACTCCACGACCACGTCGTGGGCTGCGGCCCGCCCGAAGTTCCAAATGTGCGCGTAGACGGTGTTGGGCTTGCCGGCCAGCGCGGTCTGGCCCAGGGCCGGCGGGATCGGCGGCGCCACAGACGGGTGGACGCCGGCCAGCAGGTAGACGTCCGGGCTCTCCCAGAACGCTCCGACCGCAGGTCGCGTGCCGTTGTCGCCCGCGTTGGCCCGCAGGAACAGGAACGGCAGCGGCAGGTCCTTACGCGGCCCCGGCCAGCTGTTGCCCGGGTGCGTGCCCGTGATGTCGCCGACGGTCAGCGGCGTGCCATCGAGGTCGCCCCGGTCGTGGCCGGGCGAGCGGGTCGGCCGGCCGGGTCGACCCCCTCTAGGACCGCCGGACGGACCGTCCCCGTCGTGGTCGCCGGGTCCCGGCGTACCGCAGGTGCAGTGGCAGCTGCAGTGACCGCAGCCCTTGTGTTGTTCGTGCTCGCGATGCTCCGGACGCTCCTCCCGGCCGACCCGCAGCACCTGCTTGATCGCGCCCTCGACGGCGTCCTCGACCGCGTCGACCGCACCGGCGGCCTTGCGGGCGAAGGCGCGGGCCGCACCGAGCAGGTTGTCGTCGTCGCTCATCGCAAGCCCCGTTTCTTCCCGGTGGGGGGCTGCTTGTCGAGGTACTGCAGCTGCAGCTTTTGCTGCTGCGGACGGCCGTTGGCATCGACGAGTGCACCGAGCCAGGGGCTCGCGCCGCCGTCGGTCGTCGCTCCCTCGGGGGGGATCACCGGCTGTGCGTAGGTCTGCCCACGGCCGTTGGTCGCGGTCTTGGTCGGGTCGCGGGTCCAGTCCCAGCACAGGTAGCCGTAGCCGCGGTCGGCGTCGAGGTTGAAGTCCACCGGGTACCCGTCCTTGGACAAGATCCGCCCGATCAGGTACGACGAGAAGGGGATCACGTCACCGAGCGGGTTGCCGCCGCCGTCGTTGAGGACCAGGTGCTCGCGGTTGAGCGCATCGGTGATCGCCGGGCTGTAGGCCGCCTCGTACTGCGGACGCTGCTGCGGGTCGCCAAGGTGACCGCCCATGAGCAGCGACTCCGGCTGCGAGCCAGCCGGGTAGGGCCCGGGCACCGTGAGGCCCTTGGTGTCGGCGAGCAGCCGGTCGACGCCGGCCCGGGTCGCCCCGCTCAGCCCGAGCCGGTCCATCTCTGCATCGACGTCCCACTGTTCGAGCGGGGTGTCGTAGAGCTTTCCGTCCGGACCGCGGCTCATGGACGGAAAGGCCCACGGCCGGCGGAACTCATTGGGCTTGTGGTCGTGGTCCTGCACCTCTCGCACCGGCAGGAACGGGAACGGCTGCTGCGGGTCGCGCAGGTCCCCCAGCCCGTCGGTGGCCAGGTCGAGGTTGCCGAGGATGTCGCTCGCGTCCCCGAGCGCCGCAACGAACGCCGCGTCGGTCGTCATCCCGAGGGTGATCAGCGCCAAGTCGATCTCGTTGGGTACGGCGAGCTCGCCGTCGTCGTACAACCGTTCGCCGTGGGGGTAGACGAAGCCGGTGTGGGCGAGGATTTCGTGGGCTCCGGTGGCGATGTTCCAGCCGAGCATGGCGAGCTCGTGCAACGCCGCCCGCAGCGGATAGGTGAACGGGCTGGCAAGCGCCTTGACGATGTCGCCCGCCAGTTTCAGCGCCGCCTCGGCCTCCTTCTTGATCCAGTCGACGAGGGCCTTGATGGCGTTGCACAGGTCCTCGACCGGGTCGCCGGTGGACGCGCCGGAGAAGTCCGGGGCACTGGCCAGGTCGGTGAAGTCCGACGCGGGTGGCCAGGTGATGACCTTGGGGGTGCGCGGCTTTTTGAGGTCGAAGCCGTTGGTGAAGGACAGCTTGTAGAAGCTGATCATGAAGCGGTAGCAGACCTTGACCTCCCAGGGCAGCGGATAGCCGGGCGGGACGTCGAAGTCGGGGTCCGGGGCGATCATCGCGAACAGCTCGCTCAGCGGGCGGTCGATCCCGATGCCGGCCATGTCGATCAGGTGCCGCACGCCACTCTCGGCGTCCGACAGCCCCGCCTGGAACGGTCCGCCGCCCAGGTTGGCCGGTTCAAGGTGTCCCGTCTTCGGTTGGTAGGTCGCGATCATCGCGCGGACGATCCCGTCGGCCAGCCAGTCGGGCAGCTGTCCGTCGACGTCGACCTGCTTGGTGGCCTCGTCCGGGTCGTCGGACAGCATCGTCGGCCGCGGCCAGCCGTGCGGGTGGGCGGCGTCGAGCGCTACGGAGAAAACCAGGGCGCTGCGGTCGATGTCGGGGAAGGTCTCGGTGGCCCCCATCGGGTCCGCGGGAAGCGAACCACCCGGGGCGCAGGCGCGGTAGTTGTGCGCGTCCATGTGGTTCTCGATCACGTGGTGGCGCTGGTAGTGCGTACGGAACGGCCCGCCGCACTGTTCGTTGACGAACGAGTGCGCGACCACGTCGGTCCCGATGTGGCACACCCAACCGAGCGTGTAGGCCAGGAACTGGTCGTACTGCTCCTGGCTGCCACCGGCCTGCCGCTGGCGCTTGGCCTCGGCGAGCAGGTTCGCCGCCATCCGGCTGGTGTGCCGGTAGTGCAGCATGTCGCTCCAGACGAACGCCTGCTCGTCCCAGCCTTGGCGCATCTTCAGGCTGAACCACGAGAACAGGTCCGCGTAGGTCAGCACCTCCATCTCGATGACCTGCAAGATCGCATCGGCGAGGTTCTTCACCGCCGTGGCGAACTCCTCGACCAGGCCTCCGGTCAGGTCGTCGAGGACGGTCACGACCTCGTCCACGAACTTCTTGACGGTCTTGTTGTAGACCTTGACGAAAGCCTTCCACGCTTTTTGCAGCCCGATCAGGAGGCGGGCGATCTCGGCGAAGGTCCCGTTGACCTCGGCGAGCAGCAGGAGCAGCGGCTCGTAGTTGTCCTCCTTGGCCGCGTCCGCCCAGTAGTACGCCGCCATCGCCAGCATCAAGATGTCGTCCTGGAACGGCGCCGCCGCCAGCGGTCCGCTCGAGTAGTCCTGGCAGAAGAAGAACAGGTCGGGACCGACAGCGCCCAGCGCCGCGAACCGCTCCCAATCCTTCATGACCTGCCCACACTGCTGTGGGGTCAGGCCGTCGGCGACGGTCTCGAGCAAGCCGCCCGCCACGTCGAAGGTGCCGGTCGCGGGGTCGCTCAGCAGGTCCGCGACGCGACGAGCCGTGTAGATGTGGGTGAAGTGCCCTGGCATGAGATCCCCTGCACTGCAGGCCTCAACGGCCGGCTCAGGTTGGCGCGCAGGCCTGCAGGACCTGCTGAGGTGGCACTGTCCACCTCAGTCCGGATGCACCCGGCCCGTCAACCAGAATGTCCGGTTCCGGACTCATGGGCAGTGAGCAGGGCGGCCGGTTGACGCGCCTGCCCTGACCTGCTCGAAAGGGGTCAGCTGACGAGCAGGTCCCGGGTGACGCTGGCGCCGGCGCTGTGCAGGCGCGAGGCGTTGATCAGGATCCTGTATCGGTCGATGGCTACGACCGTGGGGGTGATCACAAAAGTGAACCGACCAGTACGATCGACCACTCCGACGGCCCAGGTGTGCCAGCTTCCGTTGATGAGTCCCTGCCGGTAGACCAGCTCCCCCGCCATGAGCGAGCCGACGGCCCCGGACAGGACCACGCTGTGACCGACCCGCGTCGCAGTCGCGCTGAGGACAGCAGAAACGATCGGCCGGACGATGAGTAGGCTGCTCGCGCTGGACGCCGCGTAGCGAACGGAGGCCACGACGGTCGCCGTGACGGTGCCGTCGACAACGGGCCGGAACACCGCAGCGGCCTTCCCGGTCGCATCGGTGACGACCTGCACCGGCGCGGGTGCGGCGCCGGCCCTGGGGAGGAAGGCGACCAGGACGGGGACGCCGGCAAGGGTGGTGCTGCTGCCGGCACGCCGGACATTCACGACGAACGACGTGGGTCTGGTCGACAGCGCCACCCACGGCAGCGTGACGCTGACGGCGGTTGGCGTGCTTACGACGTGACTGGTTCCGGTGGTCGTGATGGCGAGCTTCGCTGCCTGCCCGGTCCCGAGGGCGCTACCGGCGGCAACGCCGAGCAGGTGCTGGCTCGCGACGGGCAGACCCGTGAGCGTCCAGGTCCGGGCGGTTGCGGGAAGGGTGACCTTGACGGTTCCGTCGACGGTGATGACGTACGCAGTCAGGGGTGAGCCGCCGGTCCCGACCGGCGGGAGCCAGCTCAGCGTCGCGCTGTTGGGCGTGACTGTCGCAGTGGGGGAGGTCGGCGCGGGAGGCGGTCCGACGGGTGCAGCAAGGGCTGTCCCTCCGTTGGCCGAGGAGCCCCACGCGTTCGCGGCACTGACGGCGTAGACATAGCGAGTCCCATCGACGACGGTGGCGTCGGTGTACGTCGACGAGGGGACGGTCACCGTCCCGATCGCTTCGGACCCAGGGGTGCAGGGGGCCGCGCAACGGTGCACCAGGTAGCGCGTTGCCCCGGTTACGGCGCCCCAGGTGAGGGTGACGTGCCGGGAGACGCTGTTCACCACGGGTCTGCCGGGGGCGGCCGGCAGTGCACCGGGGACGACCAGGCCCGAGGCCAACGAGGCGGTGGAGGTCCCGGCTGTGTTGGTAGCTGTCACGGTGAAGCTGTAGGCCTTGCCGGGGGTCAGGCCAGTGACCCGGAGCGCGTGGCTCGTCCCGGAAGCGGTGGTCACGGCCCCGCCGGGGCTGGCCGTTACGGCAAAGCGGCTTGGGACCTGGCCGCCGTCGTCGGAGGGTTGCCAGGCAACGAGGGCCGACCGCACCCCAGCCGCGGCGTACACCGTGCGCGGCGCGGTCGGAGCCCCGACAGTCCACGCCGTGGCAGGCACGCCGTTGCCCAAAGCGGTCAGTTGCGCACCCGTCCCGGCGAAGCGCGACATGTCCGCGACTCCGCCCGGCACACCGGGCACGCTGCCGCTGGAGGTGTACTGCCAGAGGGTCCAGGCCTTCCAGCCGGCGAATGGCGTGGGGGACGTGGCAGAGGTGGAGGCGAGCCACAACGGGTAACGGCCGAAAGCCGTCGTACCGGCCATGATGCTCGACCAGAAGTATGGGTAGCTGTAGACGATCGGGGTGCGGCCGGTCTGTGCTCGGACAGTTTCCAAGAACAGCTGCGTCCAGGTGACCAGATCGGCCGGTGAAAGGCCGCCGGACATCTCAAGATCCAGGATGGGCGGCAGCGTGCTGGCGGTGCGGACGTTGCCCAACGTCGCGGCGAAGTACGTCGCCTGCGTCGTCGCGGTGGAGACAGGTAGCGCCGGACGCGCGAACGCGTAGGCACCGACAACGAGGTGCGCCGCGCGGGCACGTGCGGCGTCGGACGCGTAGTACGGGTTGGTGTAGCCGGAACCTTCGGTGGTCTTGATGATCGCGAAACTGTTCCCGGCGGCACGCACCCTGACCCAGTCGATCGGCGCACCATTCGGGTGCTGCCAGCCCGAGACGTCCGGGCCCACGACCGGCAACGGCGCGGTCGCGGCGCCGGCACTGGCCACAAAGGCGGTGCCCGTCAGCGCCAGGCAGGCGGTCAGGGCAGCGAACATGCGAACTGGGGGGCGCAAGGCCTGACCTCTTTCACCGAAGCTCACGTCACAAAGGGACACATCCGTCGGGTGCCCCCACCGTTCGCATCGGCCCGATCGGGCCCGGTCTCAAGCCCAGAGACACCTTTGTTACCTGCGTGACCGCTTCCTTCTCGTCGGGCGCAGCGTGTGGCCGCGCGTCAGCGGACCCCCGCCGCACCTACCGGTGGCCCAACCCGACCGACTGAACCGAAGGCCCTCACCCGCGCGGTGTTGTGGCTCGTCTCAGCTCATGGCCGTACCTGGCCGCAGACCCTTGCGTTGCTTGTCAACATCAGGTCATCGTCGAGGCCGGGCCACAACGAACCACACGATCGTTAAGGACGTTAGTCCAGGGCGAGGCGCACGCCGACGTCGTCAAGTCGCCCGACCCACCGGTCCGCCTTCGCCGGCAAAACCCTGCGCTTGCGGGTGCCCAGAGGGTCAGAAGGGCAGAGAGTCAGAGGGTCCAAGGTTCAGTCGGCGTCGAGGTCCTTGACGACGAGAGCCGCGATCGCAGCGACGTCGGCCTCGTTGTCGCCGGAGATCTCGACGGTGTCACCGTGAGCGGCGCCCAGGGTCATGATCATCAGGGCCGATCCTGCATCGACACCCAAGGCTCCCGGCAGCCCGATAAGCACCTCGGAGTCGAGTTCTGCTGCAGCCTCGGCAATGATCGCGGCCGGGCGGGCGTGCAGCCCGACGGTCGAGCCGACGACAACAGTGGTGGTGGGCATCTGGTGCTCCTCAGTAGCGATGGGACCGGGCGGGGCCGGGCTGTAAGAGTGGCGATGGATCAGATGCGGGAGCTGGTGGACGACCACGTTGTCGGGGTGCACCTGCGTACGGCGGGGCATCGTCGTGCCGGGTAGTCCCGCTGCTGCGCTGCCGTAGGCGACGGCGAGCGCCAACCGCTGGGCGGGATCCGCCCGGTGAAGGTCACCCAGCAAATAGCCGAACAGGCTGGAGTCGCCGGCACCTACGGTGCTGACGACCTGGGTCAGCGGAGCGATGGCGTGCCACGCCCCCTCGTCAGTGACCAGCACGGCACCGTGGCCGCCCAAGGTGGCCAGCACCGCCTCCACGCCACGGTCGACCAGGAGGCGGGCTGCAGCCGCCGCAGCTCGTGGGTCGGACTCGAGGGCGGCCGCGTCACCGCCGATGAAGGAAGCCAGCTCCTCGCCGTTGGGCTTCATCACGTGCGGCGGCGCCACGTCGAGCCGATCGACCAGAGCCTGAAGAGGCGCGTCGCTGGTATCGACCGCGACCTTGGTGCGCCCACGCAGCAGCGCCACGAGGTCGGCGTACCAGTCCGCAGGCGCGCCGGGCGGCAGCGATCCGGCGAGCACGATCCAGTCAGCCCGCTGAGCTAGCTCGAGCAAGGTGTCGGCGAGGGCGTCCAGGGCCGATCGGGTTGCCTGGGGGCCGGGACTGTTGAGCTTTGTCGTGGTGCCGTCTGGCTCGGTGACGGTGAGGTTCACCCGCACGGCGCCGTAAGGGGCGACCAACCGGCCGTCTTCCCTGCGTGCTGGGAGACACCACGGCCTCGATCTGAACCAGCTGGACCCGGTGCTGCCCGACCTGTCCCGCGGGTGAGCGACGCAGAACGAGTGCCAACGCCCACCGGTAGGTCAGCGCAGGTTGTGCCGGATGGTGCCGCGTCACGTCACCCCGAGGTAAAGGAACCCATACGCCTCGTCGCGGAAGGGGACGCCGGCCTCGGTCAGGGCGACGTCCCAGTCGCCCACGCACGACGGATCGGCCCCCTGCATGCCATGGTCGGCGGTGAGCAGGATCGTGGTGCTGTCGAGCAGGCCCCGCTCGACGAGCAGGTCGAGCCAGACGCCCAGGCGGGCGTCGGCGTCGCGGAGGCCGGCGCGGGCGATGTCGGACC
>JAYUBO010000314.1:0-6673 GCA_043740815.1 Frankiales bacterium | reverse complement strand
AGGGACGGTCGGCAGTGAGTGGGCACGACCACGGCCAACTGCACGCGACCGCGTCGGGTGCCCAGCGCCAGCGGCTCACGGTCGTCCTGGCCATCACGGTGCTCGTGCTGGTCCTGGAGGTCGTCGGGGGCGTCCTCGCCCACTCGCTCGTGCTGCTCGCCGATGCGGGCCACCTCGCTGCCGACGCCGCGGGGATCGGGCTGAGCCTGCTGGCCGTGGTCTGGGCGCAGCGGGCTCCGACCAGCCAGCGGACCTTCGGCTACGAGCGGGCCGAGATCCTGGCGGCCGTCGTCAACGCCGTGGTGCTGTTCGGCCTCGGCGCCTTCCTGCTGGTCGAGGCCGTGCGCCGACTGGTGGACCCTGGCACCTCGGATGCAGGGGTCATGACGGTGTTCGGACTGGTGGCCGTCGCCGGCAATGCGGCTTCCCTGAGTCTGCTCGCGCGAGGTCAGGCCGAGAGCCTGAACGTGCGCAGCGCCTATCTGGAGGTGCTCGGCGACCTGCTCGGCGCGGCCGCCGTCCTGGTGGCCGCCGCCGTCATCGCCACCACCGGCTTCCAGCGTGCCGACCCGCTTGCGAGCCTGGTCATCGCCGTACTCATCCTGCCGCGCACCGTCCGGCTGCTGCGCGAGGCAGTCGACGTGCTGCTCGAGGCGACCCCGCGCGGCGTCGACCTCGATGAGGTCCGCGAGCACATGCTGCGGGCGCCCGGGGTGGTCGGCGTGCACGACCTGCATGCCTGGACAATCACCAGCGGCAACCCGGTCCTCTCCGCGCATGTCGTCGTCGAGGACGCCTTCTGGCACGACGGTACGGCCCCCCAGGTCCTGGACCAGCTCGGCGAGTGCCTGCAGGGCCACTTCGACCTCGGCCACTCGACGTTCCAGCTCGAGTCGGTCGAGCACGCCGCACACGAGCGTGATCTGCACGCCTGAGGGGATCGAGCCCCCCCGTCGATCCGGAGCCGTATCCTGGCCCCATGCGTACCGTTGTAACCGGTGGTGCCGGCTTCCTAGGATCTCACCTGTGCGAGCGATTGCTGGCCGACGGTGACGAAGTCCTCGCGCTCGACAACTTCCTCACCGGTACGCCGAGCAACGTGGCACACCTGCTCGAGAACGACGCGTTCCGGCTGGTGAAGGCGGACGTCACCGACTACGTGCACGTCACAGGTCCGGTGGACCAGGTCCTGCACTTCGCGTCCCCCGCTTCCCCGATCGACTATCTGCTCCTGCCGATCGAGACCATGAAGGTCGGCGCCATCGGGACGCTGCACGCCCTCGGACTGGCGAAGGAGAAGGGCGCGCGCTTCCTGCTCGCCTCGACGTCGGAGACCTACGGCGACCCGCAGGTCCACCCCCAGCCGGAGACCTATTGGGGCCACGTCAACCCGGTGGGACCGCGCGGCGTCTATGACGAGGCCAAGCGCTACGCCGAGGCACTCACCATGGCCTATCGCCGTACGCACGCGGTGGACACGGCCATCGTCCGGATCTTCAACACGCACGGACGCCGGATGCGACCGAAGGACGGCAGGGCGATCCCCGCGTTCGCCTCGCAGGCGCTGACCGGCCAGCCCATCACGGTCGCAGGAGACGGGTCGCAGACCCGGTCCATCATTTACGTCGACGACCTGGTCGAGGGGATCCTGCGGCTGCTCCGGTCCGACCTGGCCGGTCCGGTCAACATCGGCAACCCGCACGAGACGTCGGTGTTGTACCTGGCCGAGACGATCAAGCGCCTGGTCGGCAGCGACAGCGAGATCGTCTTCGTCGACCGCCCCGTCGACGACCCCAGCGTCCGGCAGCCGGACATCACGGTCGCCAAGCGGGAGCTGGGCTGGGAGCCGACGATGGACTTCGAGACCGGTCTGGGCCACACGATCGACTGGTTTCGTGAGCATCCCGAGCTCGGGAAGGGTGCCTGAGCCCCGGAGGGTGGGGCAGCATCACCCGGCTGCAGGGATCAAGTGCATGGGCGCAACTCCCGACGTACCACGGGAGCGGTGATACGCCGCGCCGTCCCCGGGAGCCCAGCGTGACAGTCCACCTCGTCCAGCTCGAGAACCGTAGCGACCACAAGTCCTTCCGGCTGACCCGGTCCGCAACCTTGGCCTCGAGTAGCGACCACCGTCCCGACGTCGTGCTCCCGGTCGAGCGGGTGCGCGCGGTGCTGGCCGCGGCCGCGAGGCGGGACGTCGCCAGGGGTGGCCCGTTTTCCCCAGGCCCGGCCGGTGTGCAGGTCTGGAGCGGTCCGTGGAACGGTCCCAACGGGGGCCGCGGCACCTCCGAGCACCTGGGCTCGGTCGACTGGACGTACGACCAGCCGGTGCACTACTACGTGACGCTTTACCGCATCATGCTCACGGTTGCCGGCGCGGCCGCCGGCCTCACGACCGACACCCTGCTCAACAACGTGATGGCTCTGGTCGGCGCCGACGCCCCGACCAGGCCGCCCGCACTGTTTTGAGGTACCCGACCCAGCGCTGGAGCGGGCGACGGGAATCGAACCCGCGTGTCTAGCTTGGGAAGCTAGCGCACTACCATTGTGCTACGCCCGCGTTGCCTGCGACGCCGGTGGTCGGCGTCAGAAGGTGAGTGTAGACGCCGCAGGGAGGCCCACTAGGCTGCTCGCGTGCTGCTCTCCGACCGTGACCTGTTGGCCGCCATCGCCGCCGGCCGGCTCGGGCTCTCGCCCTTCGACGAGGCGATGATCCAGCCGAGCAGCATCGATGTGCGCCTGGACCGCTACTTCCGGGTGTTCGCCAACCACCGCTACACCCACATCGACCCAGCCGAGCAGCAGGACGACCTGACCGTCCCGATCGAGGCCGACGGCGACGAACCGTTCATCCTGCATCCTGGCGAGTTCGTCCTCGGCTCGACGCTGGAGGTGATCAGCCTCGGCGACGACCTCGCCAGCCGGCTGGAGGGCAAGAGCTCGCTCGGGCGGCTGGGGCTGTTGACGCACTCCACTGCCGGCTTCATCGACCCGGGCTTCAGCGGGCACGTCACGCTGGAGCTGAGCAACGTGGCGAATCTGCCGATCAAGCTCTACCCAGGCATGAAGATCGGCCAGATCTGCGTGCTTCAGCTCACGTCGCCTTCTGATCACCCGTACGGCTCGTCGATCTACGGCAGCCGCTACCAAGACCAGCGAGGACCGACGCCGTCGCGTTCGCACCTTCGCTTCAGCCGGACGCCGACCCAGCCGTGAAGGGCATCGTTCTCGCCGGCGGCTCTGGCACCCGGCTCTACCCGATCACCAAGGGCGTCAGCAAGCAGCTGATGCCGGTCTACGACAAGCCGATGGTGTACTACCCGATCTCTACTCTGATGCTGGCCGGTATCCGCGAGATCCTGCTCATCACCACCCCCGAGGACCAGCCGTCCTTCCAACGCCTGCTCGGCGACGGCACGGCCCTGGGCTGTCACTTCTCCTACGAGGTGCAGGAGGCACCGAACGGCCTGGCTGAGGCCTTCATCATCGGTAAGGACTTCATCGGTGGTGACAAGGTCGCCCTCGTGCTGGGCGACAACATCTTCTACGGCCAGGACTTCGGTGACCAGCTCGCCAAGTACACCGACGTGGAGGGCGCGGCCGTCTTCGCTTACCACGTCGCCGATCCCGAGCGGTACGGCGTGGTCGAGTTCGACCACGTCCGCAAAGCCCTGTCGATCGAGGAGAAGCCGACCTCACCGAAGTCGTCCTATGCCGTAGTGGGGCTGTACTTCTACGACAACGAGGTGGTCCGCATCGCCGCCGAGATCGAGCCGTCGCTTCGCGGGGAGTTGGAGATCACGACGATCAACCAGCGCTATCTCGAGGCGGGCGCACTCCAGGTCGAGACGATGAGCCGGGGCACGGCCTGGCTCGACACGGGGACTTTCGTGTCGATGATGCAAGCCTCTCAGTTCATGCAGGTCATCGAGGAGCGGCAGGGCTTGAAGATCGGGTGCATCGAGGAGATCGCCTGGGAGCAGGGCTTCATCGACGACGCCGGCCTGACCGCCCTCGCCAAGCCACTGGAGAAGAGCGGCTACGGGCAGTACCTGCTCAAGCTCTTGAGCTGACGGGCCGTCCGGTAGACCCGGGGTCAGTCCTGCTGCAGCCGCAGGGCCAGGGTCGGGCAGGCGGCGGCGGCGCGGCGGGCCTTCCTCACGAGCTGTGCGGGCACGACCTGGTCGTCGATGACCGGGTAGCCCCACTCGTCGAGCGAGATCCACTCGGGGAGCAGCTCGGCACACAGCCCATGCGCGGTGCAGTCGATGGGATTGACGCGCAGTCTCATACCGGCAGCATCGGGGACCGCTGGATTCCGGTGCACGGGTGCCCGGAGCGGTGCCGTCCGACGTCCTTGGCGAAGACCGAGAGCGCCGACAGCACGAAGCGGACCGCGCCGTCGGGGTGGTGGCACGCTCCCCGACCCGGCACGATCCTGAGCCACCGGTCGAGGTCGGCCATGTGCTTGTCGTGCCACGGACCCAGGGCAAGGGTGCGTACGGCGGCAGCGATGGCAGGCAGGCCGTTGAAGCAGGGTCCGCACTGGCCGGCGTTCTGGTCCGCGAGGTAGGTCGCGACGCGCGCGGTCTCGAGCAGACCGCAGGACCCGACCGGCAGGCTCAGCACGATGCCCGCACCCAAGGCCCCGCCGGCGGCTCGCAGGTCGCGGTGGGTCAGCGTCAGGTTCTGGGCTCGGGCCGCCGAGACCCAGGTGCCGAAGTAGCCGCCGACGAGGACGGCCTGCAGGTCGTGCAGTGGCCCGAGCAGGTGACGCACCGGCGTACCGGTAGGGACCTCGACGACGGTGCCGTTGACCGTGATCAGGGCGGTGCCAGGCTCTTCCGCGTCGCCGACCTCCCGGAACCACCCCGCTCCGTGGCGGGCAATCAGTCCCAGGTGGGCGAGGGTCTCGACATTGTTGATGGCGGTGGGGCGCTTGCCGATGCCCTGCTCGAACGGCCGCGGCGGGGTGAAGGTCGGCTTCGAGATGCCCGTGTTCACGAGGTTGACCAGAGCCGACTCCTCGCTTGCGACGTAACGCACCGGCACCTCGTGCAAGGTGGTGCGGACCAGGTCGCGCCGCTCGGTCAGGGCCTTGCCGAGGATGGCCAGGGTAGGGCTGCCGACGTGCAGGGCCAGGTGCGCCTCTCGGGCGCCGACGGCATGCGCGGCCGTCTGCAGCCCGTCGAGGACCAGGTGCGGATGGGCCTGCATCAGGCGGTGGTCTTTGCCGCTTGCGGGCTCGCCTTCGCAGCCGTTGCCGAGGACGACGGGTTTGCTGCCTGCCGCGACGGTGCGCAGCTTGCGCCCGGTCGGGAAGCCGGCGCCTCCCCGGCCGATCAGGCCGCTGCGGTCGACCTCGTCGAGCAGGGAAGCCCTGTTGCCCAGCCGCAGCTCGCCATGAGTGGCGACGTGCGCGGCCAGGGAGCGCCCGGTCTCGGTCAGCAGCCTCATCGAACCAGGCTGCGTAAGGGCCTAGGGGTGTTGTCCCCCGCGACGAGCCGCAGGGCCAGGGCAGCCGCGATGACACCGGCGCAGCCGATGTCGATCCAGATCCCAAAGCGGCCGTGCGCCGCGTCCGTCCCGGTCTTGAGGAAATGCACGAAGGCCAGCGGCCAAGCTGCGTAGGAGGTCAGGTGGATCCGCCGCCACAGGGTGACGCTCATGTGCAGGCGCAGCTGGCTGCTGACGATCACGATCAGCGTCAGGTCGAACGCCAGCGTCCCGAGGGCCACCCACAGCGTCCGGTAGTCGGACGTGAAGGGCACCACGACCGCCCACGGGCTGATCGTCACGAAGTTGTCGACGATGGTCGTGACGATGTGCACGGCAAGGAAGGCCAGGCTCAGCAAGGAGACGTTTCGGTGCAGGGCCTGCGTCGCGAACCGCGGCCAGAAAGGGGAGGCCAGCGCCCGGTGGGTCGCAGCGATACCGAAGGCCATGCTCGCTGTCAGGAGCACGAAGGCGGTGATGCCGGTGCTCCGGGTGAGATACCAGTAGGGCGCCTGCGACAACGTCGGTGAGCCTGCGAAAATCGACGCGGCGGCGATCACGGGGTGTCCTTTCCCATCGGCAGCGGTGCGGGCCAGTCGCCCACCCGCACCACAGTCCCACTCGGCTCGACCAGCCGAGCGCTGAACCCGCGCGCGCGCAGCCAGGACGGGGCGTCGGCGCCCAGCACGATCGCGGCCGTACTCGCCACGTTGGCCAGCACGCACGTGTCGGCCAGCACGCTTGCGGTCTGCCACGGTCCGTCTGTCGGCATCCCGGTTCGTGGGTCGAGCAGGTGGTGTACGGGCCTTCCCCCGCGGGCCCATCGACGGGCGCGGGTGCCGCTGGTGGCCAGCCCACCGCCGTACAGGGTGATGACCTGGCCGGACTGGTCGGTTTCGTCGGGGTCGGCCGTGTCGGTCACCAGGATCGGCCAGGCGTGCACCCCGGCGCTGGCAACGTCGCCACCGAGGCTGACCAGGACGGCCTGCGAGTGCTGCGCTGCAGCCGCCGCGGCAAGGTCTGCCGCCAGGGCCTTCGCTGTGGCTCCGAGGTCCAGCCCGTACGGCGCCCTGACGCGGGTGCCCTCGACCGCCACCTGCCGCCACCCCCCGGGCTGACGGACGACAGTCACGGCCGGGCCGTCACGCAGGACGAGGCGGTAGGTGCGGTCGTAGCC
>JAYUBO010000313.1:0-5220 GCA_043740815.1 Frankiales bacterium | reverse complement strand
GGTGCGACCCGCTGGAGGGCCGGTTGTGGGACCTACTCGACCGGGCCCCGCTGCACCGCCGGCTCCCACTGGGCAGCTACCAGCTCTACCGCCCGCACCCCACCGTGACGGTCGAGGTCGACCACGACCCGCCACGCGGCTGGCCTGGCGGCTGCTTGCCACCACCGACAACACCGACCCCAGATCCTGGACCACCAACACGGTCAGGGTGGCGGCGTTGGCAGCTCGACTCGCAGATCCCACCCAGTCCCGGTGACCTCGCGTGGGAGCAGGACACCACCGACTGGGCCGCGCTGGCCGGGAGTATCCCGAGACCGCAGTATGTCCGGGAACCCGGACCCGACCCCACCGCGCTCCGACCACCACACCCAGCCGCCTGGACCGACCCAGCGCTGCGCGCTGCCCTCGCACTGATGCTCGCGACCAAGGTCGACGCCACCCCGGCCCGCAGCGCGAGTTACGCCCTACCGACCCGGATGGCCCGGCACGTCAAGGCACGTGATGTGACCTGCACCTTCCCGGGTTGCCCCAAGCTCGCCCAGTCCTGCCAGAACGACCACCTCACCCCCTGGCCCACCGGGCCGACGCACCTGGACAACATCGCCAGTGAATGCGTCCACCACCACCAGAGCAAAACCCAGCGATGCTTCACCGTCACGCGCACCAGCAAGGGACCCCAAAGCGGCAGCGTGCACTGGACCACGCAAAACGGCCACACCGTCACCCGCGAGCCCCGCCACCTGCTCCGCGGCTGGTAGGCACCGACCAGTGACCGGGGCCGCTCACGAGGACTGGCACTCGTCCAACGGCGAAACGTCAGTCCCAGATGTCGGGGTTGTCCTTGCTGATGCGCTGCCAGATCGGCTGGAACTGGAACCAGCCGGCGAGCTCGAACCCGACCTGCCCTCGCGTCTGGACGGCGGCGTCATGGCCAATCTTTATGGGCGTGCCCGCGGCGTACGCCATCAACTGGCACTGCGCGGTCCGCTCCAGGGTGAGGAACCACCAGGCAGCGCTCTCGACGGTCTCGCCGACGGTGAGCATCCCGTGGTTGCGCAAGATGACGGCCTTGTGGGCACCGAGGGCAGCGCCGATCCGACGGCCCTCCTCGGCGTCCAGGACGACACCGGAGTAGTCGTTGTAGACGCCGACGTCATCGTAGAAAGCGCACGCATCCTGGGTGAGCGGTTCGATGCTCATGGGAAGGCTCGACAGGGTCTTGCCGTAGGGACCGTGAGCGTGCGCGGCGGCCACCACGTCGGGTCGCGCGGCGTGCACGGCGCAGTGGATCGCGACGGCGGCGCCGTTGACGGCGCGATCGCCCTCGACCACGTGGCCGGAGTGGTCAACCCTGACCAGGTCAGACTGCTTGACGAGGCTGAAGTGCATGCCGAACGGGTTGACCCAGTAGGAGTCGGTGAACTCCGGGTCGCGCGCCGTGACGTGCCCCGCGACACCCTCGTCGAGCCCAGCCTTACTGAACAGGCGGAACGTCGCCGCGAGCTGCACCTTGCGGTGCATGCGCTCCTCCTCGACGGTCGCGCGGACCTCCGGCAGCGGCATGTGCAGCTGCTTGCCGATGGCCGCGGAGATCGCGTCGGCTTGTCCAGAGGTGTCGGTCGGTGCGGTGTCGAACGTGGTCACGGGACTCCTGCCGTTTGTCGCTGACCGGTCCATCCTGTCACTGCCCGCTGAAAGGTTCGCTCACGGCAGGGAGCGGCACCACAGCAGGGGCAGCGCTGCGGGCCCGCGCATCGAGGTGTCGCTGCTCGCTCGCACCAGGCCCGGGTACGACAGTGGGCCAGGGTAGGACCGTCCCACCGAACTCGGGACAGCCACCCTCGGTCCCCGCCGCCTTGTGGTCGCACCAGTCGCACAGCCGGCTGGGCTTGGGACGGAAGTCCCGGGCTTGGGTCGCTCGCTCGATCGCTTCCCAAAGGGCCAGCAGCTTGCGCTCCGTGGCCAGCAGGTCGTCCTCGTCAGGGGAGTATGCGAGCACCTCCCGGTCGCCGAGGTACATCAGCTGCAGCCGCTTGGGGACGACACCGCGGGTGCGCCACAGCACCAGTGCGTAGAACTTCATCTGGAACAGCGCCTTACCCTCGAACATCTCGCCCGGCGCGCGACCGGTCTTGTAGTCGACGATCCGGATGTCGCCGCTCGGCGCCACGTCGAGCCGGTCGACGATGCCGCGCAGCCGCAGGCCGCCGGGCAGGACCACCTCCACGAACGCCTCCCGTTCGGCCGGCTCAAGCCGGTCGGGGTTCTCCAGGGTGAAGTAGCCGTCGAGCAGTCCGCGGGCGGAGACCAGCCAGGTGGCCAGCTCGGCCTCGTCGGCGAACAGGCCCGTGACCTCCGGCTCGGCCTCGGCCAGCCGGGCCCACTCCGGCGCGAGCAACGCCGCCGCAGCTTCGGGGCTCCGCTGACCGGCCGGCAGGTCGAACAACCGCTCCAGGACCGCATGCACGAGGGTCCCGCGCACGGCAACCGACGACGGCGCCTGCGGGAGCCGGTCAATGGTGCGGTACCGGAACAGCAGCGGGCAGGTCATGAAGTCACCCGCTCGGGACGGCGACAGCGAGCCCACGACCGGCACGGCCAGGTCGACGACCGGAGCGGTTTCGGCGGTGGGCTCGAGCGCGACGATGGTCATGGCTCAGACGGTACGGCGCACGCCCGACACTTCAGCGCAGGAAACGCCGCCCTGTGGACCGCCGCCCGTGCGGTCGCGAGTGACTGTCCTTGCGCGAACACGGGGCCGACGAGGCCGTACCCGGCTCTGGCAAGCCCGAAGCGAACACCTCGTGCCGACAGTGCTCACGAAAATCGTGGCACCCTGCTCCGAGCAGGTGATGCAGGTGCCTGGCCGGGGAGGTGCGCGGTGGACGAGGTGTCACCCCCCCTGACCATCGTGCTGGCTGCACTGGCAGGGGTACGCACGCAGCAAGAAGTCGTACTCCTGGGAGGCGGCGCGATGCTCAGGCGGGCCCTTGAGGCCGGTGCCAACCGCGACCTGGTCGACCAAGGACCCGGCGACGTCGTCGTCGCGCACAGCGCCTCCGACGTCCCCGGCGCCGTGACGATGCTCAAGCCGGGTGGCCGGCTGGTCTCGGTAGCGGCCGACGCCGGGGCTGTCGAGCGGACCGTGGCACGGCACGGGCTGGTCCTGCGCCACTGCGAGCCAGTCGGTGGCCGTGTCGCCTGGTCGGCCACCCTGCCCGCGTAGGCTTCGGGAGTGACCGCACAGGAGGGCGACGCGCGCCCCCGGCGTGGGGTGCTGATCGCCCGTGTCGTCGGCGTCCCGGTGCTGCTGGCGCCGTCGTGGTTCGTGTTCGCGGCCTACCTGGTGCTGTCTGGGCAGAGTCTGCTTCGCGATGAGGTTGGCAGCAGCCGGGCCTATGCCGCTGCGACCGCGTTCGTCGTGCTGTTGCTGGCCAGCGTCGTCCTCCACGAGATCGGACACTGCCTGGTGGCGCGGGCATTCGGGCTGCCGGTGCGGAGCATCACGGTGACGCTGCTCGCCGGCCTGACCGAGATCACGGAGCCACCGCAGACGCCGGCGCGGGAGTACGCCGTGGCGGTGAGCGGTCCGATGGTCTCGCTCCTGCTGGCGGCCGTCGGCGTCGCCAGCGTGGGCCTGTTCGACCCCGGGTCGCTGCCCCGACTGCTGTGCGAGGGGGTGGCCGTCACCAACGGCAGCCTCGCTGCCCTCAACCTGCTCCCGGGACTGCCCCTGGACGGCGGCCGAGTGCTACGCAGCATCCTGTGGCAGCTGGGCAAGGACCCGGAGCGGGCCACCCGCGCGAGCGCCCGCTCAGGCATGGTCATCGCCCTCGTGGTCGTGCCGGTCATGCTGGTGGGGGTGCTCCCCGCTTTCGGAGTGGGAAACCGGGGCATCAGCACGATCTTGCTCAGCGCCGTCGTCGGGGCGTTCATCTACGCCGGTGCGGCCGCTCACCTGCGGCGCTCCCAGCTCGTCAGCAAGCTCCCCGGCGTCTCTGTTGCCTCCCTCGCCCGACCAGCCCTGGCGGTCGCGGCGACCCTGCCGCTGGCCCAGGCGGTCCGGCTTGCGCACGAACAGGGCGCCCGGGGCCTCGTCGTCGTCGACGGCAACGGCCGGCTCGAGGGGATCGTCAGCGAGGCCTGGGTCCGGCAGGTCCCCGAGGAGCGCCGGCCGTGGGTCGTCGTTGCCGACGGTGCGCGCCGAGTCGAGCCGGGCCTGCTCCTGGACCCGAGTCTTGTGGGCGAACAGCTGCTCACGGCCATGCGGTCGACGCCCGCGTCGGAGTACGTCGTACCGGGACCGCTGCCGAGGGTGCTGGTCAGCGCGGACGTGGCCGCGGCGATGGGGTCCTAGCCTTGCCGCGGTGACCTACGAAGCAGCACGACGTCGCGGCCCGCTGGCCGTCGGGGACCAGGTGCAGCTCACCGACCCGAAGGGCAAGATGCACACGATCACCCTCGAGGCCGGTAAGCAGTTCCACACCCACCGCGGGATCCTGAGCCACGACGAGCTGATCGGCGGTCCGGACGCCGTCACGGTCGGCATCGGTACCACGACCTACCTCGCCCTTCGGCCGTTGCTGCCGGACTTCGTGCTGTCCATGCCACGAGGCGCGCAGGTGGTCTACCCCAAGGACAGCGCCAACATCGTCGGGATGGCCGACATCTTCCCCGGAGCGCACGTCGTGGAGGCCGGCGTCGGTTCCGGCGCGCTGTCGATGTCGCTGCTGCGCGCGGTGGGGGAGGGTGGCCGGCTGAGCTCCTACGAGCGACGCGCGGACTTCGCCGAGATCGCCCAGAGCAACGTGGAGCGCTTCTTCGGCGGCCCGCACCCGGCCTGGTCGATCACCGTCGGGTCGCTCGAGCGGGAGCTCGACGAGACCGACGTGGACCGGGTCGTCCTGGACATGCTCGCGCCCTGGGAGTGCCTGGCTGCCGTGTCCCGGGCGCTGCGCCCCGGAGGGGTGCTGTGTTGCTACGTCGCAACCACCACGCAGCTGTCCCGGACGGTCGAGGGGATGCGCGAGCACGGCACCTTCACCGAGCCCGACTCGTGGGAGACGATGCTGCGCGGCTGGCACGTCGAGGGCCTCGCGGTGCGTCCCCAGCACCGGATGGTCGGCCACACCGGCTTCCTGTGCACCACCCGCCGTCTCGCCGAGGGGGTCGAGCCGCCGCTGCGCCGACGCCGCCCCTCCAAGGGCATGTACGGCGAAG
>JAYUBO010000312.1:0-2339 GCA_043740815.1 Frankiales bacterium | reverse complement strand
ACTAGCCCACGTCCGACCTGGTCAAGCAGCAACGACGCGAGCAGCAGCATCACGACCCCACTCACGACCAGCGTCGTGACGACCACCCTGGTCTGCAGCGACCGACGCCATCGGGCTGAGACGCGCCGGACCAGACGCCCGACCCGGTGTCGCGCGCCCCCCAGGGCGGAGTTCGTGCTCAGCCGGGCCCGGCCTTGTAGCCGACGCCACGCACCGTCAAGACGACATTGGGGTGCTCGGGGTCGCGTTCGACCTTGGCGCGCAGGCGCTGCACGTGCACGTTGACCAGCCTGGTGTCGGCCGCGTGCCGGTAGCCCCAGACCTGCTCCAGCAGCACCTCGCGGGTGAAGACCGACTTCGGTCGGCGGGCCAGTGCAAGCAGCAGGTCGAACTCCAACGGCGTGAGCGAGACGGCCACCCCGTCACGGGTCACCGCATGGCCCATCACGTCGATGAGCACCGGGTCCTCCGGCGGACCGATCGTCAGGGACTCGGGCTGTTCGTCGTGGGTGCGCAGCCGGGCCCGGACCCGGGCAACGAGCTCCTTGGGCTTGAACGGCTTCACGATGTAGTCGTCCGCGCCGCTTTCCAGGCCCAGCACGATGTCGGTCGTGTCACCCTTGGCCGTGAGCATCACGATCGGCACGCCGCTCTCGGCCCGGATCTGCCGGCAGACCTCGATGCCGTTGGTCCCGGGGAGCATCAAGTCCAGGAGCACCACGTCGGGCTTCTCGCGGCGGAAGATGCCGAGCGCCGCGTCACCATCGGAGGCGAAGCTCGGCTCGAACCCCTCCCCGCGCAGCACGATGCCGAGCATCTCGGCAAGCGCGGGATCGTCGTCGACGACGAGCACCCGGAGCGGTGTCACGGCACGTTCCATCGAGCGGTGCTGTCGCCAGGTATATCGAGGGTCCTCATCAGCTCATCGTGTCACCGTCGGGTCACCGTCGTGGTGCAGAGCGTGGAAGCATGCGGGACGAGCCAGCCACGGCCCGCCCAGCCTCACCACCGACCGCCGCACCCGAACGCCTGGAGAGACATGACCGAGCCGCCCTCCGGTGGGACGACCCCTGACCAGGGCTGGGCCTCGCCGGGACCGGGCACGCCTCCCCCTCCGCCGCCCCCGCCACCGTCGTACGGGATGCCGCCTGGCTCCTACGCTCCAGGTGGCTACGGCTCCTACGCGTACGGCGCGCCGCCCCCGCCCGGGGTGGTGCCGCTGCGGCCGCTCGGGCTGGCAGAGCTACTCGACGGCTCGGTGAAGATCATCCGCCGCTACCCCAAGGTGACGCTGGGGCTGTCGGCCGTGATCGCCGTCGCGGTCACGCTGGTCAATGTGGCGTTGACGCTCGCGCTGCGCACCGGCAACGACCTGGCGACCAACGCCGACGGGACCCCCGATGTGCGGGTGCAGCTCTCGACCGGGCTGGCCAGTGCCGGTCCGGGCGCGATCGTGAGCTACCTCGCCGGTCTCATCCTCACCGGTGCCCTGGTCGTCGTGGTGGGCCGCGCGGTCCTCGGCCAGGCCATCACGACGCCCGAGGTGTGGCAGGCGCTGCGACCCCGGCTGTGGGCGCTGCTGGGACTGTCGCTGCTGTCCGGCCTGATCGCGGGCATCCCGACGGTCGTGGCCGTCGTGATCGCCGTCGTGGCCGTCGCGACCGCAGGCGGGATCGGCCTGGTCATCGGCATACCCGCCGTGCTCGCGGGCCTCGCGGCCTCGGTCTACCTTGGCATGCGGCTGTCGTTGGCCCCAGCCGCACTCGTGCTCGAGAAGGGCAGCGTCACCGGGTCGCTGCGGCGTTCTTCGGTATTAGCCCGCGGCTCGTGGTGGCGGCTGTTCGGGATCTTGCTGCTGACCGGCGTCATTGCGGGCACCCTCAGCGCTGTGATCGGCGTCCCGCTGGGCATCGCAGGTGTCGTCGCCGGCGCCAGCAACAGCGCCGGGTTCTTGGTCGCCCAACAGGTCGGCGCGGGGCTCGTGTCAGTCATCGTCTCCCCCTTCTCGGCCGGTGTGCACGCCCTGCTCTACATCGACCGGAGGATGCGTGCCGAGGGCCTAGACGTCGCCCTCAACGCGGCCGCGGTGGCCCCGTCCCCGTCGTGACTGCCTCTGTCCTGCAGCCCTTCTCGGCCAACGGGGGGGACCTGCCCGGGCGCGACCAGGCTCGCGAGCTGGCCCGGGCCGAGCTGAGCCGCAAGGCCTATGCCGACGCCCAGCCACCCGCGCTGCTGCGTCTGGTGCGCTTCGTGCTCGAGCAGTTCCAACAGCTTGTGAGCAGTGCCTCCCACGCCATACCCGGCGGAGCGGTCGGGCTGGTGCTGCTCGCCGTGCTGAT
>JAYUBO010000311.1:0-7667 GCA_043740815.1 Frankiales bacterium | reverse complement strand
GGTCCGGCCGAGGCGCTCGAGCCGGGCACCCCCGCGCCCGAGGTCGCAGTGTCTTCAGTGTCCGCCGACGTGGCCGCTACCGCATCGACCGAGGCAACGAGCACCGGATCGGAGGCCTGACCATGCTGATCCCCCGTCGCGTCAAGCACCGCAAGCAGCACCACCCGGGTCGTTCGGGCGCTGCCACCGGTGGTACGCGTGTGACGTTCGGTGAGTACGGCCTGATGGCGCTCGAGCCGGCGTATGTGACGAACCGGCAGATCGAGGCCGCCCGTATCGCGATGACCCGCCACATCAAGCGTGGCGGCAAGGTCTGGATCAACATCTACCCGGACCGTCCCATCACCAAGAAGCCCGCAGAGACCCGGATGGGTTCCGGCAAGGGTTCCCCGGAGTGGTGGATCGCCAACGTCAAGCCCGGCCGGGTGATGTTCGAGCTGTCCTACCCGACCGAGAAGGTGGCCCGCGAGGCGTTGCTGCGTGCGGCCCACAAGCTCCCGATGAAGTGCCGGATCGTTCGGCGCGAGGCAGGTGAGGTCTGATGGCCACCGGTACCGCTGCCACCGAACTGCGTGACTCCGGCGAGGACGACCTGGTCGTCAAGCTCAAGGAGGCCAAGGAGGAGCTGTTCAACCTCCGGTTCCAGGCGGCCACCGGTCAGCTGGAGAACCACGGGCGCCTGCGCGCGGTCCGCAAGGACATCGCCCGCATCTACACCGTGATGCGCGAGCGCGAGCTGGGCATCACGAGCATCGACGGCACAGCTGCGGATGGAGCGGCGTGAGCGAGAAGGCAGACATGACGCAGCCAACCACCGAGCAGGACCCGCGCGGCTTCCGCAAGACGCGCGAGGGCCTTGTCGTCAGCGACAAGATGGACAAGACCGTGGTCGTTGCGGTCGAGAACCGCGTCAAGCACGCGGTCTACAGCAAGGTCATCCGCCGCACGAACAAGCTCAAGGCGCACGACGAGGCCAACAGCTGCGGCGTCGGCGACCGGGTTCTGCTCATGGAGACCCGACCGCTGTCGGCCAGCAAGCGCTGGCGCGTTGTCGAGATTCTCGAGAAGGCCAAGTAGCCGGACCAGTCCAGACGCCCATCAGCACGGGCGGCGCAGTCCCGGCCGCCAGCCCGCACTCCGGTCCCCGTCACCACGGGGGCCGCCCGAGAACCCGCGTCCCTCCGCCGAGGATGGGATACGGGGTTCACACCAGGAGAACCAAGTGATCCAGCAGGAGTCGCGACTGCGCGTCGCCGACAACACCGGTGCCAAGGAAGTTCTGTGCATCCGCGTTCTCGGCGGCTCCGGTCGACGCTACGCCGGCATCGGCGACGTGATCGTGTGCACCGTCAAAGATGCCATCCCCGGCGCCGGTGTGAAGAAGGGTGACGTCGTCAAGGCCGTTATCGTCCGCACCCTGAAGGAGCGGCGCCGTCCCGACGGTAGCTACATCCGCTTCGACGAGAACGCTGCTGTCCTCATCAAGGATGGTGGAGACCCGCGTGGCACCCGCATCTTTGGCCCAGTCGGCCGCGAGCTGCGCGACAAGCGCTTCATGAAGATCATCTCGCTGGCACCGGAGGTGCTCTGACCATGGCTGGTCTTTTCGTCAAGAAGGGCGACACCGTCCAGGTGATCGCGGGCAAGGACAAGGGTCTGAAGGGCAAGGTCATCTCGGCTGACCCGGAAAGCAGTCGGGTCCTCGTCGAGGGTGCCAACCGGATCAAGAAGCACACCAAGGTCACGCAGTCCGCGCGCGGCTCCCAGCAGGGTGGCATCGTCACGCAGGAGGCGCCGGTGCACGTGAGCAACGTGCAGGTCGTCTGCCCCTCGTGCGGCAAGCCCTCGCGGGTCGGCCATCGGCGTAGCGAGGCCGACGGCAACGGCAAGACGCACAGCGTCCGCGTGTGCAAGCGCTGCAACGGAGACATCTGACATGACTGCACCCACCGAGACACCCACCGAAACGTCCCGCGAGGTGCCGCGCCTGAAGGCCCGGTATCGCGCGGAGATCGCGCCTGCCCTGACGGAGCAGTTCACCTACAGCAACGCCATGCTCGTGCCACGCGTCCTGAAGGTCGTCGTGAACATGGGTGTCGGCGAGGCTGCCAAGGACTCCAAGCTCATCGACGGCGCGCTGCGGGACCTGACGGCCATCACCGGGCAGAAGCCGCAGCTGCGTCGGGCGACAAAGTCCATCGCGCAGTTCAAGCTCCGCGAGGGTATGCCGATCGGCGCGAAGGTCACCCTTCGCAACGACCGTATGTGGGAGTTCCTGGACCGACTGGTCACCACGGCGCTCCCGCGCATCCGTGACTTCCGTGGCCTGTCACCGAAGCAGTTCGACGGCAATGGCAACTACACGTTCGGCCTCAACGAACAGAGCATGTTCCACGAGATCGACGTCGACAGGATCGACCGCACGCGCGGTATGGACATCACCGTGGTCACCACGGCGGCCAACGACGACGAGGGTCGCGCGCTCCTGCGGGCGCTCGGCTTCCCGTTCAAGGAGCAGTAGAGATGGCGAAGAAGGCGCTCGTCGAGAAGGCGAACCGCAAGCCGAAGTTCGCAGTACGTGGCTACAACCGGTGCAACCGGTGCGGACGACCGCGCGCGGTCTTTCGCACGTTCGGGCTGTGCCGCATCTGTTTCCGAGAGATGGCGCACGCCGGCGAGCTGCCGGGCATCACCAAGTCGTCCTGGTAGTTCGGTCCTTCCGAGTTCGTCGTCCCGTCCCAGTCTGGCGAGTGTCCCGCTCTCCAGCTTCCTCTTCGTCGTAGGCCCTGCATCAGCACGGGAACCGCGGCGGGAAAGGCCTCAGGCCAGCAATGACCATGACAGATCCGATCGCGGACATGCTCACGCGGGTGCGCAACGCCAATTCGGCGTACCACGACGTGGTGTCCATGCCGCACAGCAAGATCAAGACCCACATCGCGGAGATCCTCCAGCAGGAGGGGTACATCGCGGGATGGAAGACCGAGGACGGTGAGAAGGGCAAGATCCTCACCATCGACCTCAAGTACGGCCCCAACCGCGAGCGGTCCATCGCCGGTGTGCGCCGGGTGTCCAAGCCTGGCCTGCGGGTCTACGCCAAGGCTGGCGCTCTCCCCAAGGTCCTCGGCGGCCTGGGAGTCGCGATCATCTCGACCTCGAGCGGTCTGCTGACCGACCGTCAGGCGAACAAGAAGGGCGTAGGTGGGGAAGTCCTCGCCTACGTCTACTAAGACACGGGAAGGAAGACACCGACATGTCCCGTATCGGCCGTTTACCCATCACCGTCCCGACCGGTGTCGAGATCGCTCTCGACGGCCAGCTGGTCACCGTGAAGGGCCCCAAGGGCACCCTCAGCCACATCATCGCTGAGCCCATCAAGATCGAGAAGGACGAGACGGGCACACTTGCCGTTACCCGTCCTGACGACGAGCGCGCGAGCCGCAGCCTGCACGGCCTGACTCGCAGCCTGGTCAACAACATGGTCATCGGCGTCACCGAGGGCTACACCAAGCCTATGGAGATCCGTGGCGTCGGCTATCGCGTTGCCGCCAAGGGCTCGGACCTTGAGTTCGCGCTCGGCTACAGCCACCCGGTGCCCGTGCAGGCTCCGGAGGGCATCAGCTTCGAGGTGTCGTCCCCGACCAAGTTCGTGGTCAAGGGAATCGACAAGCAGAAGGTCGGCGAAGTTGCCGCCAACATTCGCAAGTTGCGCAAGCCCGACCCGTACAAGGGCAAGGGCGTGCGCTACGAGGGCGAGTTCATCAAGCTCAAGGTCGGGAAGACGGGTAAGTAATGGCTGACATCTCGACGCAGCGGCGTCTCGGCAAGGCACGTCGCCACTTCCGCATCCGCAAGAAGGTCAGTGGCACGTCGGCTCGACCGCGCCTGGTGGTCACGCGTTCGTCGCGGCACATCACCGCGCAGGTCGTGGACGACCTGGCCGGCCACACGCTGGCCAGCGCCTCCACGCTCGACGTGAGCATTCGTCACGGTGACGGTGACAAGACCGCCCAGGCGAAGGCCGTCGGTGCTCTCGTTGCCGAGCGCGCCAAGGCGATCGGCATCGACACGGTCGTCTTTGACCGCGGTGGCAACTCCTACGCCGGTCGGATCGCAGCCCTGGCAGACAGCGCCCGTGAAGGCGGGCTGACCTTCTGATGACCAGGAACATGACCAGGAACATGACCAGGAACGTCTGCAGGAACACCGCCAGCGTCAACACCGACATGCTCAAGACTGAGATGGGGAACGACTAATGCCCGGACAGCAGCGCCGAGGTGGCACAGGTGCCGCCCAGGGCGGCAGCGCCGCCGGAGGTGGCGCTCGCGAGGGTGGCCGCGACGGTGGCCGCGGTGGCCGTGGTGGTTCCGCTCCCGAGAAGAGCGCCCACCTCGAGCGGGTTGTCGCGATCAACCGCGTCGCCAAGGTCGTAAAGGGCGGTCGTCGCTTCAGCTTCACCGCGCTCGTGGTCGTCGGCGACGGCGACGGCCAGGTCGGCGTCGGATACGGCAAGGCCAAGGAGGTGCCAGCGGCGATCGCCAAGGGCGTCGAGGAGGCCAAGAAGCACTTCTTCCGAGTCCCGCGGATCGGATCGACCATCCCGCACCCGATCCAGGGCGAAGCGGCGGCCGGGGTGGTGCTGCTCAAGCCGGCCAGCCCCGGTACCGGTGTCATCGCCGGTGGCCCGGTGCGTGCCGTCCTCGAGTGCGCCGGTATCCACGATGTGCTGAGCAAGTCCCTCGGGTCCTCGAACCCGATCAACATCGTGCACGCGACCGTGGCCGCCCTGCAGGGCCTAATGCGTCCCGAGGAGGTCGCGGCCCGGCGTGGCCTGCCCCTCGAGGACGTCGCACCTGCGGCCATGCTCCGCGCCCGCGCGGCAGCGATGGCTGCTCCGGTCTCCCCGAACGTGGGGGGCTAGCCATGGGGCGTCTGAAGGTCACCCAGACCAAGTCCGGCATCGGCGGAAAGCAGAACCAGCGCGACACCCTGCGCTCGCTCGGCCTGAAGCGGATCAGCGACACGGTCGTCAAGGAAGACCGTCCCGAGATCCGCGGGATGATCAACACGGTCACGCACCTCGTGTCCGTCGAGGAGGTCGAGTAACACCATGAGTGCTGAGTCCACAAGCGGCAGTCCGCTGAAGGTTCACCACCTGCGCCCGGCTCCTGGCGCCAAGACCGCCAAGACCCGCGTCGGTCGTGGTGAGGCGAGCAAGGGCAAGACGGCTGGTCGGGGTACCAAGGGCACCAAGGCCCGGTATCAGGTGCCGGCCGCCTTCGAGGGTGGCCAGATGCCGCTGCACATGCGGCTGCCCAAGCTCAAAGGCTTCAAGAACCGGTTCCGCGTCGAGTACCAGGTCGTCAACCTGGACAAGATCGCCGAGCGCTTCCCCGAGGGCGGCAGCATCGGGGTTGACGAGCTGGTGGCCAAGGGCCTCGTGCGTGACAACAGCCTGGTAAAGGTCCTCGGAGGTGGCGACGTCGCGGTCAAGCTCGACGTCACCGTGCATGCCTTCTCGGCCGCTGCCAAGGACAAGATCACAGCAGCCGGAGGCTCGGCCACCGAGCTGTAGCGCGTCCCACCCGGGCCGTCGCCTCCTCCCTCACCGGACGGGGCGACGGCCTCGGCGCATGTCAGGCGGGCTGTTACAGTCCCCCGGAAGGCATGACATACCCGTGCACACCCCAGCTGCACCCCACACCCGACCCGACCCGGCCCGCTGTGACGGGTCGGACGCCAGGAGGATCCGTGCTCACCGCCTTCGGACGGGCCTTCCGCACCCCGGACCTGCGTCGCAAGCTGCTGTTCACGCTGGCCATGATCGGCGTCTACCGACTTGGCTCCGTGGTTCCCGGACCCGGGGTGTCCTACGTCGCCATCCAGACCTGCCTCAACCAGGTCAAGGACAACAGCGTGTACGGACTGGTCAACTTGTTCAGCGGCGGAGCGTTGCTGAAGCTGAGCATCTTCGCGCTCGGGATCATGCCGTACATCACCAGCTCGATCATTGTGCAGCTGCTCATCGTGGTAATCCCCCGGCTGGAGACGCTCAAGGAAGAGGGCCAGTCAGGGCAGGCCAAGCTCACGCAGTACACCCGCTACCTCACGGTGGCGCTGGCGATCCTGCAGTCGACCGGCATCGTGGCCCTGGCCCGATCGGGAAACCTGATCCAGAACTGCAACCAGAAGATCATCCCAGACCAGTCGCTGTTCCGGATCGGTGTCCTCGTCATCACCCTGACGGCGGGTACGGCGGTGATCATGTGGCTCGGCGAGCTCGTAACCGACCGCGGCGTCGGCAACGGCATGTCGGTCCTGATCTTCACCTCCATCATCTCCAGCATGCCCTCGCAGGGCAGCACCATCCTCAACCAGCCGCGAGGTGGCCTGCTGCTCACGGCGGTGCTGCTGTTGGCCGTCGTGGTCATCACGCTGGTGGTCTTCGTCGAGCAGGCGCAGCGCCGCATCCCGGTGCAGTACGCCAAGCGCATGATCGGTCGCCGGATGTACGGCGGGACCAGCACCTACATCCCGCTCAAGGTCAACCAGGCCGGCGTCATCCCTGTCATCTTTGCCAGCTCGCTGCTGTACCTGCCGAGCCTGCTACGCAACGTGTGGACCGACCCCACCTTCACCAAGTACGTCGACCGGTACCTCACGCGCGGTGACCACCCGATCTACCTGACGACGTACTTCCTGCTGATCATCTTCTTCACCTACTTCTACGTCGCGATCACGTTCAACCCCGTCGAGGTTGCCGACAACATGAAGAAGTACGGCGGGTTCGTTCCCGGAATCCGTCCCGGTCGGGCCACCGCCGAGTACCTGGATTACATCCTGAGCCGCATCACCAGCTTCGGCGCGCTGTACCTCGGCCTGGTCGCGGTCCTGCCGTTGCTGCTGTTCAACCTCACTGCCGGCGCCAACCGCATCCCGTTCGGTGGCACCGCGGTGCTGATCGTCGTCGGTGTAGGCCTGGAGACGGTGAAGCAGATCGAGAGCCAACTCATGCTGCGCAACTACGAAGGCTTCCTGCGTTGACGCGGGGCTGCTCGTGAAGGCGCGCTAGTGCGTCTGGTGCTGGTCGGTCCTCCTGGAGCGGGCAAGGGGACGCAGGCCCAGTTCATCGCGGAGCACCTGTCGGTCCCCAAGATCTCGACGGGGGACATCTTTCGGGCCAACGTGAGTGAAGGCACCCCCTTGGGCCTACAGGCAAAGGCCTTCATGGACCGTGGCGACCTGGTGCCCGACGACGTCACGATCGACATGGTGCGACATCGCCTGGCGGAGGCCGACGCGACGGGCGGCTTCCTGCTGGATGGCTTCCCGCGCACCACGCCGCAGGCGCAGGTCCTCGACGACATCCTGGCTGACGCGGGCGTGAAGCTCGATGTCGTCCTCGAGCTGGTCGTCGAGAACGACGAGGTCATTCGTCGGCTGTCCGGGCGTCGTACCTGCCGCTCCTGCAACCACATCTGGCATGTCGACTTCGACCCGCCGGCTGTCGAGGGCGTGTGCGACCTGGACCAGGGCGCCCTCTACCAGCGTGACGACGACCAGCCCGTGACCATCGCGAACCGGCTCGAGATCTACGCGACCGACACGTCGCCGTTGGTGAATTACTACGCCGAGCGCGGCCTGCTGATCGGAATCGACGCGACCGG
>JAYUBO010000310.1:0-7041 GCA_043740815.1 Frankiales bacterium | reverse complement strand
CGATGACCGCTTCGCATCGGACGGTTCCTGTTGGCGTCGTCACGGTTCCGGGCCCGATCGCCTGTGCTGCCGTGCTCTCGAACAGCCGTGCACCCCTGCCGGTGGCCGCCGAGGCGAGGCTTCGGCAGCGAGCCAGGGGCTGCATGGCGCCGTCGGTCGGGAAGAGCAGGCCACGGCCCTCGGCCCCGTCGTACTCCTGGACGGCGAAGCCGTCTGCTCTCATCGCTGCGAGCTGGGCCGCGCAGTCCTCAAGGCCCACTTCCGTCCGCTCGATGCGCAGCGATCCCCTGCGCTGCAGGCACTCTGGCGTCGCTGCCTCGATCCGGTCGAGCTCCTCAAGAGTGCTCGAGAACAGCGCCGCGGCCCTGGCGCGCCCGATCGTGGCAACCATCTCGTGGTGCGGATGAGCGAGTCCGGCGAGCAGGAATCCTCCGTTGCGGCCGGCCGCGCCCCCACCGACCTGACCCGCGTCGAGTCCGACGACGCTGGCCCCCCGGTCGAGCAGCTCGGTGACCGCCGTGAGCCCGGACCCGCCGAGGCCCACCACGCACACGTCAGCCGCCAGGTCACCGTCGAGCGTCGGCAGTGCGGCCCAGGTTCCGTCCTCCCACACCGGCTCGGTCACTGCCCCATCATGCCTACTGACGCTCAGTGCCCCGTGAGTTGCTAGGACGCGGGGGGCGAGGGACGGCTGCGGGCGATGCCGCGCAGGACCACGGCCGTCGGATGCTGCAGGGCCCGCACGTCCTCGCGCGGGTCGCCCGCGTAGACCACCAGGTCTGCCTGGGCACCCTCGGTCAGGCCGTCGTGGCCAAGCCACGAGCGCGCTCGCCAACAGGTCGCCTCCAGCACGTCCGACGGGGGCAGACCGGCCCGCGCGAGCTCGAGCGCCTCGTCGGCGACCCGGCCGTGGGCGAGGGAACCACCTGCGTCGGTACCGGCGTAAAGGGCGATCCCAGCCTCGAAGGCGGCTCGAACGGTCGCATGCCGGCGCCCGTGCAGCGCCCGCATGTGGGCCGCGTAGGTCGGGAACTTGTCCTGCGCCGACGCCGCGATGTCGGGGAAGGTGTCGATGTTGATCAGTGTCGGTACGACGGCCACCCCCCTGTCGGACAGCAAAGTGATCGTCGCCTCCGTCAGGCCGGTGCCGTGCTCGATGCAGTCGATCCCGGCGGCGACGAGGTCCTCCAGGCAGTCCTGTCCGAAGCAGTGCGCAGTGACCCGCGCCCCCACCTCGTGGGCCGCGGTCACCGCCTCGGCGAGTACGTCTGCGGGCCAGCACGGCGCGAGATCGCCTGTGCTGCGGTCGATCCAGTCACCCACGAGCTTCACCCACCCGTCACCTCGGGCGGCCTGCCGACGTACCGTCTCGACCAGCCGGTCGGGCTCGATCTCGTCGCCGAAGTCGCGCAGGTACCGCCTGGTTCGGGCGATGTGCCGGCCAGCCCGCACCAGCACCGGGAGGTCCTCGCGGTCGTCGACCCACCGGGTATCGGCGGGCGACCCGGCGTCGCGCAGGAGCAGGGCCCCGGCGTCACGGTCGGTCAGCGCCTGCTGCTCGGCAACGTCGGCGGGCACCTCCCCATGGGTGCCCAGGCCGATGTGGCAGTGCGCGTCGACGAGGCCCGGCAGGACGAATCCCTCGACCGTCGTCGCCTCTCCCGAGGGCCGCTCGTAGGTCACCCGGCCGTCCAGGACCCAGGCCTCGGGCCGGACGTCGTCGGCACCAACAAGGACAGGTCCCCTCAGGTGCAACGACATACGGCGACCCTCGCACGTCCTTGCCCCGGGCCGAAACTCACCGGGTCCGGTAGAGGTCCCGCAGCAGGGCCACCTCGGCGCCATGGTGGATCACCTCGGCGTTGACGTGCAGCACCACGGCCCAGAGCGGGTAGCGCTCGTCCGACGACCCGGGCGGACCCTGGTGCGCACGGCCCAGCCGGACCGATGACACCGACAGGACGCCCGCAGACCACCTGGCATAGGCCGCATCGACGAAGGTGAGCAAGCCGTCGGCGGTTTCCGGCAGCGCGGCGCTCCAGGTGCGGTCACCGAAGTGCGCGCTGGCGCGGTCGGCGAGCAGGACGCCGAGATGGCCCAACCGCCATGCCATGGTCGTGACCGGTGCCGGGTCGGGCGTCGGCCAGACGCCCTCGAGGATCCCGTCGACGACGGTCCAACCGCCGGGTGGCCACTGTGCCTCGCCGTCGGTGAGCCCGGCCAGGCGCGGACGCAGCCGGGCCTCCCAGTGCCAGCTCAGCTGCTCGTGCAGGTCCTCGCCGGTGAGCACGGGTCCGGTGAGCATGGGGACTAGTCTGCCGTGCCCGAGAACGACGAAGGCCGCCCGGCAGCGGTGCTGCGGGGCGGCCCAGGGCTGGGGACTTAGTCGTCCCAGGGTCCGTAGTCGTTCATCGACTCATCTCTTCTCTGTGCTGCCGCACAAGGCTGCGCGGCGGGTCTCGGGGTGGCCGGGCGGCGTCCTCGTCGTCGAGGTGCCGCGCGCTGGCGTGCAGCGATGGTTCCCGCTGTCTGGCCACGTAGCCATTGCCAGCGTACCGGCATTCCCGGACCAGACCCAAGGACGGTTCAGCCAGCGGCCATCGTCACCACGCGCTCAGCGATCAGCCCGGGACGTGCTCGGTGCTGGTCGCCTCGTGGCCACGCCTGCCGGCTGCGGATCCCAGGCGGCTGCCCGAGACCGTGCATGCCCTCCCGCAAAGCCGGCAGGCGTGATGTGCGACGTACAGGGAATGACCCCAAGGGTGCGCTAGGCAGACAGGGTCGGGTAGTCCGTGTAGCCCTTCGCGTCACCGCTGTAGAAGGTCTCCATGTCGGGCTCGTTCAGCTCCGCGCCGGAGCGCAGGCGCTCGACCAGGTCGGGGTTGGCCAGGAAGCCGCGCCCGATGCAGAACAGGTCGGTCGAGCCGGAGTCGACGGCCTCCTGTGCGGTGGACAGGTCCGACGGGCCGCTGAAGCCGGTGTTGAAGATGAACGTCCCCTCCCACTGCTTGCGCAGCGCGAGGTGGAAGTCGGTCTCCGGACCTTCCAGGACGTGCAGGTAGAGCAGCCCCAGCGGGTTGAGCCCGTCGAGCAGAGCGGTGTACGTCGCCTCGGTCTCGGTCTCGGCGATGTCGTTGAACGTGCCGGCGGGAGAGATCCGGATGCCGACCCGCTCCGGGCCGATGGCGTCGGCCACCGCGGTGGCGACGTCGATCACGAAGCGGGCCCGGTTCTCGGGGGAGCCACCGTAGGAGTCGGTACGGGTGTTGGTGCTGTCGGAAAGGAACTGCTGGAGCAGGTAGCCGTTGGCGGCGTGCAGCTCGACGCCGTCGAGGCCCGCGCAGACAGCCCTGCGAGCAGCGTCGACGAACTCGGCGATGACGCCGGGCAGCTCCTCGGTGGCGAGCGCGTGAGGCTGCTCGAAGGCCTTCATCCCCTGCTCGGTGTAGACCTCCCCGGCCGGCGTGACGGCAGAGGGCGCAACCGGTTGCAGACCGGTGATCGCCTGGTGGCTGATGCGCCCCGAGTGCATGAGCTGCGCAACGATGCGGCCACCTCGGGCGTGCACGGCATCGGCGACGAGGGTCCAGCCGGCGACCTGTGCGTCCGTGTGCAGGCCAGGGGTGTGCGGGTAGCCCTGTCCGACGGCGGACGGCTGCGTCCCCTCGCTGATGATGAGGCCGGCGGTGGCGCGCTGGCCGTAGTACTCGGCGGCGAGCTCGGTGGGGGCCTCGCCGGCGCCGGCGCGGTTGCGCGTCAACGGGGCCATCACGAGGCGGTTGCTCAGCGTGAGCGGGCCGAGGGTGAACGGTGCGAACAGGTCGGTCACGAGAACTCCATCAGGGTCAGGGGTGTTTGCTGCTACAACCAGGCATTACCCAGTTCGTTGCCCGCTGCACCTGTGACAAGGGTCCCCCGCTCGAGCGGTCGCTAGTTCGTGGGCCACAGCAGACGTCCTCACCGGCTTGTCTTGACTCGTTCCAGAAAATGGGCCACACTCATGGCATGCCTCTTCCGTCGGACCACGAGCAGTCGCTGCGTGGCGCTGCCCTACGGGTCACGCGCCCCAGGGTGGCGGTGCTCTCCGCCGTACACACCCATCCGCATGCCGACACGGAGTCGCTGCTTCGGGCGGTGCGAGCCGACATCGGCGAGGTGTCACACCAGGCGGTGTACGACGTGCTGCGGGCGCTCACCGACGCCCGCCTGGTCCGCAAGATCGAGCCGCAGGGGTCCGTGGCGCGCTACGAGTCGCGGGTTGGCGACAACCACCATCACGTCGTGTGCCGGTCCTGTGGCCTGATCGACGACGTGGACTGTGCGACCGGCGACACTCCCTGCCTGACCGCCTCCAATGACCGCGGCTTCGCCATCGACGAGGCCGAAGTTGTCTACTGGGGCCGGTGCCCCGCCTGCCTCCCCCTGACCTCTGCTCCACCTGTGCACACCATCACGTCCCGGAAGGAATCCCGTGCCTGAGACCCACGACGCCGTTGTCGGAGACATGCAGTCAGAGGCCAGTGAGGCCCGCTGTCCCGTCGCCGTCCGCCCCCACCACCCGACGGAGGGAGCGGGTAACCGCGACTGGTGGCCCAACCAGCTGAACCTGAAGATCCTGCGCAAGCACCCGGCCGTCGCCAACCCGCTCGGGGCGTCCTTCGACTATGCCGCGGCCTTTTCCACTGTGGACCTCAACGCACTCACGGCCGACGTCGACGCGGTCATGACGACCTCGCAGGACTGGTGGCCGGCGGACTACGGCCACTACGGACCGTTCTTCGTCCGGATGGCCTGGCACAGCGCCGGGACGTACCGGATCAGCGACGGACGCGGCGGAGCCGGTGCCGGCATGCAGCGCTTCGCGCCCCTCAACAGCTGGCCGGACAACGGCAACCTCGACAAGGCCCGCCGCCTGCTGTGGCCGATCAAGGCCAAGTACGGCCAGAGCCTGTCCTGGGCCGACCTCATTGTCTTCACCGGCACCCGCGCGATGGAGACGATGGGCTTGGCCACCTTCGGCTTCGCCGGCGGCCGCCCGGACGTCTGGGAGCCCGACGAGGACATCTACTGGGGTCCGGAGGACACCTGGCTCGGCGACGACCGCTACACCGGTGACCGCCAGCTCGAGGGTCCGCTCGCCGCGGTCCAGATGGGCCTGATCTACGTCAACCCCGAAGGCCCGAACGGTACGCCGGACCCGATGGCCTCAGCGCGTGACATCCGCGAGACGTTTGCCAGGATGGCCATGAACGACGTCGAGACGGTGGCCCTGATCGCTGGCGGACACGCCTTCGGCAAGTCGCACGGCGCGGCCGACCCCAACGAGTACGTCGGTCCCGAGCCCGAGGGCGCGCCCCTGGAGCAGATGGGCCTGGGCTGGGAGCAGAGCTTCGGCCGCGGCAAGGGCACCGACACGATCACCAGCGGCCTGGAGGGTGCGTGGACGGACACACCCATTACCTGGGACAACCGGTACTTCGAGATCCTCTTCGGTTTTGAGTGGGAGCTCGGCCGCAGTCCGGCCGGTGCGCAGCAGTGGCACCCCGCCGGTGGCGCCGGCATCACCGTTCCGGACGCCAACGACCCGTCGAAAAAGCTCGCCCCGATGATGGCGACGACCGACCTGGCGCTGCGCTTCGACCCGATCTACGAGCCCATCTCGCGGCGCTTCCTGGAGCACCCGGAGGAGCTCGCCGACGAGTTCGCGCGCGCCTGGTACAAGCTGACACACCGCGACATGGGCCCGATCCAGCGCTACCTCGGTGCGCTCGTCCCGACCGAGACGTTCATCTGGCAGGACCCGCTTCCGGCGGGCCCCGCCGAGGTCGTCGGTGACGCCGACATCGCCGTGCTGAAGGAGCAGATCCTCTCCTCGGGCCTGACCGTGTCGCAACTGGTCTCCGTTGCGTGGGCGTCCGCCTCGACGTTCCGTGGCAGCGACAAGCGCGGTGGCGCCAACGGCGCCCGGATCGCCCTCGAGCCGCAGAGTGGCTGGGAGGTCAACGACCCGTCGTCGCTCGCCCCGGTCCTGCGGACCCTGAAGCAGATCCAGGCTTCCTTCGGCAAGCCGGTCTCCCTCGCCGACCTGATCGTCCTCGGCGGCTGCGCCGCGATCGAGAAGGCCTCCGGCGTCACCGTCCCCTTCACCCCGGGCCGCACCGACGCGACCCCCGAGCAGACCGACATCGAGTCGTTCGCGCCACTCGAGCCGACTGCCGACGGGTTCCGCAACTACCTCGGCAAGGGCCACCGGCTGCCCGCCGAGTACCTGCTGATCGACCGGGCGAACCTGCTCACGCTCAGCGCCCCCGAGATGACCGTCCTCGTCGGTGGCCTCCGTGTCCTGGGCGCCAACTCAGGCGGCTCGCCCGCCGGTGTCCTCACTTCCACCCCGGAGACCTTGACGAACGACTTCTTCGTCAACCTCCTGGACACCTCGGTCACCTGGAAGCCGTCCACCGAGGAGGGCCTGTACGACGGGACCTCCCCCTCGGCGTCCTGGACCGGTAGCCGTGCCGACCTGGTCTTCGGCTCCAACTCCGAGCTGCGGGCCCTCTCCGAGGTCTACGCCAGCGCCGACGCGAAGGACAAGTTCGTGCGCGACTTCGTCGCGGCCTGGGACAAGGTCATGATGCTGGACCGCTTCGATCTGGTCTGACCACCCTGGTCTTTCTCCGCGTAACCCCGACGTCCGGGTCAGCCCTTCATGGGCCGACCCGGACGTTCGGCTGCGCGGCCCGCGGACGCCGTCCGCCCCCGCATCGTTGAGCCGCGCAGGCTGCCCATCATCCGGAGAGGATGGGCAGCCGCGGGTGCGCGGTCCGATGTCTGGCCGGGGTCAGCGGTGTGGGCTGTCACTGCGACGCACGCGGTCGTCGTGCAGTTGTAGGGCACTCATCACCAGGGGGAAGTGGCTGAACGCCTGTGGGGTGTTGCCCAGCTGGCGACGCGCCACCGGATCCCACTCTTCACTGAGCAGCCCTACGTCGTTGCGCAGCCCTAGCAGCCGCTCGAACAGCTCGACCGCTTCGCGCTTGCGAC
>JAYUBO010000309.1:0-2856 GCA_043740815.1 Frankiales bacterium | reverse complement strand
GGCCTGGTGACCTGCCTGGAGCTGGCCGCTGCGGGCTGGGACGTCATCGGATCGGCGCGCACGCCGGACAAGGCCGCCCGCCTGGTGGAGGTCGCCGCGGAGCAGGGCCTGACGGTCCGGACGGTCCTGCTCGACGTCGACGACGCCGCCTCGTGCGCCACGGCCGTGCAGGAGGTCGGGGACCTGCACGCGCTCGTCAACAACGCCGGGTACGCGCTGTCGGGAGCCGTAGAGGACCTGTCCGATGAGCTGGTGCGTGCCCAGCTCGAGACAAACGTCGTGGCACCGATGCGGCTGGCCCGCCTCGTGTTGCCCGGCATGCGCGAGCGGGGCGACGGCCGGATCGTCAACGTCTCCTCCGTAGCCGGGCGCCTCACGACGCCGCTGATGGGCTGGTACTGCGCGTCCAAGCACGCCTTGGAGGCCGTCACCGACGCCCTGCGGATGGAGGTGGCCGGTGACGGGGTGAAGGTGTCGCTGGTCGAGCCGGGGATGTTCGCGACCGACGTGTGGTCGGCCGCCCAGAGCGGTGGCTTCCCGGCCGCGACCAACCCCCGCTACGCCGCGGCGTACGCGCGCGGGGAGTCCCTGGGCTCCCGCTCCCACAAGCTGCCCGACCCGGTCTGGGTGGCCCGGACGATCCGGGTGGCGCTGACCAACCCGGTGCCACTCGCCCGCTACGTCGTCGGGGCAGATGCCGTCGCGGGCATCGCGCTCGAAACGGTCCTGCCGACCGTGCTGCTCGACTACGCCAAGGAGGTCAGCACCGGGCTCCGCTCGGCTCGCCGGCTGCCGCTGGTGTCCCGCCTATTGCCGTGACCTACCGGGAGATCTGGCGGGTTCCCGTGTGGTGGGCCGTGATCGGTCTGGGCGTCGGGTTGGGAGCCGCCGCCGAGGTGCACCAGGGAGCAGGCGGTCTGCGGGCCGTCCTGCCCTACGTGCTGATCCCGCTGGTCGTCCTCGGCGCGCTGCTTTACCTGTCCCGCCAGCGGGTCCTGGTGCAGTACGGGGTCCTGCACGTCCCGGGCGCGCGGGCCCCCCTGGACGCCTTCGAGGCCCCCGAGACCCTCGACCGCGACGGCCTACGGCTCTATTTGGGGCCGGCCGCGAAGCGGCACGCGTGGGTGGTGGTCAAGCCCTGGCACCACGCGGCGGTCCTGCTCGCTGTCAGGGACCCCGAGGACGACACGCCATACTGGCTGGTCGGGACCCGACGCCCGGAGGCCCTTGCGGCAGCCGTCCGGACCTCCCCCTAGCCTGTCGGGCGTGACCCTGTCGGACGCAGACCTCGCCTTCGCCGGCGTCAACGGCCAACGCGCCCTCCTCCGGGACGGCAGCGTGACGGCCGTCCAGCTGCTTGAGCTGAGCCTGCGCCGGATCCGCGAGCTCGACCCCGCCATCGGTGCCTTCCGGACGCTGTTCGACACGGCCCGCGCGGAGGCCGAGGCTGCGGACGTCGCGCTGGCCGCGGGCGACGAACGCCCGCTGCTGGGGGTGCCGATGGCCGTCAAGGACAACCTTGCTGTCGCCGGCCAGTCGCAGCTCCAAGGGACCGGCTCCCCGCAGCCGCCCGCGACCGACGACGCCGAGATCGCCCGCCGACTGCGGGCAGCGGGCGCCGTCCTCGTCGGCTCGACCAACCTGCCCGAGCTCGCGCTGTGGCCTTTCACCGAGAGCAGGACGTTCGGCGCAACCCGCAACCCGTGGGACCTGGACCACACGCCCGGTGGCTCCTCCGGCGGCAGCGCGGCGGCCGTCGCCGCGGGCATGGTCGCGGCGGCGCACGCCACCGACGGCGGCGGTTCGATCCGGATCCCGGCGGCCTGCTGCGGGCTCGTCGGTCTCAAACCGACCCGCGGCTTGGTGTCCCTGGCCCCCGACACCGAGCACTGGCACGGCCTGTCCGTCGCGGGCTGCGTGACCCGCTCGGTCGAGGACACCGTGATCGTGCTGAACGTCCTGCAGGACACCGTGCTGGCACTCACCGACCCGGGACCGCTGCGGATCGCCTGGTCGACCAAGATGCCGTTGCCCTCGCCCCTGGACCCGGTCGTCCGCGGTGCGCTCGATTCCGTCGTACGACGCCTGGAAGCACTGGGGCACACGACGGTGGCCGCCGACCCGTCGTACGCGGGGGTGCAGGAGTCGTTCCTGGTCCGCTACGCCGCGGGGGTCACCCAGGACCTCGCGAAACTCGTCGAGCCGGCCGCGACCGAGCCGCGCACCCGGCTGGTCGCCGGACTGGGTCGGCGCCTTCGTGGGCGCCCGCTCCAGCGGGCGTTGCGCCTCGGCGCTCAGGCCGCGACCCGGCTCGCCGTCATGCCGGGGGGCGCCGACCTGCTCCTGACGCCCTCGTTGGCCACGCCACCGAAGCGCGTCGGGGCCCTGAACGGCCTCCGGACCCTCCCCCTGGCGGGACGCGGGGTGCCCTACACCCCGGCCTGGAACGTCACCGGGCAACCTGCGCTCGCGATCCCCGCCGGCTTCACGGCGCAGGGACTGCCCCTGTCGGTCCAGCTCATCGGTCCGCCACACAGCGAAGTCCTGCTGCTGTCCGTCGCCGCCCAGCTGCAGGACTGGACCGGCGCGCGCCCGCCGCATTGCTGAGAACTCCACCACGGCTGTGAACGGCCGGTAACCTGCGCGTGTGACCTCCGCCGCCCCCGCGCCCGGTGTGGACCTCGATGCGCTGCTCGCCAGCCGCCTGCGTCGCACGCTGTCCGGCTCGGTCCTGGGCGACCGGGTGGCAACCGTGGTCTTCGACGTCGGACACAGTCAGTGGACGGTCGAGCTCGACCGCGGCCGCAGCCGGGTCCGGCGCGGCGCCGGTCCAGAGCCCACCCTCGTGATCCGCGG
>JAYUBO010000308.1:0-5343 GCA_043740815.1 Frankiales bacterium | reverse complement strand
AGCATGGCCGCCAGGCTGAACGTCACGAGGGCCGCTGTCACGAAGCGCCCTGCTCGTTCTTCAGGCGCTGCCCCTTGACGACGTAGGCGACGGTCAGCCCGACCAGCCAGGCGGCGTTGAAGGCCACCGCGGGGGGGCGGTCCTTCGCGACCCACCCAGCCGTGATCAAGGCAGCGCCGGTCTGTGCCGTCGCGAAGACCCACGGCTCGCGGCGCTTCCAGAGCCGCTGGAAGCCAGGGACGTAGAGCGTGAAGGGCACCGCCAGGACATAGCCGGTGATCAGAGCCGCGTCAGCAGGAGAGGTCACGGCCCCTAGTCTGCCCGCAACCAGGCGGTCAGGAAACCGGTCAGGCCAGCGAGGGGAAGTCCGCGGCGACCCGGGCGTGCAGCTCCTTGACCCGCTGCGCCTGGTGCGAGGGCATCACCAGGGTGGCCGACGGGGTGTGGACGACCACCAGCCCCTCGCAGCCGACGAGGGTCACCAGGTGGCTAGGGTCGGAGGAGGCTACGACGCAGTCGTGGGAGTCGAGCAGGACAGCGCAGGCGGCGCCGACGGAGTTGCTGTCCGCGGTCAAGGACAGGGCTTCGCCGTACTGGGGCCAGGAACCGACGTCGAGCCAGCGGGCCGACAGCGGAAGGGCGGCGACGGTGAAGGCGGCAGACGTGGAGGCCGGCTCCATCACGCCGTAGTCGACCGACTCCTTGGCGATCTCGTCCCACGCCGACAGGTCGCCGTCGAGCACCCGTAGTGCCTGCGCGTGCGTCTGCGGGGCGAAGGCCTCGACGGCCCGCAGGAAGGTGGTGGCCTGCCAGACGAACATCCCGGAGTTCCACAGCGACCCGGCAGCCACGAGCTGCTCGGCCCGCGCCTGCGCGGGCTTCTCGGCGAAGCGCACGACGGTGAGCGCGTCGCCGGCGCCGGCCAGAGGTGCCCCGAGCTCGAGATAGCCGAAGCCGGTCGCGGCGCGGTCCGGGACCACGCCGAAGGTGACAAGAGTGTCGTCGTGGGCCTCGGCCACGGCGAAACCCCGCTCGAGGGTCGCGGCCAACGCGCCGAGCGGCTCGATGAGGTGGTCGGAGGTGAGGACCGCGACGACCGCGGCCGGGTCGCTGGCCACGATGGTGGCCATTCCCAGCGTGAGAGCAGGCAGGGTGTCGCGGCCCGAGGGCTCGATGACGACGCGCTCAGGGACAAGCCCCGCGACGGACGAGACCGCACCGCGCAGCTGCTCGCCCGTGCCCAGCCAGACCTGGGAAGCGACAGCCTCCGCCCGTTCGATGGCGAGGTCGAGCAGGGAGCGACCATCGAACAGCGGCACCAGTTGCTTGGGGAGCGAGGCCGTCGAGTAGGGCCACAGTCGGGTGCCGGAGCCGCCGGCCAGGATCAGGGCGTGCCTCATGGGGCGTCCTCCAGCAGGTCGGCGGAGCGGGTGGGCGCCGCGCCCTCCCCGACGGAACGGACCCGCGCAGCGAGCAGGTAGCGGGCGAACAGCCCCGCCCCCAGCGCGGCGCGCAGCAGGACCCAGCGGGCCCCGCTGTAGTGCTCGGACAGGTAGGCGTAGAGCGCTCGGTGATGCTCGCGCAGCATCACCGAGGGCGCACCGGCAGTGGAGTGCCCCCCGACGTGGGTGATGACGGCTGTGGGGACGTAGACGTTCTGCCAGCCGGCCTCGGCCAGGCGCCGGCACAGGTCCATGTCCTCGCAATACATGAAGTACTTCGGGTCGAAGCCGCCGACCTGCTCCCAGGCCTCGCGTCGCAGGACCATCAGCGACCCCGACAGCCAGCCGGTGACACCCTCGTGCGGCGTACCGGCCTCCGCGCGGTAGGAGCGGGTCCACGGGTTGGCGGGCCACCACCAGCCGAAGACGGCATGGCCCAGGCCGCGACCGAGGGAGGGGAAGGCGCGCGCCGACGGGTAGAGCAGGCCGTCGACGGTGCGGATCGCCGGACCGAGGCAGCCGGCGCGGGGCCACCGGTCCGCTGCGGCGAGCAGCTCGTCAAGCGCGCCCGGGGTCCAGACAACATCAGGGTTCGCGACCACTACCCAGTCGCCGGCGAAGCCGGACACCGCCAGGTTGGCCGCCTTTCCGTAGCCCAGGTTGGCTCCGGTGCGCAGCAGCCGGGCCCCAGGCGGTACGACGGGATCGCCAGCAGGCGAGGCGTTGTCGGCCACGACCACCTCGACGGGCACCGAGCAGGCCTGGGTCAGGGAAGACAGGAAGCCAGGGAGCACCTCGGCGGAGTTCCAGGTGACCACCACCACGCGGACAGGCGCAGACATCAGCCCGAGACAGCGCGGGCGTAGCTCGCCAGGTGCGCCTCGGCGCTCGCGGCCCAGGTGAACTCCAGGGACCGCTCGTGTCCCGCGACGCCGAGCTGCGCCCGACGGTCCGCGTCACCGACCAGTGCCGTGAGCGCGACCGCGATCGCGTCGGCGTCGGGCTCGGTGTAGGCGACGGCGTCCCCGCCAACCTCGGGCAAGGACAGCCGCTGGGTCGTCAGGACGGGAGCGCCGCAAGCCATCGCCTCCAGCACCGGCAGGCCGAAGCCCTCACCGTGGGAGGGATAGGCGACCACGAGCGCACCGCCAAGAAAGCCCGGCAGATCGGTGAATCGCAGATAGCCCGGGCGCAGCACCCGCAGATGCGACGGGACCTCACCGACGGCCTGGTCGATCGTATCGTCCCAGCCCGACCCGCCGGCCAGCACCAGCGCGGGCGCATCAGCGCGGTCGGCGAAGGCCTTGACCCAGCCGCGAATCAGCCCCGGCACGTTCTTGCGTGGCTCAAGGGTGCCGAGGAACGCGATGTAGGGCTGACCAACCAGACCGAGGCGGGCTTGGACGCGCTGCTTCTCTACCTCGACGGGCACGTAAAACGTCTGCTGGTCGACGCCGTGATAGGCAACGTCGATCAGCGTCGCGTCGGCCTCCAGAATCCGGATCAGCTCGTCACGGGTCGCCTTCGACGGCACCAGGACACGAGCCGCTCGGCGCATCGCGGTGCGCGTCGCGGAGCGGAAGAAGGTGCCCTTCACTGAGGTATGCAGCTCCGGCTCGGTGAAGAACGTCGCGTCGTGCACCGTGACGACGACGGGCCGACCGGCCCGCAGCGGCATCGTGTAGTGCGGCGAGTGGACCACGGCCGCCTCGACCTGCTGGGCGACAAGCGGCAGGCCGGTCTGCTCCCAGGCCAGGCGCGCGGGTCGGTGCGCGATGGCGGCCGGTCCCGGGATGACTCGGGCCTCGGGGGCCATGCGGCTGTAGCGTTCGGCGTCCGAGCGCTGACAGGTCAAGACCAGGTCGGCTCCGGCCGCATCCAGCGCCTGGACGAGCCCGTCGACGTAGCGGCCCACACCTCCACGGTCAGCAGGAACAGCGGTGGCGTCGACGAGGACGCGAGGTCCAGCGTCGGTCACGCGTGCGCTCCTCTTCTCAGGGTCAGTGGCCTTCAGCCTACGCCTGTCGCCTGGGCTGGTAGGTCAAACGCACCGGCGAGCCGTGGCAGACTCGGCCAGTGTCAGCACCGAACCCCGCCGCGTCGTCAACGCTCGCGGTGGTCACGGTGCATTACCGCGGTGATGGCGACCTGCGCGACCTTCTGGACCTGATGATGGGGCTCCCCGTCACGGTGGTCGACAACTCGGCGACGCCAGCCGCCACGGCGGCGCTGCTGGCCGCCCGGCCCTCGGTCCAGCACCTCCCCACCGGTGGAAACGTGGGCTTCGCTCGCGCGGCGAACCTCGGTGCGCAGCAGGGCTCCTCCTCGTACCTGCTGTTCGTCAACCCGGACGCCCGGCCGACCCGGAGCAACGTCGACTCGCTCCTGCGTGACCTCGAGGCGGATGACGGGCTGGCCGCGGTGGCACCGGCTGTCCTCGACGGCGATGGCCGGGCGCGGGGCGGGGGTGGGCGACTGCCGTCCGTGAGCGCCGCGCTCGCCGGGCTCGCCGGTCCGCTGGGCCGGGACAGCCGCCGCATCTGGATCAACCCCGAGCCCCGGCTGCAGGAGGTGGACTGGCTGTCGGGGGCGTGCCTGCTCGTGCGCCGGGACGCGTTCGCGGCGGTCGGTGGCTTCGACGAGCACTACCCCCTGTACAACGAGGACATGGCCTTGGGAGCCCGGTTGGGAGCGACCGGGTACCGCCTTGCCCTCAACGGCGCGGTCCGCGTGCAGCATGCGGGCGGTGGGTCCAGCCCGGATCCCCGGCCGTTGTGGCGGGCCCGCGGCGGCGCCCTCGGCCACTTCGTGCGCCGACAGACCCCCCACCCAAGGTTGGTGAGAGGCCTGCTCGTGGCCTCCTTCGCCCTCCGTGCCCTCACCAGTGGGCTGCTCGGCAGGCGGCCGGCCGCGCGCGAGTACGCCACGATCGCCTGGGCGGTCCAGCGAGCACAGCTCCCCCGGCTGGACCGGTGACGACCGTCTCGGTCATCATCCCGACGTGGGACGGCCTGGACGTCCTGCGGATGTGCCTGCAGTCCCTTTCCCGGCAGAGCCGCCCCGCCGACGAGATCGTGGTCGTGGACAACGGCTCCGTCGACGGCACGCAGGAACAGCTGCGGCGGGACTGGCCCGCGGTCCGCGTCGTACACCTGGCCGTCAATCACGGCTTCGCGGGTGGGGTCAACGCCGGCCTCGCCGCGGCGACCGGGGACCGACTGGTGCTCCTCAACAATGACGCCGAGGCGGACGTCACCTTCCTCGAGGAGCTCTTACGTGCGGATGCCCTGGCCGGGCCGCGGGTCGCGGCGGTCACGGCCAAGGTCCTCGGACACGACGGGCGGCTCCAGGACACCGGTGACTTCCTCACCCGGTGGGGGCTCCCCGTTCAGCGCGGCCGGGACGAACCCGACGATGGCAGGTACGACGCCGACCTCGAGGTGACCAGCCCGTGTGGCGGCGCGTGCCTGTGGCGGCGCGAGGCTTTGGACCAGGTAGGCGTGTTCGCCGAAGAGTTCTTCGCCTACTTCGAGGACCTCGACCTCGGGCTGCGAGCCCGGCTCGCCGGCTGGCAGATCCACTACGCCCCCCGGGCGGTCGTCCGGCACGCCGTCTCCGCGACCAGCTCCCGCATCCCGAACTTCCAGCAGTTCCACAACACGCGCAACCTGTGGTGGCTGGTGATCAGGTGTGCCCCGCCCGGCGTCCTGCTGCGGCTGCTGCTCTGGCAGGTGAAGGGCCTCGGTGGGGCCGCCCGGCGGGGTCAGCTGACGGTGACGCTTCGGGCGCACGCCAGCGCTGCTGCTGGCCTTACCGCGGCCATGCGCGGTCGCCGGGCGATCAAGCAGCTCACCGTCCTGGACCGTCGTCAGGCGAGCGCGTTGCTGAGCCCGTCCCGTGC
>JAYUBO010000307.1:0-7754 GCA_043740815.1 Frankiales bacterium | reverse complement strand
GCATCGCCTCGGCAATGGCCACCATCGCTGCGTCGGGGTCGCGCCGGGCCAGCTCCCTGGTCAGCCGGGTGAGCCGGGTGCCCAGGGCGAAGACCTCGGTCTGGCCGCTCGCGCGACCCGCCGCCGCGTGGCTGAACCGCAACAGGGCGCCGGCGTAGCGCTCCATAGAGCCGCTGACGTCGACCAGCAGGACGACCCTGCGGGGACGGCTGCGGGGAGCCCGGCGCAGCAGGTCGGCCGGCTCGCCACCGGCCCGCATCCACGCGCGCAGGGTCCGCCGAGGGTCGATGCTCCCGCGCGTGGACGGGCGCTGCCGCCTGGTCCGCCGTACCTCGCCCGGCAGCCGGAGCCGGACCAGCAGTCGGTTCAGCTCCGCCCGCTCCGCGGCGGACAGCCGCGAGACATCGCGGTGGCGTAGCGACTCCTGCGAGCTGGCGGCGGCGCTGGCCACCCCCGACTCGATCTCGTCCTCCCCGTCCTCGTCGGGCCCCTCGTCGCTGGAGACCAGCTGCAGCCGCGGGACCAGCAGCCGCTGCCGGCGCACGATGCTGCCGGGCCGGTCACCGAAGTACGCCTCGAAGACCGCGTCGTAGCGGCGGCTCTCCTCGACCGTTCCGCACAGCGTGAGCCGACCGGCCCAGTACACGTCGGCCCGTCGGGATGGGTCGAGGACTGCGAGCGCCTCGACAGCCGCGTGCACCCGGTCCGGCGCCGCCGCGACCCCGGCCGCCCGCAAGGTCCGGGCCAGCCCGACCAGGCTGTCGATGCCGTCGTAGGTCGCGGCTGCGGGCTCAACCACCGAGCGCCCGGTCGAGCATCGAGCCGACGTCCAGCTTCTTGGCGTGCTCGACATCCTCGCGGTACTTCAGCACCGCCCCCAGGGTCGCCGTGGCGGTATCCGCATCGAGCCGCTGGGCGCCGAGCGCAACGAGCGCCTGCGCCCAGTCGATCGACTCCGCCACGCCCGGCGGCTTGAGCAGGTCCTGCTCCCGTAGGGCCGCCACTGCGGAGGCGACCTGCGAGGCCAGCCGGGCCGAGGCCTCGGGCACCCGTCGGCGCACGATGGCCACCTCGCGCTCGAACGACGGGTGCTCGACCCAGTGGAACAGGCAACGCCGCTTGAGGGCGTCGTGCACCTCACGGGTGCGGTTGCTGGTCACGATCACGACCGGGGGTACCTCGGCGTGCACGGTGCCGAGCTCGGGCACGGTGACCGTGAAGTCGCTCAGGACCTCGAGCAGGAATGCCTCGAACTCATCGTCAGCACGGTCCACCTCGTCGACCAGCAAGACGCTCGGCGAGGTCTCCAGCGCTGCGAGCAGCGGCCTCGCGAGCAGGAAACGCCGGCTGTAGACCTCCTCCTCCAACCGAGCGGCGTCCGCTGCGCCCGCGGTCTCGGCGGCCCGCAGGTGCAGCAGCTGGCGCGGGAAGTCCCAGTCGTACAACGCCTGGCTGGCATCGATCCCCTCGTAGCACTGCAACCGCAGCAAGGGCGCGTCCAGTACCTCGGCGAGGGCGCGGGCCAACGAGGTCTTCCCGACGCCGGCCTCGCCTTCGAGAAACAACGGCCGGCCCATCGCCAGGGCGAGGTAGGCAGCGGTCGCGACGCCGGTGTCGGCGAGGTAGTCCGCCTCACCGAGCAGCCGGGCGAGGTCGGCGGGGGTGCTTACCGATTCGGGCAGCAATCCCCGCCGACCTTCCACCTACAGCCCCGCGGCGGTCGTGATGGCCCGCCGGGTGAGGACCCGCGCCAGGTGCTCGCGGTAGTCACTCTGCGCCGACAGGTCGGACGGCGCGGTGGTGCCCTCCGCCGCGTGCTCGGCCGCTGCGGCGATCGATCCCGCATCCGCCGTCGCACCCGCCAGGGCGGCCTCGACCGCGCTGGCGCGAACCGGCGTCGAACCCATGTTGGTCAGCCCGATCCGGGCCTCCGCGATCAAGCCGTTGTCGCGCCGGACGGCCACGGCCGCCCCGACGATCGCCCATGCCTGAGCGGTCCGGTTGAACTTCTCGTAGGCGACGCCCCACTGCCCCTCCAGCTTGGGCACCCGGACCTCGACCAGTAGCTCGTCCGGCGACAGCGAGGTCTGCAGGTAGTCCAGGAAGAAGTCCGCCGCGGCGATGGTGCGCCGTCCGCCGGGTCCCTCCGCGACCAGCTGCGCGTCCAGGGCCAGAGCCACCGCGGCCAGGTCGCCCGCCGGGTCCGCGTGCGCGAGGGCGCCGCCGAACGTTCCCCGGTGCCGGACCGCCGGGTCTGCAACCGTGGCGGCCGCCTCGGCAACGAGCCCGGCGTACTGCTTGACCAGCGGGTCCTTGACGACGTCGGCGTGCCGGGTCATCGCCCCGATCACCAGGTCGGCGCCGTCCTCGCGGACCCCGCGCAGGCTGTCGATCTTGCGAAGGTCGACCAACACCGACGGGTAGGACAGCCGCAGCCGCAAGACCGGGATCAGGCTCTGCCCACCGGCGAGGACCTTGGCGTCCTCTCCGCCCTCGGTGAGCGCCGAGATCGCCTCGGCCACCGAACTGGGGGCGACGTAGTCGAACGCTGCGGGGATCACTGTGCTGCTCCGTTCGAACTGCCGGCCTGCACGAGCCGCCACACGCGTTCCGGTGTGGCGGGCATGTCGATGTCGTTGACGCCAAACGGGCGCAGCGCGTCGACCACCGCGTTGATGACCGCGGGGGTCGAGGCGATGCAGCCGGCCTCGCCGACACCCTTGACGCCGAGCGGGTTGCTGGTTGCCGGCGTCTCGGTGCGGCCGGTGTCGAAGTGCGGCAGGTCCGCGGCGCTGGGCAGCAGGTAGTCCACCATCGAGCCGGTCGACAGGTTGCCGTCGGCGTCGTAGACCGCCTCTTCGTACAACGCCTGAGCGATGCCCTGGGCCAGCCCGCCGTGGACCTGCCCCTCGACGATGACCGGGTTGATGATCTTGCCGATGTCGTCGACGCAGACGTACTTGCGGATGGTCGTGAACCCGGTCTCGGTGTCGATCTCCACCGCGCATAGGTGGGTGCCGTGCGGGTAGCTGAAGTTCTCCGGGTCATAGACGTAGTTGCTGTCGAGCGAGGGCTCCATGCCGTCGGGCAGGTTGTGCGCCGCGAACGTCGCGAGCGCCACCTGTTGGATGGTCATGGTGGCCTCGGGAGAGCCCTTGACCGAGAACGATCCACCCTTGAACTCGACGTCACCCTCGGCCGCCTCGAGCAGGTGGGCGGCAATCCGCTTGGCCTTCTCGAGCACCTTGCCGGTGGCCTTGTGGATGGCAACGCCACCCACAACCAGCGAGCGGGAGCCGTAGGTGTCCATCCCCTTGGGACTGGACTGGGTGTCGCCCGCGATGACCTCGACGTCGTCGAACGGAACCCCGAGCGCATCGGCGACGATCTGGCTCCAGGACGTCGCGTGCCCCTGGCCGTGCGGGGTGGCTCCGGAGACGACCTCGACCTTGCCGGTCGGCAGCATTCGGATGGAGGCCGATTCCCAGCCGCCAGCGCCGTACGACAGCGAACCCAGCACCCGTGACGGCGCCAGGCCGCACATCTCGGTGAAGGTCGAGATGCCGATCCCCAGCTGGACCGGGTCCTTGCTCTCGCGACGGCGCACCTGCTCGGCGCGCAGACCGACCATGTCAAACATCAGCTCGGCCTTCTCGGTGGCCGCCTCATAATTCCCGCTGTCATAAGTCAGCCCCGCCACCATCGTGTAGGGGAACTCCTCGTGCGTGATCCAGTTCTGCTTGCGCAACTCCATCGGGTCGCGCCCGAGGGTGTCGGCCAGCTCGTCCATAATCCGCTCGATCGCGTACGTCGCCTCGGGCCGGCCGGCACCGCGATAGGCGTCCGTCGGCGTCTTCGTGGTGAAGACTCCACGGCAGATGAAGCGGTACGCCGCCATCTTGTAGATCGCCGGGAACATGAACGCCCCGAGGATCGGTGTTCCGGGAGTGATCAGCTGCAGGTAGGCGCCCATGTCGGCGAGCAGCTCGACCTTCAGGCCCAGCAGGGTGCCGTCCTTCTTGGCCGCGATGGTGATGTCCTGGATCTGGTCGCGGCCGTGCGTGGTCGCCTGGTAGTTCTCGCTGCGGGACTCGGTCCACTTGATCGGCCGGCCCAGCTTGCGAGCGATGACCAGGGCCAGGATCTCCTCGGCGTACACGTTGAGCTTCGCGCCAAAGCCGCCACCGACGTCGGGGGCGACAACCCGGAGCTTCTGCTCGGGGACGCCGGTGGTCAGCGCGAGCATGACCCGCAGCACGTGTGGGATCTGCGTCGTGGAGTACAGCGTGAACTCGTCCGCCGCGGCGATCGGGGCCACGACGACGCCCCGGCACTCCATCGGCGTGGGGATCAGCCGCTGCTGGCGGAACCGGCGCTTGACGACGACCACGTCGTCACCGGCCGCCGCGACCGTCTCGTCGAAGTCGGCCCCGGCACCGGGGAAGTCGAACAGGAAGCACTCGTTGGTGCCCTTGTCGCTGTGCACCAGGGGTGAGCCCTGTTTGAGCGCCTCCTCCATGTCCACGACGGCCGGCAGCTGGTCGTACTCGACCGCGATGGCCTCAAGGGCGTCAGCGGCGGCGTAGCGGTCGCGGGCGATGACGACGGCCACCCCATCACCGACGTAGCGCACCTCGTCGGTGGCCAGGGGGGTGTGCACCGGCGAGACCATGTCCGGGGTGACCGGCCAGGCACACGGCATCGAGGCGCCCATCACGTCGGCCAGGTCCTTGCCGCTGTACGCGGCAATGACGCCGGGCATCTCCAACGCGGCGGACACGTCGACCGAGACGATCCTGGCGTGTGCCATCGGACTGCGCAGCACGGTCATGTGCAGCAGACCCGGCAGGGTCATGTTGTCGGTCCAGTTGGTTTGGCCAGTCAGCAGCTTCGCGTCCTCCTTGCGTCGGCGCCCACGCCCGAGCTCGCCGCCGGCGTACGGCGAGGACAGCGCGTCGGGGTTCTCGGCGATCTGCTCGGCAACCAGGCCGGCGTCCAACTGCTCGGTCATGCGTGCACCTCGGTCAGGTCGGTGGAGTCCTGGAATGAGCCCTTGTGCGGTGCTTCGCCGCGCAGCTCGGCGGCGGCCGACAGGACCGCCTTGACGATGTTCTGGTAGCCCGTGCACCGGCACAGGTTGCCCTCCAGGCCGTGCCGCACCTCCTGCTCGGTGGGGTTCGGGTTGTTGGTCAGCAGGTCGACGGTGGCCAGGACCATGCCGGGAGTGCAGTAGCCGCACTGCAGGCCGTGGTGCTCCTGGAAGGCCCGCTGGACCGGATGCCAGGTGCTCGACCCACCCTCCTGCGAGGCCAGTCCCTGGATCGTCGTGATCTGCTCACCGTCGGCCTGGACCGCGAGGACCGAGCAGGACTTCACGCTCTCGCCCCCGATCAGAACCGTGCACGCACCGCAATTGGAGGTGTCGCACCCGATGGGGGTGCCGACCCGGCCGAGGCCATCGCGCAGGTGATGGGTGAGCAGCAGTCGCGGCTCGACATCGTCCTCGTAGAGGACGCCGTCCACTTTCATCGATACACGGGTCATCGGCTCTCCAGGCGACTCGGGGTTAGGGGGTTCGCGATCGGCACGGAGTATCCTTTCACCGGGCGCAGCAGAGTGCGGCCGGACCTTTAGCCCCCGTTACGCCGATGTGACAGGGGTCACGCGGCCGAACGTAACCCGCAACCGAGGGTTCCCGCTAGCGGAGATCTCCCCACGGTCGCCCGAGCCCGCGCGGGCTCGGGCGACCTACGATCAGCACATGGCAGCCCCTGGAGCACTCCGCGATCAGCTGTCCCGGGGCCTGCGCGATCTGCGCATCTCGGTCACCGACCGGTGCAACTTCCGCTGCCCGTACTGCATGCCGCGCGAGCTGTTCGGCGCCGACCACGCGTTCCTGCCGAGGGCCGAGCTGCTCAGCTTCGAGGAGATCGCCCGCCTCGTGCGGATCTTCGCGGCCCTGGGAGTGACGAAGATCCGGCTCACCGGTGGCGAGCCGCTGCTTCGCCGCGACCTGGCGGTCCTGGTGGCCGAGATCGCTGCAACCCCCGGCATCAGCGACCTGGCCCTCACCACCAACGGCTCGCTCCTGTCAGCCCAGGCCGAGGCCCTCGCGGCCGCCGGCCTGCGCCGGATCACGGTCAGCCTCGACAGCCTTGACCCCGAGCTGTTCCAGGAGCTCGCCGACAGCCGGGTCAGCGTCCAGACCGTCCTCGAGGGCATCGCCGCCGCGTCGGCGGCGGGCCTTCCGGTCAAGCTCAACACCGTGCTGCGCAAAGGCGTCAACGACGAGGGGCTGCTCGACCTGGTCGACTACGCGCGGACCCACGGGCACACCCTTCGAGTTATTGAGTACATGGACGTCGGTACCACCAACGGCTGGGTTCTCGACCAGGTGGTGCCGTCGGCGCAGGCCCGCGCCCGCGTCGCCGCCGTACACCCGCTGGAGCCGATCGGGGACGAGGGCACTGCGGAGCGCTGGCGCTTTGCCGACGGGACTGGGGAGATGGGCTTCGTGTCGTCGGTGAGCAAGCCGTTCTGCGGCACCTGCACCCGGGCCCGGCTGACCGCGGTGGGCGAGCTGTTCACCTGTCTGTTCGCGACCAGTGGCACCGACCTGCGAGCCGTGCTGCGGTCCGGCGCGACCGACGCGCAGCTGCTCGACGTGGTCGGTGGCCGCTGGGCGAGCCGCGACGACCGCTACTCCGAGCTGCGCGGCCTGGGCACTGTCGGTGCGGCGCGGGCCGAGATGTCCTACCTCGGCGGCTGATCCCTGAGAGGCTGCGGGAGTGGACTGGAGCCTGCGCGGTTGTGCCCGAAAGGGCCATGTCACCTACTCACCCGACGAGCCCGCCCTGCAGGAGCGGCTGCACGTCGCGACGCAGGCCGGCGAGGCCTGGCGCTGCCTGCGCTGCGCGACGTTCGTCGTCGGCGAGCCGCACGACTCAGGTCCGGCCGACCAGGCACCCGTCGTACTCCGAGGCAAGGCCCTGAAGGACGCGACGATCCTGCGGGTGCTGGCGGTCGAGCGCTTCGGCCGGGGCCTGCTGCTGCTGATCTTGGCTTATGGGGTGCTGTACTTCGAGAGTGCCCGGACCTCGATCCAGGACACCTTCGCCAAGGCCATCCCGGCGGCCAAGCCGCTGGCCAGGGTCTTTAACTACGACCTCGACGCGAGCCCGACCGTCGAGCGGCTGCGACACGTGCTCGACAGCAAGCAGCACACCCTCACCCTCGTCGCCATCGCCCTGCTCGCCTACGCCGCCCTTCAGCTGTTGGAGGGCGTCGGGCTGTTCCTGCTCAAGCGCTGGGGCGAGTACGTCGCTGTCGTCGGCACCTCCGCCTTCATCCCGCTGGAGGTGTACGAGCTCACCCACAAGATCACCGTCCTGAAGGTCTTGGCCCTGCTCGTCAACGTCGTCGCCGTCGTCTACCTCGTCAGCTCCAAGCGGCTGTTCGGCGTCCGCGGCGGGCACGCTGCCTTTGTGGCCGAGCGGGAGTCGGAGTCGCTGCTCGAGGTCGAGCAGGCCGCGATGTCGGTGAGCGGCAAACGCCTGCCTTGAGTGCGGACCGAGAGTCGCTGCCCAGCCTTGGTGGCTGTGGGGAACTTCACCCCTTTGAGTGCCTCTCCGTCACCTGGTTGTCACACCGACGAACGAGGATGGAGTCATGTTGACGCAGACCGTTCCACGTGACCCACTTGGCGCCGAGTTGCACCTGCTCCACAGCGACTACGTCCGGCGGCTGAACGCAGC
>JAYUBO010000306.1:0-5359 GCA_043740815.1 Frankiales bacterium | reverse complement strand
GGCTCGACCGCCTGCTGGCGCGAGACGTGAGTGCGGCACCAGGGGCAGACCTCCCAGTCGCCGTCGAGCTGCTTGTCGCAGCCGGCGCACCGGTTGCGGCTCAGCACCGCGCCGTCCCAAGGGCAGCAGACCATGTCGTCCGCCAGCGCCCGCGCGCAGGACGGGCAGCGGGGGCCGCTGACCGTGTCCACGTGCGTGGAGCGGAGCACCTCCTCGTACGTCGTCTCGCCCCGGTGCGCGGCGGCGAGGCCGCTGGCGCGCAGCGTGGTCATACCGTGCTCGCGTGCGGCCGCACCGATCGCCGCGTCGGTGGGGGTCGAGAGCAGCATCTTGCGCAGCCCGGCGGTCACCGGCAGCACCTCGAACACCCCCGTACGCCCGCGGTAGCCGGTGCCGCCGCACTCGGCGCAGCCCTTGCCGCGGCGAGGCGTCGCCCCGGTGAGGTCGGCGTCGACCAGTCCGAGCAGGGCGAGGGTGCGCGCCGACGGGAGGTACTCGGCGGCGCAGTCCTGACAGGGTCGGCGTACCAGCCGCTGACCGACCACCAGGGTCAGCGAGGACGCGACCAGGAACGGCTCGACGCCCATCTCCACCAGGCGGGTGATGGCACTCACGGCGTCGTTGGTGTGCAGGGTGGTGAGCACCAGGTGGCCGCTCAGGGATGCCTGCAGCGCGAGCTCGGCGGTCTCGGTATCGCGGACCTCCCCGACCAGCACGATGTCGGGGTCCTGGCGCAGGATGCTGCGGAGCCCGCGGGCAAAGGTCATGCCTGAACGTTCCTGCACCTGGACCTGGGTGATCCCCGCGACCTGCACCTCGACGGGGTCCTCGAGCGTGACGATGTTCCGCTCCGGCGTACTGACCTGCTGGATGGCGGCGTACAGCGTGTTGGTCTTGCCCGAGCCGGTGGGGCCGGTGATGAGGACCAGCCCCTGCGATTGCGTCAGCGCTGACTCGACAAGCTCGAGCTGGGCGGCGGTCATACCGGTCTTGGCGAGCAGGGGAATGTTCTCGGCGCGGGGGAGCAGTCGGATGACGACCTTCTCCCCATGCAGGGTAGGCAAGGTCGACACGCGCGCCTCGACGGTCAGACCGTCGACGGTCAGCTTCGCCCGGCCGTCCTGCGGGCGGCGGCGCTCCGCAATGTCCAGGCCCGACACGATCTTCACGCGGCTGGCGGCGGCGGCTGCGGCGTTCTTCGGGATGGTCATCACGTCGCGCAGCAGGCCATCCACCCGATAGCGGACCCGGAGCTGGTTGGCCTGCGGCTCGATGTGGACGTCGGAGGCTCGAGCCCGGACGGCGTCGGCGAGCACCACGTCAATGAGCCGGACGATCGGGGCGGCCTCGATGGCCTGCTGGGTTTGGTCCTCCTGGAGAGCGTCGGTGTCGGCCTCGAACTCCTCAAACAGCGTGCTCATGCTGCCGGACTCCTCAGACAGCGACCAGGCCCGGGCGAGGTGGTCCTTGACCTGGCTGATCGTGGCCACAAGCAGGTGCAGCTCGGTGGCGCCGGTGTGGAACCGCACGTCGTCCAGGGCCACGATGTTGGTGGGGTCAGAGGCGGCCACCTTCAGCCGGGTCCCGATTTTCTCCAGCACGATGATGCTGCTGCGTTCGGCGACGGCCCGCGGCAGCAGCCGGACGTGTTCGGGCACCACCATCACCCGGCCCAGGTCCACGAGCTCGAGCCCGAGAGCTTTCGCGAGCGCCCCGGCGACCGGCCGTTCAGTCGTGAAACCGAGGTCAATGACGACACTGCCGAGCCGCTTGCGCTGCTGACCGGGCACGACCTCTCGCTGCGCGGCGAGGGCGACGACCAGCTGCTCCTCGGTCAGCAGGCCCTGGGCGACCAGCACCTCGCCGATCCTTGTCCGCGCGCCGACCGACCACGGTTCACTCGGTTCACTGCTCACAACGTTCTTCTCGACCGATGAGCATGTGAGGTGAAGTTTCCTGACGCGCGCCACGGGACCTCGTAGTACGCGGAGCGACCCGGCTGCTCGAGGCCGGTGTTCCCCTACGTTGTCGAGCTGCAGCGGATGGCGCGGTTGGTACCGCTGCCGGACCGCGGACCGCGACGGACAGAGCCACGTCAGAGGTGGCGTCCAGGCGTTGGAGGCCCTTCCCGCTTCAACCGCGTGACCTCGGTGGGCCGCAGTCTGCTGAGGTTGGCCGACCGGGACGAGGGCAGGCCCGCGGCCTGTGGAACCTGCCCTGCCAGAGACCTCCACACCAACGCCGCTTGGGTCGAACCCGCGATGACCGCCGCCGACCTCACGACCTGGGCACAGGTCACGGTCAAGGCACTGCAGCAACATCGGGGTGCGCAGAACCGCGAACGGTTGTTGTCGGGGGCGCTATGGGCAGACCACGACCTCGTCTTCACAAAGGAGGATGGGACCCGGCTCGTCAGAACTGCGGGACTGCCGCCGATCACCGTCCACGGTCTTCGGCATACGGCAGCATCCATCGTGCTAGCTGCGGGAGTGCCGGTGATTGTGGTCCAACAGCAACTCGGACACTCATCGATCACCGTCACCGCGGACACCTACAGCTACGTTTCACCAGCACTCTCCATGAGCGCTGCAGGACGCGTCTCGGACCTCCTGGAGGCCGAGCAGACAGGCAACCGTGAGGAGGTCGCTAGATCCATCACATCTGTAGCCGACTCTGGGCCTTCACCTGCGAGAGAAAGCCCAGGTCAGTAGGGGTGCGCCGCCAGGGACTCGAACCCCGGACCCGCTGATGAAGAGTGCGGTTAGGCGGGGTCCGGGGTAGTCCACCTAAGTACATAACCCCAGGTCAGAGGGGGTGTGGCCTTTCAGTGGACTACCTCGGAACACCATGGATTCTGGCCACTGGCCACCACGCTGGCACCACGATTCAAGCTTCCCATCCCGCAGAACGTCTGACAGGAGTGTACGAACCAGCAAGCGGTCTCGTCTGGCGCACCAACGCCGACCGAGGCCCAGATCGCACCACTCGACTCTCGAGAGGAACGACCGGCGATCTGCACGGGAAGCTCCTCGCGGACGCCTGAGTGTCACCCTGCACGCAAGCAGCGCCCCCGCCTCGACAAGAGGTGGGGGCGCTGTGGCCTGTGCTGGCCCGTTGTGCGCTTACAGGCCGCCGAGGCAGCCATTCTGCCCGGAGGAGTTCGGGTAGCCGGTGCCCGCCGTGTAGGCCTTGTTGCTCCACTCGCCCTGGATCTTCCACTGTGTCCCGTTGTGGAATGTGACCACTGGGCCACCGAAGGTCCAGGCGCACTTGTCGCCGTTCTCCGCACCGGACCCGTCATACCAGGCTCCCGGGCTGGCCGGGTCACTCATGGCCTCGCTGAGCTCGTGCCCGCTCACGTTCGCGATCGCCGCGAGGCCCTGGCTGTGCGTTGTGGTGGTGTCCTGCGGGTCACAGCCGGTGTCACCATCGAGCTTCCAGAAGAAGGCGAACTGCACACGCACACCGTTGATCGACCCAGAGGAGTGCCAGGCGCAATAGCCGGCATTGCCACGGGGCAGGTCAGTGTAGACCGGGTAGTAGCCGTTCCCAGTCGGGTCGGGGTTGGTGATGACCTTGGCCACTTCCGCCAGTATGGCGCTCGTGTTACCGCCGTCGGAGGCGGCCGAGGTGTCGACGACGTGGCCTGTGTAGTTAAGGGTGTTCCCGACGTACTTTCCGGTCGAGTCGGTGTACTCGGCCGGCGTCTTCGCGTAGTTCGACCCGCCGAAGCCGAGGTACCAGGAGTCCATGCCGGTGACCTTGTCGCCGGGGGAGGTACCCCAGCTGGGCCCCCAGAAGATGGCCTGGCTGTTGGCGGTCGGCATGATCACGCCGCCGTGGTACGTCATGTTCGGCGTTCGTGAGCCGCGCTTACTGGCGGCGTGCGGCCGAACCTGGCCGTGGGCTTCGCCGGCGACCAGCCGGGGCCCAGCTGGGGGAGCACCGGCGGTCGCTGCCGTAGGGGCGACCGTCGAGGCCAAGGCCAGGCACGCGGCGACCAGCCCTGCGCCGAGGAGATTGATCCTCTTCATGTTGCACGCTCTTCTCGCTGAAAGGGTGAACAGTCCCTAAGACCCGCTCAACGGTCGTCGTCGCACGCCGACCGGCCGGCACGAACGTAAACGCGCAGACACGAGCAAATTAGCGCTCTGACGATGAGGCCACCATGGCCCGAAAGGGCCACGCTAGCCACCCTCTTCAGACGCCTTTTCATCCTGCGGTGGGGACCTTGGCCGGTGCCCGGCGGAAGCTGGTCAGCGGTCAGGCCTCGCGGGCTTGCGGGCAACGAACTGCACGATCCCACCGTTGTCGCGCTCGAGGGCAGCCGGTGTCGGACCGAGCTGGCAGGGTCGGGCATAACCGAGCACACGATTTACAGCCCCAAGGACGGGCCGTTGGCGGTCATGCGCTCTTGATAAGGCCTGCCTGACGTTCCGATCGACGATCTGCACAATGTCGCCGTTCGGGTCGCGCTCGATCCCCTTCACAGAGACGACTTGCATCGCGTCGACGACGGCCTGGGCGATCTTCGGGCCTCATGATCCGTGACTTTTTTTCAACGACAGAGCCCATCGCGCGCGATGGGTGTACCCCCCGGGGCCTCGGGAGGAGATCAACCTGACTCGGGGTCCGGCTCGCTTGCGCTGCCTAAAAAACTCTCAGAGCCAGCTGCGGGCCGGCTTTGGTGCCATTGGCCTGGGTGCAGGTCGCAGTGCCTTGCCGGCGGCTCTCTGCGCCCTTCTGAGCGTGTTCCCTAGGTTCGCCGCCCCTGCTGCGACTGCACGCCCGGCAGAACCAGCGCAGCGGCCCGTCCTTGCCGCCGAGGATGCGCGGTGTGAGGTGGTCGGCATCGCTGTTGTGCGGCCACATCGGGGTGTTGCAGTAGCCGCCATGACGGGAGCATCCGTTGCACGGGCAGGGCTCGCCTCGGGACGCGACCCAGCGCCGGAGCCCAGAACAGCCACCGGGGGCCAGTCAGTCGGGGTGCTCACTGTGACCACTCATATCGGTCGAGGGCCGTGGCGAGAGCGTCGAGCATCGCCGTGTGTGCGCCCTCGAGGACGACGTGGGAGGCATCGGTCAGGCCTTCGCGTAAGACCTGCGTAAAGCGGCTGGTCGTGTACCGCAAATCCCCGAGGACTAGGCGCACGCTCCTGTCCATGCCGGCGGCGGTTAGCACGGTCCCGGCCAGGTGCTCCCCAGCCTCGCTCGGGACTGCCCAGGGTTCGGTTGACTCCTGACCTGTGAAGACGTGGTTTTCGCTGGAAGGATCAGCTTCGTGCCTACCCGCTACCCCAAGGAGTTCCGCGACGACGTGATCGCTGTCGCCCGTCAGGGCGATCAGTCGATCGCGAAG
>JAYUBO010000305.1:0-4269 GCA_043740815.1 Frankiales bacterium | reverse complement strand
TGCCCAAGCAGTACAACACACCCGCTTTTGCGCACCGCAGCTTCCCGGTAGTGGAGGCTTTCAACGGCAGCCCGGGGGTGCCGGCCAACTGGATCACCGGGGTGCTTGCCGACACGAGCCTCGACCGCGCGATCGGCGGGGGGGAAGTGGCCCCGGCCATCGTCGTGTTCCCACCCACCAACACCAGCCTGCTGCGGTCCCTCGAATGCACGGATACCCGTGATGGCCTGCGTGATGAGATGTTCCTGACCACTGACGTGCGGTCCTGGGTGCTGTCGCACCTGCGCACCGCCGGTGCGCGCTGGACCGCGATCGGCTACTCCACGGGCGGTTACTGCGCCCTCGACCTCGCGGTCCGGCACCCAGATCTGTACTACCAGGCGGTCAGCCTGGACGGCTACGGGTATGCGCTCTCGGACGGATTCGCGCGAGGATTGTGGCAAAGCAGGTCCGACCGGCTCGCGCACAGCCCGAACTGGGTGTTCCGACATGAGCCGCCCCGGCCGGTCGACGTGTACCTGCTCGCCGGCAGCGACGACCCTGGGGCCCGGTATGACGCCCACCTGACCTGGCGGGCGCTGCTAGCAGGTGGCTGGGCGCGACCACGGGACCGGCTGGTCGTCCAACCAGGTGGCCGCCATTCCTTCGACGACTGGCAGCGAGCGTTCGTGCCGGCCCTCGAATGGGCGCTTCCAGGACCGGGCGGGCACGTTCTGCTGGCGGGCAGGAGCGCTGCCTCCGCCCCTGGGGGTCGCAGCGAGAGCTAGTGGGCGCCCATCGCGTCGGGGCCAGGCTCGACCAGCTCGACGAGGATGCCACCTGAGCTCTTGGGGTGAATGAAATTCACCCGCGACCCGGCGGTGCCGGACCTGGGGGCGTCGTACAGCAGCTGCAGGCCCTCATTGCGCAGGTGCTGGCTGACCTCGTCGAGGTCGTCGACCCGATAGGCCATCTGCTGGATCCCGGGGCCGCTCTTGGCGAGGAACCTCCCGATCGTCGTGTCGGGGTTCAGCGGGCTCAGCAGCTGGATGTAGGAGCCGGACTCGCCGACCTCCAGCATGGCCTCCCGGACGCCCTGCTCCTCGTTGACCTCGACGTGCACGCAGCGCATGCCATAGGCCTTCTCGTAGAAGGCGATCGCGGCGTCGAGGTCGGCGACGGCAATGCCGACGTGGTCGATGTGCGTGACCTTCACCTCAGGGGCTCCCTACATACGTGGCGAACGGGCAGGCCTATCGTTGCAGGCATCTTTCCCGACGCAGGAGGACCCCCGTGACCAGCACTGTCATTGTCGCCGGCGCACGTACCCCGATCGGCAAGCTGTCCGGTGCGCTCAAGGACCTCACCGCCATGGACCTCGGGGGGATCGCCATCGCCGGCGCCCTGGAGAAGGCCGGCGTGAGCGGCGACCAGGTCGACTACGTCATCATGGGTCACGTGCTGCAGGCCGGCCAGGGCCAGATGACGGCCCGCCAGGCGGCGGTCAAGGGCGGCCTGTCGATGAACGTCCCGGCGCTCACCATCAACAAGGTCTGCCTGTCCGGGCTCAACGCCATCGCGCTGGCCGACCAGCTGATCCGCGCGGGCGAGGTCGAGGTCGTCGTGGCCGGCGGCATGGAGTCGATGACCAACGCGCCTTACCTGCTGCCCAAGGCCCGCCAGGGCTACCGCTACGGCAACGCCGAGATTGTCGACGCCACTTTCCATGACGGCCTGTTCGACGCCTTCGACAAGGTCCCGATGGGCGAGGCCACCGACAACGCAGCCAAGAACTTCGCCGTCCAGACCCGCGAGGAGCAGGACGAGTTCGCGGCTCGCAGCCACGAGCTCGCAGCCGCAGCCATCAAGGAGGGTCGCTTCGCGGACGAGATCGTCGCGGTGTCGATCCCACAGCGCAAGGGCGACCCCGTCGTCGTCTCCGAGGACGAGGGCGTGCGGCCCGGCACCACCGCCGACTCCCTCGCCAAGCTGCGTCCGGCCTTCACCAAGGACGGCACCCTGACGGCCGGCAACGCCTCGCAGATCTCCGACGGCGCCGCCGCCGTCGTCGTGATGAGCAAGGCCAAGGCGCAGGCCCTCGGCCTCACCTGGCTCGCTGAGATCGGTGCCCACGGCATCGTTGCCGGCCCCGACAACTCCCTGCAGGAGCAGCCCGCCAACGCGATCCGTGCGGCCCTTGCCAAGTCCGGCCAGGATCTCGCTGACATCGACCTGTTCGAGCTCAACGAGGCTTTCGCCGCGGTCGGCATCGCCTCCACCCGCTCGCTCGGCGTCGACCCGGACAAGGTCAACGTCAACGGCGGCGCGATCGCCTTGGGCCACCCGATCGGTGCTTCCGGTGCCCGGGTCGTCCTGCACCTCGCGCACGAGCTCAAGCGCCGCGGTGGCGGCCTCGGTGCGGCCGCCCTGTGCGGCGGCGGGGGTCAGGGCGACGCCCTGCTCATCAGCGTTCCCGCTCAGAACCCGGCCTAGGTCCTGGCCGCCCCCCGCCGCGCCCTCGACGTCCCCGACCTCGTCGCGCGTGCCGAGGCGGGGGAGGCGCGTGCCGTTGCCCGTCTGATCAGCCTGGTGGAGGACGCGTCACCGGCCCTACGTGAGGTGATGGCCCTGCTCGCCCCGCGGGCAGGGCACGCGCGCGTCATCGGTCTCACCGGCTCGCCCGGTGTGGGCAAGTCGACGTCGACCAACGCCCTCGTCGCGGCCTACCGACGGCGCGGCATGAAGGTGGGTGTCCTCGCGGTCGACCCGTCCTCACCGTTCTCCGGTGGCGCGCTGCTGGGGGACCGGGTCCGGATGCAGGAGCACGCCACCGACGACGGCGTCTTCATCCGCTCCATGGCCTCCCGCGGGCACCTCGGCGGGCTGTCGTGGGCGACGCCGCAGGCCCTGCGGGTGCTGTCCGCCGCCGGCTGCGACGTCGTGCTCATCGAGACCGTCGGCGTCGGGCAGGCCGAGTTTGAAATTGCCTCGCTGGCCGACACGACGCTGGTCCTGCTCGCCCCCGGTATGGGTGACGGGATCCAGGCGGCCAAGGCCGGGATCCTCGAGGTGGCTGACATCTTCGTCGTCAACAAGGCCGACCGCGACGGCGCCGACACGGTCGCCCGCGACCTGCGCTACATGCTGTCCCTCGGCGACCGCCGAACCGACGACGGCTGGCGCGTCCCGATCGTCAAGACCGTCGCCTCTCGCGGTGAGGGCGCCGACGAGGTGGTCGAGCAGATCGAGAGGCACGGGCAGTGGCTCGCCTCCTCGGGGCGGCTCGCGGACCGCCGTACCCGTCGTGCCGCCGACGAAGTCGAGGCGATCGCCCTGACGTCCCTGCGGGTCGACCTCCGCACCGGTACGGCGCTGCTGGACCTGGCCGCCCGCGTCGTCGCCGGAGAGCTCGATCCCTATGCCGCCGCGGACGAGCTGGTGGCTTCCCGTGACGCCTGAGTCCGGCTTGGACCCTGCCGACTTCGACACCGCCGACGTCGAGCTGGAGACATGACCACCACCCCCGCCACCACGCCGCCCGTCGTAGAACCGCTGGCCCTACGGGCGCTGCGAGTTGTGGCCCTCGTGGAGACCTGCTCGTTCGCAGTGCTGCTCGTGTGCTCGGTGCTTAAGCGCACGACGTCCTTCAACGCCGTGCCCGTCATGGGGCCGATTCACGGGGTGTTGTTCCTTGGCCTGGTGGTGCTGGTCCTCGACCAGCGCGAGCGGCTGGGCTGGTCGTGGGTCAAGACTGCTTTCGTCGCGACGATCGGCTCGCCGTTCGCGCACTTCTTCGTGAGGAACGCCTAAGAGCCAACGGGGATCACGCACCGTCGCACCGGGTTGCTGCGGTCAGGTCGCGTCGTTAAGAAGAGTGAGGGCCTCCTCGGTGTACAGATCGGCAAGCTCAGGCACCAGGTCCTCTCGGTCCTGCGCCACGGCTGCGTTCAGCCGCCGGACGTAGTCGCTGTGGAGCAGGTGCAACTCGGCACCAAGCGGGTCACGTGGAACGGTCTGAGTCAACATGCCTCCATCTTCGTTCGTCGGTGTGACAACCAGGTGACGGGGGGGCTCGCAAAGGGGTGAAGTTCCCCACAGCCACGACGGGCTGAGCAGCGACGCTCGGCCGGCACTCAAGGCAGGCGTTTGCCGCTCACCGACATCGCGGCCTGCTCGACCTCGAGCAGCGACTCCGACTCGCGCTCGGCCACGAAGGCCGCATGTCCGCCGCGGACGCCGAACAGGCGCTTGGAGGTGACCAGGTAAACGACGGCGACGACGTTGACGAGC
>JAYUBO010000304.1:0-3962 GCA_043740815.1 Frankiales bacterium | reverse complement strand
CCCGGCGTGCAGGGCGTCGACGAGCCAGAACGAGCAGGCCAGGAACACACCCTCGCCCGCGGGTAGGCCGTCTTCGCCACCATCGGTGCGGTAGCGCAGCACGAAGCCCTGCTCGGTCAGCTCCCGCTGGACGGCACTGACGGTGCCCAGGATCCGTGGGTCGTCGTGCGGCAGGAACCCGACGCGGCCAAGTAGCAGCAGGCTGGCGTCCAGCGAGGAACTGCCATAGGCGGCGACGAAGGTTGTCCGTTTGGCGTCGTATCCCTTGTCCAGGATCTCGGCCTTGACGGTGTCGCGCATGGTGCGCCATCGCTCGACGGGTCCGGTGAGCCCGGAGGTCTGGACGGCATCGATCATCCGATCGGCGGCGACCCAAGCCATCACCTTGGAGTAGGTGAAGTGCTGGCGCGGTCCGCGAACCTCCCACAGCCCGTTGTCGGGCTGCTGCCAGGCGCCTTCGAGGTGCTCGATCAGGGCGGTCTGGACATCCCAGCTGTCATCAGGGCTGTGCAGCAGCGACTTGCGAGTCAGCGAGAGGCCATCAAGCACCTCACCCCAGACGTCGAGCTGCAGCTGATCAGCAGCAGCGTTCCCCACCCGCACCGGCGAGGACCCCTCGTAGCCACCAAGCCACGGCAGCTCGTACTCCGGCAATCGACGCGACCCATCCAAGCCGTACATGATCTGCAGGTCAGCCGGGCTGCCGGCGATCGCCCGGAGCAGCCATTCGCGCCAGGCGGCTGCCTCCTCGACGTAGCCGGCGCCCAGCAGGGACTGCAGAGTCAAGGTCGCGTCACGCAACCAGCAGTACCGGTAGTCCCAGTTACGCGGGCCACCGATCTGCTCCGGCAGCGATGTTGTCGCCGCCGCGACGATGCCGCCGGTGGGAGCGAACGTCATCGCCTTCAACGTGATGAGCGAGCGTTGCACCGCATCGCGGTAGGTCCCCTTCACCTGGCTACGACCGCTCCACTGCTGCCAAAACGCCAGAGTGTCCTGCAGAGCAGCTGACGCATCCACCCGCTCTGGTTCAGGGTGATGGCTCGGCGTCCAGGTCAGCACCCACGGCAGGCTGTCGCCAGCCGACACCCGGAAGTCTGCAACGGTGGCGGTGCCGCGCCCGTCAACCGGCACCGGGGTCCGCAGGTAGGCGGCGTCGGGTCCGGCGATGGCCCTGATGCCGTCGGCCTCGTGCGTCACCCACGGAACGATGTGGCCGTAGTCGAACCGCAGCCGCAGGTCCATCGTCATAGCGACGCTGCCGCTGAGGCCCTGCACGATCCGGATGACGTCAGCCTTGCCGCCACCCGCAAGCATGAAGTCGACGACTCGGACACTGCCTTCGGTGCAGTGCCAGTCGGTCTCCAGCACGAGGGTGTCGCCGTGGTATCGCCGGCTGGTGCAGGTCCCCCCGCCCGCGGGGGAAAGCAGCCAGCGGCCTTGCTCGGGGGTCCCCAGCAGCGCAGCGAAGCAGGCGGGGCTGTCGAAGTGCGGCAGGCACATCCAGTCCAGCGACCCGTCCCGGCCGATCAGCGCTGCCGTGTGAAGGTCCCCGATCAGGGCGTAGTCCTCGATCAGCGACACCAGTCAGCTCCCCTGCAGGTCCAGCACGACCTTCACGTCATCAGGCCTACGCGCGAACGCGTCGGCAAAGTCCGCCAGCGGCACCCGTCGGGTAATGACCCGGGCGAGCCAGGCCGGATCAGCGGCCAGCAGTGCCTGCGCGGCGCCTTCGTAGTGCCGCCGGTTGGCGTTGACGGTGCCCAGGACGACGTCGTTTTGCAGGACCGCATTGCGGTTCCACCCACCGACATCAAACGGCAACGCGCTCCCCGCCGTGGACACCCCGGTCAGGCACGTGATGGCGTCGCGCCCGGCACAGCTGATCACATCAACCACGACCGAGGGCACGCCCGTGCACTCGATGGTCACGTCCGGGGCGATCCCTGACTCCGGAAGTGTGTCGTGGTGGTAGGTCGCACCGAGCTGCGCCACCAGTTCGGGCTTCAACCCCTCCGTCACCCGGTCGAAGACGTGCACCTCCAGGCCACGTTGCACCCCGATCATGGCAGCGAGAAGACCTACGGGTCCGGCGCCGGTCACGACAGCGACGTGCGGGTCGTGGAACGCGCGCTGCCCGACCCGCTGGATCTGCTCCCATGCCTTTGCCACGATCGTCGTCGGCTCCAGGAGCACGCCCGTCTCGGAAAGCTCGGTCGGTAGCTTCAGCATCGCTTCCGGGGCGCCTCGCCACCGCTCACGAGCGAAGCCGTGCAGCCCCAGGATCCCGTGCTCGGTGTACTGCCCGTTACGGCACATGTCCCACTCGCCCACCGCGCACGCCCCGCACGGAACCGGGTCAGGACGTCGGACGATCCCCACCACCAGGTCACCCTCCGCAAAGTCACCACTGGGCTCCTTCACCCGCCCCAGGTTCTCGTGGCCGAGTACCAGGTGGTCCTGGCCTGGAGGCGCCTGGCCGTAGGCACCCGACACGATCTCGACGTCGGTGCCGCATAACCCGATCGCCAAGCCCTCGACCAGCACTGCGCCCTGCTCAGGTGTCGGTTCGGGCAGCTCGATCAGCTGCAAGGAGTCCTTGGTTCCAGGAGTGACTGCCAGCGCACGCATACCTTCACCCAACCATTTCTCGTCAAGACACGATGCAGTGGTGCCCCACTCGAAGCCACCCGACACCGGCCTGCACCTGCAGGTGTGGGTGTCTGAGCTGCTCGGCACAGCGCTGCTGCTGCACGGTGGGCTCACCGCGATCCGGACCGACAGCGGTGAGGTCCCCACTACAGCACGAGACCGTTGCGCTGCGCGGACACCAGACTCGTTGCGATCGTCGGTCTGGCGATCGCTACGCCACCATCACCGTGCGTCCGACAGAGTCTGCGCCTGCAGGCCGATGCCTCCAGCCGTGAGGTCCCCACTCGGCTGGCCCTCGGCCCCATCGTCTGCCCCGCAGCCAAAATTCTCACGAGCGGCTCTCAGGGCTGCGAGTTCTCAGGACATCTCACCGAGACCCGGAATTGTCCACCAGACCCTTCCGCTCGCCCATTCCAGCTAGCTAGGGCTCATATCGACGAACCGCGAGTAGTGGCCCTGGAAGGCCACGGTAATCACAGCTGTCGGCCCGTTGCGGTGCTTGGCGACAATGAAGTCGGCCTCACCGGCGCGGGGGCTCTCCTTCTCATAGGCGTCCTCGCGGTGGAGCAGGATCACCATGTCAGCGTCCTGCTCGATGGATCCTGACTCGCGCAGGTCGGCGAGCAGCGGTTTCTTGTCGGTGCGCTGCTCGGCGCCGCGGTTGAGCTGGCTCATCGCGATCACCGGGATCTCGAGCTCTTTGGCGAGCAGCTTCAGGGCACGGGAGATCTCCGAGACCTCCTGCTGACGCGACTCGGCCTTCTTGTTGCCGCTCATCAGCTGGAGATAATCGATGACGATCAGCTTGAGGTTGTGGCGCTGCTTCAGGCGCCGGGCCTTGGCCCGGATCTCCATCATGGTCAGGTTGGGCGAGTCGTCGAGGTAGAGCGGCGCCTCAGCAACCTCGCCCATCCGGCGGGCGAGCCGGGCCCAGTCGTCGTCGGTCATCGAACCGGAACGCATGTGGTGCAACGGCACCCGCGCCTCGGCGGACAGCAGACGCATCGTGATCTCGGTCTTGCTCATCTCGAGGGAGAAGATGCAGGACGGCTGGCCGTGCTTGATCGAGGCGCAGCGGGCGATGTCGAGGCCGAGCGTGGAGTTGTGGGTCGGCACCATCGCCTCACCGGCGAGGTAGAGGTGGTCGGCGTTGTCGACCTCCACGCAGCGGACCGGCACGGACGGCATCGGGGTGACGCTGATGATCGTGCGGCAACCGGTGAGCAGGACCTGTGCGGCCAGCGCCTGCTTGTGGCTGAGCGCGCGGTCGTCGCGCAGGAAGACCCGCTCGTCGGTGACGACCTCGACCC